>JAJPJM010000054.1 GCA_021324235.1 Verrucomicrobiota bacterium
AGCCGGCATACGCTCAAGGATTTCTACTTCCGGAGCGGTCTCAAAACCGCCGAGGACGAAGCCCTCCAGGAAAACCCCAAGTTCTGGGATTTGATCGAAGCGGCCAAAACCTCCGCGAAATAAGTCGCTTCGGGTGTCCCTACCAAAAGATTAAAAACTCGCTCTCGTGAAAGAGCGGGGATAAAAAAACAAAATCCAGCTTACTTGCGACGACGAAGCGCCAGCAACGAAGCAAGCCCAAGACCGGCCTGCACGAACGTGCCCGGTTCGGGAATTGACAAATTCAACGCAGGCATATTTGCAATATTGGCGAGAATTGGGGAATTCGGATCGCTCAGAGTTTCAGTAAACGGCGCGGTAACACCCCATTTGTCACCGAAAGTGTACTCCGCCGCTTGAAGGCTGGTTGCATTACCAGTCCATCCTTCAACGATGAACGTCAACTGGGTATTGAATGGGATTGTGGGTGATTGATAGTCATTACCATCACAATCATAAAGTTGACCACTGTTCATAAAGCTAATGTCCCCTCGAACGGGATCCAGTTGAGCGGGTTCCGTGGCACCCCATGGAGCCACTGAACCAGTATCACCTATAGCCTGGCTCAGTAGAAATGTCACGACAGGCTTGTAGCTGGCGCTGCCGGTATCAAAATACAACAACTCCAGATTGATGTCGGTACTCGTATCGAGAACGCCTTCGATATACACATTCGGAGCTTCCTCCGTCGTATCAATCGTGATAATGCCTCCCCTGAAGCCGAAGGCAACCTGGGCCAATCCGACCATTACTAATGTGATTATAATTGTTTTTTTCATTTGAACTCACCCCGCCTTCCTAAGTTCTCTATCTTAGGAGAATCTAACAGATTTTCTAATCTGTGTAAATGAAATTCGGTGGGTGTCTAAAGTCCTAGTCGGGTCTTGGAGCACGCGCCGAAGACAGGGATTGCGCGCGGTACTGCGCTTGCTTCGTTCGGCGGCACAAACCGCGCGCTGCTCAGCCGGCATACGCTCAAGAATTTCTACTTCCGGAGCGGTCTCAAAACCGCCGAGGACGAAGCCCTCCAGGAAAACCCCAAGTTCTGGGATTTGATCGAAGCGGCCAAAACCTCCGCGAAATAAATCGTCCGCCATTGATGATGTGCGATTTACGATTTACGATTTACGAGTCTATTCCCGCTCTGCACGCCGCGCGTAAATCGCATATCGTATATCGTAAATAATGAGCCTCCTGACGGCCTGTTCCGCTGCTACAATTGAAAACTCGCCGGCAAGATGCCGGCGCTCCCGGATTCAATTCTCGTTATAGAGGAAAGCGGGATTACTGCAACATGACCCGGTAAAATCGCTGTGGGTCGGTTCCGGGGGAATCGGAAGCCGTCATCGTGCCATTGGTGGCCGGCACGCTGCCGCCCACGTTGGTCCAAACGGGCAGCGCCAGATTGGTGGTGTACTGCAATTGATAACTCTGGCTGGCCACGCTGCTCCAGACCAGGGTGACCGTTCCGGTGTTATTGATGGCCGATTTGAAGACCGGCGGGAGGGGCAGGCTGAGGCGGAACACCGTGCCGTCGTTGTAAATGCCACCGTTCGGCGTCGTGCCATAGAAATTGCCATCCGGCCCCTGCACCAGGGAGCCCTGCTCGTTCGCCCCCAGATAGGAACCACTCGTGCCTGTGAACGAAATCAATGGCGTCACATTGCCATTGGTGGTCATTTGAAAAATCGTGCCAACCCCACGGCTGCCATAACTGTACGTGGTCCCATAGAAATTGCCATCACTGCCCTGCACCAGGGCGGAATAAGGAGAGCCCCCATCGCTCCCGTCGGTAAACGAATATAAATTGGTGAACGTTCCATCCGGCGTGATTCGAAACAGGCTGCCCCCGCTGTGAGCGCCACCACTGAAGGCGGCCCCATAGAAATTGCCGTCGCTGCCCTGCACCAGATTGGCATAAGCAAATCCGCCGTCATTTCCGCCGGTGAACTTGTAAAGATTGGTGAACGTTCCATCAGGGCTTAACTTGAAGATCGTGCCGACTCCCCAGGGTACGAGGCTGGTGTTTCCGCCCCACGCCGTCGTGCCATAGAAATTGCCATCACTACCCCGCGCCAGGGCGGTGGCGTAGGCGCCGTTGGTGCCGGCCAACAAAACCGGGGTGGAAATCGCGCCGTTGGTGGTGATCCGAAAAATCACGCCATACCCCGTGCCGCCCGACGTGGTATTGGGATAAGGCCCGCCGTACTTGGTGGTGCCATAAAAGCTGCCGTCCGCGGCCTGAACCAGGGCGACGTTGGGATGGGCGCCATTGGTGCCGCTCAGCAGGCCCAGTTGATTGAAAGCGCCGTTGGTGGAGATCTGAAAGATGGTGCCCCAATTGCTCATCCCGCCGCTATAGGTGGTGCCATAATAATTGCCGTCAGTCCCCAGGACCAATGCGCCGGCCGGCGCAGCGCCATTGGAACCGCCGCTGAAATTATAAAAGTTGGTGAAGAAACTGCCATCGGGAGAAATTTCAAAGATGGTGCCGCTGCTGTACGCGCCGCCGTTCGGCGCCGTGCCAAAGAAATTACCGTTCGGTCCCGGCACCAGATTGGCCACCGGGGTGGCACCATTGGTGTTGTTGAAGGAAATCAACGTGGTGAAAGTGATGCCGCCGTACGCGCCGGGCACAACCAGCCACACACTCAGGATCCCGGCCAGCAGCAGGAACTTTTGAAATGGTTTCATGTGAATTATAGCGGTTAAACAAATTCCATAGCCGCAAAAAGGCTCAAAAGTCGCAAATCCATTTTTATTTTGTGCGTTCTGTGCTTTTTTGTGGCCACAGTTTCCCCTGAATTGCTCCAGCCGGGTTCAATAACCTGGCCTGATTTGGATGCTGGCATTATGTGCCAAAAATCGGAAAATACAAGTAACAATGGGGTAACAACAGCGGAAGATGGAAGGCGGAGGGCGGAGGGCGGACGGGTAATGGTACAATTTGGTGATTTGGTGGGGCGAGGCTACTGACGAGCCGGCCTTGGAGCGTCCCTACCTAGGTGTATTTTGGCAGGGTTGCCTCGTAAACCGGTCACCTGCCTGTCACTGGCCACGCATCACGGGGTAAAAGGCTGAAACCGCTTGACGTTGGCTGGTTTTATGGGAAATTTCCCATATGACCACCGTGGCCAAAGCGGACAAGAGCCGGCTGACCATCCGGGGATTGATTGACGGACACCAATACATCGTGCGCGAGCAGCCCGGTGGTTGGTTCATCACGCCCGAAAAAAGGCACCGGGTCAAAAAAACCGGCATGAGCGCGGATGTCTTCGCCAAACTCTATCGGGCGCGCCAGCCCCTGGACGCTGACACGGCGCGAGAGATTTCGGCCAATCTTGCCGCCACCGACCGGGCCCGATGAGAATTCTCATTGACACTTCCCTGCTGGTGGAAGGTGAACGTCGGAATTTTGACCTGGGCAAATGGGTGGTGGCCGCGCGACATGAAGTCTTTATCTGCGACGCGACCATTGCCGAATACATCGCGGGCAAGCCCTTGAAAGACGCCGGCAAGGAGCAACGCTGGCAGAATTATTGGGACTCGTTCGTTTCGCTTTTGGAATCGGTGCCGCTGGATCATCAGGTTTGTGAAAGAGCCGGGGAACTGCTGGCAAAGGCGCGGTGCGCGGGAACCACCGCGCCGCTGGGCGACGGCCTGCACGCCGCGGTTGCCGAGCTGGAAGATTTGACCGTCGCCACGGTTGATCTCGACCACTACAAGGCGCTGGGTGTCCGCGCCGTCAATCCGTTGAAAAAAATTACCCCGCGGTAAGACGAGCCGGCCTTGGCGCGTCGATGTGGAGCGAAGCCGGCTCGTCGGTAGCCTCGCCCCACCCAAGGGTGTATTACTTTGGCGGACGCCCGGGCCGTCCCTGCCTGATTACTTCGGGACGTCGGCCGGTTGCAGAATTCCGCGGCGGATTAATATGCGGGAAAGATACTGGAGCTGGGCCGAATCCGGTTCCAGTTGCAACCCGCGCAACAAAATCGTTCTGGCTTCCGCGGTATTTCCCAACCGCAAACTCGTCTTCACGGCGAGATCGGCATAATAAGCCGGCGACCAGTCCGTCTCCTGCGGATTGTAACTTTTCGTGACATCCAGGATTTGCTCAATGAGCTGAATCGCCTTTAGCCATTGTTTGGGTTCCGTTTTCAATGCGATTTCCGAGTAGTAGAGTTGCTGTGAGACGACATTGGTCGTCGCACTGGGCGGGGCGTAAATGACCGGAGCAACATTCGTGTCCCCAAAGATACACGGCATGACCCGGCCATCGAAAACCATCGAACCGGCATGGCCCTGAAAATAATTATCCAGGTAGGACTGCAACTGGGGGTTTCCCGGACCGGCAATCTTGCTGAAGACCGGGAGCAAATCCGCCCGGCTCAATCCGCTCAAGATCTCGTTCTTTTCCAGCGGAGCGAGGCGCACCTGCCAGGTGCGTTCGTCGTAATGCTGCAATTGCACCACGCCCCAGCGTTCGTGATACATATAGAACGCCCGCGGCGCCTCATATTCCAGGATGGGATGGTTGTCACTTTCAACCGGGCCCGGCCCGGCCACGGCGAAAGCCGTCGATTGCGACGCAAACTGCCGGGCCAGGACGACTTCCGGCGTGGCCAAACCGATTAAACTCAAGTCCTGGCTTGGCCCTTCCAGGGTAAACGTGCTTCGGTACACCTCCGGGTCTGATTTCCACGGTTGCGTTGAGCCGAGCAGGATGATGTCCTCGTCTCCCAGGTCCCAAATCTCCATGTTGGGAAACACCGATGCGAAGGTGCGCAGCACCAGATCCAGGGTTTGGTCGTCCATTTCATAGAGGTGAAACCATTGGGTCATGATGCCGCCGGGCTTGAGCCGGCTGGCGGCCAATTGATAAAACTCGCGGCTGAACACCCGGCCGACACCGACCATCCAGGGATTGGAAGGTTCGGAAATGATGACGTCGTACGATTGGGGACTGAGCTTCAGCACAGTGCGCGCGTCCTCGCGGTAAATCCGGACCCGGCTGTTGGTGGCCACGCCGTGGTTCCAGGGATCGAACAACCGGACGGCGCGCAGCACCGGCGCACAATTTTCCGCGATCGTCAAATGTTCGATAGGATGGCCCAGCACCGACCCGGCGGTGATGCCGCTGCCCATGCCAAAGCAAAAAACATCCTTGCTCTCCGGTCTCACCATCAAGGGCAATTGGGCGAGTAAAACCTGGGTGGGCCGGTCACCGAAGGCGGAGGCATCCGGCTTGCCGTCGATGCGCAAAACCGTCTCATTGGTGGCAGCCGCCGTGGCTTCCCTTTCCACCGACACCGTGGCATCCGCGGCATCTTCATAAAACAACAGGTGCACAAACTTGTGATGTTCCTTGAAAAATTCGGTGGGGGATGAATTGGGCATGGAAGGATCCACGCCCGACAAGCGGAAGATGCCGGCGCTGAACACGTCCCGCCAGTTGGTATCCCCGCTCAAGGAAGCCATCAGCACCCCTGCGCCCACGGCGGCACTGACCGCGGTAACCAGCCGACGCCGCAGCACCAATGCCGTGATAAGAGCGGCCACGGCCAGCAATAATCCAAGCACGGCGAACGAATTGCGCATGCCGATCCCGGGCATCAGCACAAAGCCGGTAATCAGCACGCCCACCACGGCGCCCAGCGTGTTCCAGGTTACAAGCCTTCCCACATGGTCGCCGAGCAGATCGGAGGTTTCCGGCACCGCGCGCATCCACAGCGGCAGCACCGAGCCCAGCACGGCCGCCGGCAGGCCCAGCACACAAATCGAAATCAACGCAGCCAGAACTTCATGGAAGCTATAGCCCATGGGCGTGCGGCTCAAACCGCCTTGCGCGTACAGATAAACCGTCGCGAGCTCCTCAATATGGAACACCAGCAGACCAATCAATGCCGACGCACCCAACAAAAGGAGGATGCTGGTTATTTCCCGCGGCCAATGCCGGCGGCCCGGTGAGGCAATCACCGCGCTGCCAATCCCAATGCCGAGGATGAATGAGATGAGCACGATGGCAAAGGACTGCAAGGAAGCGCCGAAAATCAAGCAGAGGCATCGGGAAGCCAGGATTTCCAGGCCCATTGAAACCGCGCCCGTCAATGCCACCAGCACGCAACTCCAGCGAAAAACTGCAGACGCGGCGCGGTCATTCCGGCCGGATGTCCCTGCCCCGAATGGGGATCCTTCACCCACAGAGGACAAGTTGGAGTCAGGTTCCGGCAGATGTTCCGGGTTTGCAGTTTCGCCGCCGGGCGAGGCGCGGACATCCCGGCGGGATGTCCCTACCACAAAACCAGGTAGGGACGCCCGGCCCGGGCGTCCGCTGCCGAGACTCACGGCGATAAGACCAACCAGCAGATTCATCAACGCGGCGATTTCCATCGTCCTCCGCAGGCCCACCCATTCCACGAGAAGAAAGCCGGCCAGCCAGGCGCCGCAAACCGCGCCGAGGGTATTAACGGAATAAAACCGTGCCGTCCGGCGGCCCGCGTCGCTCGTGCTTTTCTGGAGCCAGGCGGCCAGCACCGGCAAAGTACCACCCATCAGAATCGTCGGGCCGAGCAACAGCACCGCGCTGAACACTCCATTCAGGAGCAACAACCAGCCGCTGTGATCCAG
>JAJPJM010000132.1 GCA_021324235.1 Verrucomicrobiota bacterium
TCCAAGCGCGCCATCCTCGACGCCGGTTTCGCCCTTGTCTGCGAAGGCCAGCTTGATTTGATCGCCTGCTTCATGGCCGGCGTCCAAAACGTCGTCGCGCCGCAAGGCACCGCGTTTACCGACCAGCACTCGCGCATTCTCAAACGTTACGTAAACGAGGTCGTGCTTTGTTTCGATTCCGATGAAGCCGGACAGAGCGCCGCCGTGCGGTCGCTCGACCATTTGCTCGCGTCCGGTCTGGCCGTGCGGGTGGCCGTGGTGCCCGCGCCGCACGACCCGGACAGTTTCATCAAAGCCAATGGCGGTGAAGCCTTTCGCAAACTGATCGAAAATGCCGATGGCTTCTTTGATTACTATTTGAACCGGCTTTGCGCGCAGAATGACCCGAATAATGACAAGGGCCGGAACGCCATTTTGCGCGGTATGTCCGAGGCGGTCCACAAGACCGCCAATACCGTGTTGATCGATACCTACGCGCAAAAGACCGCGTTACGGCTCGGAGTTTCACCGGAAGCCGTCCGCGCTGAATTTAAAAAAGCTTCCAGTGTCAGGGTTGCCCCGGAAGAAAACGA
Organism: Verrucomicrobiota bacterium; assembly: GCA_021324235.1. Taxonomy (GTDB): domain Bacteria; phylum Verrucomicrobiota; class Verrucomicrobiia; order Limisphaerales; family UBA11358; genus UBA11358. Next base: position 573 of record JAJPJM010000132.1, read on the forward strand.
AACCGAACCGGCGGTCGGAGAATCTGAAGGGTCGCGACCCTCGAATCATGAATTTCATCTGCTGAAACTGTTGCTGTTGCACGATGATTTGGTTGCCTGGGCGGCCTTGCATCTGGACGCGAACTGGATTTCCCATCCGCTCGTGCGGCAAATTGTCACGCAACGGCTCGCCGCGCAAACGAATGAGACCTGGAAAAGCCCCGCCGCCTTTCTGGACGAATGCGAATTGCCCGCAATGCGGGCTCTCGTCACCGAAGCATTGGCCGAAGACCGCAAAATTCCCAGTCCCGAACAACAGTTGGGCGATGTGGTGTTAAAATTGCGGAACCAGTTTTGGGACCGGCAGATCGCCGCTTTGAGTCAAAAGGCCGGCCAGCCGGGAACGCCGGACGCGGAACAAAACGCATTGCTGCACCAGCAGCAACAGTTACGTGCGCAAAAACGCGCGCCGTTGTCACCCTTGAATTAAAAAGGCGCAATCCTTGCGGATCGCGCCTTTTGATCAAAACCGGAAAATTACTTGGCGCCCTGATCAATCCACGCGCGCAGCAGACCGATTTGATCGGGCGTGAGCGGGCCGATGTTCGCCCGGTTATGGAGCGGCGGCATCCAATCATCACTGTCCTTGCTCAAATGCGCGACTGCCTGGATGAGCATGCTTTTGGCACTGTCACCGGCGACGATGACCTTGCCGTCCTTGCCGCCTTTGAGCGCGCCTTCGAGGCTGTCGAGCTTCAAGTGGCCCCGGGGCTTGTCGCCGCTGTGGCACTTGGCGCACGAGTTGTCCAAAATGGGTTTGATGTCGCCTGCGTAAGTCACGCCCTGCTTGGTGGCTGCGGGTGGCAGGGTGCCCGGCACGGCATCATCATCGGCGGACGCGGCCAGGGCCAATCCCAACGGGATGGCCAGAACGGAGGTGAGTCTGATCCAAGTCTTAATTTTCATGGTTTTGCTTATTTCCCGGACAATTTGAACTTAAGATGTGCAAACGGTAAAAAGGTTTCAATAAAAAAACACTTTTGCCGACGGCCAGCTTGCGGCGGGGCCGTTACTGGGCTAACCCTTTCGCCGTGGACTGCGATCAATTCACCGATGCCGCGCTCGTGGTGCTGGGGCATGGCACGGAGCAAAACGCCCTTTCCGCCGCGCCCGTCCGGCAGCACGCCGCGGAATTGCGCCGCCGGAACCTTTTTGCCGAAGTCCGCGAGGCGTTCTGGAAACAGGAACCGCAAATCAAAACGGTCCTGGCGGACCTGTCCGCACGCCGCGTGTTTATCGCGCCGCTCTTTATCAGCGAAGGTTATTTCAGCGACGACGTGATTCCCCGTGAACTGGGCTTTGCCCCGGGGATTTCAACACTCAACACCCAACATTCAACCTGGATTTACTGCCGTCCGGTGGGTTCCCACGACAGCATGACCGGCGTGGTGTTGTCGCGCGCCCGGGAAATTGTGGATCAATTTCCGTTCCCCCGCGCACCCCGGCCGGGAGAGCTCACCCTGTTCATTGCCGGGCATGGCACGGAGAAAAACGGGAATTCGCGCCAGCCGGTTGACCGGCAGGTGACCTTGATCCGGGCCATGAACCTTTACGCCGGGGTGCACGCGATTTTCCTTGAAGAAAGCCCGCGCATTCCCGAATGCTACCAGCTCGCGCAGACGAAAAATCTGGTCGTGGTGCCGTTTTTCATCAGCGACGGATTGCACACGCAGGAAGACATTCCGGTCCTGCTGGGCGAAACCCGGACGGCGATTCAGCAACGGCTGGCCGCCGGTCAGCCGGTCTGGCGCAATCCGACTGAAAAAAACGGCAAACGGGTCTGGTACGCGCCCGCCATCGGCCGCGAGCCGCATCTGGCGGACGTGATTTTGGACAGTGTGCGGGAGGCCGGTGGGAGTCGAGGTAACGGGACTCGCACGGAATAAGCGTCAGAGACTCCTTGCGTCGTCTCCTGCAAATGGAAATTGGATTTATGAAACAACTACGGTTTGGAATTTTAAGCACGGCCAACATCGGCCGCCAGAACTGGAAGGCCATCTTCAATTCCGGCAATGCGATGGTTGCCGCCGTGGCCAGCCGGGACGCCGGGCGCAGCCGCGAATTTATCCGCAAACTTCAAGCCGAGTTTCCGTTTGCCGCCGAACCCGCCGCGCTGGGCAGCTATGAGGAACTGCTCGCGTCACCGGACGTGGACGCCGTTTATATTCCGTTGCCGACGGGGCTGCGCCAGGAGTGGGTTTTACGCGCGGCGGCGGCGGGCAAACACATTGTTTGCGAAAAACCGTGCGGTATCAGTGCGGCCGATGTCCAGGAGATGGCGGCCGCCTGCCGTAAGCACCGTGTGCAATTCATGGATGGCGTCATGTTCATGCACAACCCGCGCCTGCCGCGGGTGCGCGAGCTTTTGGACGATGACAAAAGCGTGGGCCCGCTGCGGCGGATTGCGTCGGCGTTCAGTTTCCTTGGTGCCGGCGGGTTTTCCGACACCAATATTCGCGTGGATGGCCGGCTGGAGCCGGCCGGCTGCCTGGGTGATCTGGGCTGGTATTGCATCCGATTTACGCTTTGGGCCCTGAAATGGCAATTGCCGCACACCGTCAGGGGCCGGATTCTTTCGCAATCCGGATCGGCCGGCGGACGAATGCCCGCGCCCACCGATTTTTCCGCCGAGTTGCTTTTTGACGGCGGTATCTCGGCGGGATTTTACTGTTCGTTTCTCGCCGCCTCGCAGCAATGGGTTTTTGTCAGTGGCCGGGACGGCTGGCTGCGGATGCCCGATTTCGTCCATCCGTTCAACAGCTATGAACCGGCTTTCGAGGTCAACCGGAAGGAGATTCGCGTCCCGACCGGTGCCCCGGTGCCGCCGCCGGGTTCCGACCTGGGTGATTTTGGCCACGCCACCGCGCAGAACACCGTCATGTTCCGCAACTTCGCCAACCAGGTTTTTTCCGGCAAGTTGAATGACGAATGGCCGATGTGGGCGCTGCAAACGCAACGGGTGATGGACTCCTGTTACCAATCCGCCCGGCAAGGAACAAGCTTGAAACTTGGGTCTTGAAGCTCGAAACTCGCGGCGTGCGTCTTCGCAAAATCACCATCATCGGCGTCGGTCTGCTCGGCGGTTCCATCGGGCTGGCTGTGAAACGCCGCAAACTCGTTTCGCCCGGCGGGGTCGCCGGTTTCGTCCGGCGCACCGCCAGCCTGAAGGATTGCGAGAAGGCGGGCGCAGTGGATTTTGCCACCACCGATTTGCTCGCCGCCGTCTGGGACGCCGACCTGGTGATTCTCTGCACCCCGCTGGCACAAATGCGTTCCCGTGTCCGGGAAATGCTGCCGGCCTTGAAACGCGGCGCGATCGTCACCGACGTCGGCAGTGTGAAAGCCAGTGTCGTGCGCGAGCTCGAATCGCTCGTCGCCGGGAGCGGTGGACATTTCGTCGGCAGCCATCCCATGGCCGGGGCGGAAAAAACCGGTGTGGGCGCCGCCAACGCGGATCTGTTTGTCAACGCCGTCTGCGTGGTCACGCCGACCAAAAAATCGAACCCGATGGCGGTTCGTAAAGTGGAGCAATTTTGGCGGTCATTGGGCGCGCGCACGTTACGGTTGGCGCCCGGGCAACACGATTTGCTCGTGAGCCGGTCCAGTCATCTGCCGCATGTGGTGGCGGCGACGTTGGCGGGCCATATTTTGAATCCGGCGGGTCCCCAACACCAGGCCGCGCTTTGCGCCAATGGTTTTCGGGACACCACGCGCATTGCGTCCGGCTCACCGGAGATGTGGCGCGACATCGCGCTGGCGAACCGCAAAAATCTGGCGAAAGCCCTGGCCGGCTTCATCGCGGATTTGCATCAGCTTCAAAAGTGGCTGGCCCGGGCGGATGGGCAGGCCGTCACAAGGTTTTTTGAAACGGCCAAAACCCGTCGCGACCATTGGTGCGCGCGTTGTGCTTCACCATCACCCGAATAAATCAACTGCCGATGAACACCGATGAACATGAATATGAAGGGCGCCGAATTTTATCTTGCGCCCCTCGCCCCGTCCCTCTCCCCGCAAGGCGGGGAGAGGGTGGCCACCGGCCGGGTGAGGGGAGAGTTTTGAATCTGTGTCCACCCGTGTCCATCCGTGGTTAACATGTCTCTGCCTGATCTCATCGAAATCGTCCCGCTGGACCGGCCGGTGCGCGCAGAAGTGACCGTGCCCGGCTCCAAGAGCATCACCAACCGCGCGCTGATCCTGGCGGCGCTGGCGGACGACGCGGTCACGCTGGAGAGTGCGCTCTGGAGCGAAGACACACAAATCATGGTGGAGTGCCTGCAGAAGCTTGGCTTCGTGGTCTATGTCTCGCCCGATCCGGAGGAGTTGTGCAATCGCACCATCACCGTGGGCGGCCTGGGCGGGAAAATTCTCCCGCAGTGCGGGACCGGGACCGGCGAAAAACCGCTGGAACTGTTCGTTGGCAACTCCGGAACGGCGGCGCGATTTCTGGCGGCGTTCCTTTGTCTGGGAAACGGCGCCTATCGTTTGAGCGGCGTGCCCCGGATGCACGAACGCCCGCAAGCAGCCCTGTTTCAGGCCCTGCGACAACTGGGCTACCGTGTGGATTCACCAAACGACCGGTTGCCCGCCGTCATTCACGGAACGGGTCCGCGCGCGGGGCAATGCCAGGTCAGTATCGAGGAAAGTTCGCAGTTCGCGAGCGCGCTGTTGATGTGCTCGTTGGCGGCCGGCTGGCAGGTCGAGATTGTCGGCGAAAATGTGGAGGAATCCCCTTATGTTTACATGACCCGCGAGATGTGCGCGTATTTTTACTGGAGCCGGAAGCAAAGCCGGCATCCGGAACGCGGCATGAAGGGGGGCGTCTACCCCGTTGACCCCGATTCGTCCAGCGGCAGTTATTTCCTCGCCGCCGGCTGGCTGGCCGCCGGTCCCGCCCAAAATGAAACGCATCCCGTCACCGTGGCCCGCTGGCCGATTCTCGGAGCGGGTTTTCAAATCGACACCAATTTTTTGAACTACCGGGTTTTTCCCGAAACGGTTTCCCGAAAAACCGACCTTGGCGACAGTATCATGACGCTGATGGTGACCGCGCCGTTCGCGGATCATCCGGTGAAATTCACCGATCTCGGCCACCTCCGCGTGCAGGAGTGCGACCGGGTCTCCGCCGTGCACAAGGAATTGACCAAGTGCGGCGCGAAGGTTGTCGAGGACGGCGACACGCTGACGGTTTATCCTGCGCCGCTGCATGGCGCGGAGATTGAAACCTACAATGACCATCGCATGGCGATGTGTTTTGCCACGCTGGGTTTGAAGGTGCCGGGCATCAAAATCCGGAACCCGGCCTGTGTCAAAAAAACGTTCCCGAACTTCTTTCAAAAATTTGCCGCGCCGCCACCGCATGGGCTGGGGGCGGCGATTTTGGACGTGACGACGGGAAGGGAATTGGGACTAAAGGAACTGTTTGCGGATTGACCGGTGGCGGCGTTCATGAGCGCGCGGCCGGCTGGAATCAATTATTTTGTCCGCTGTTTTACAAAGGCGGCCATGAGAGAAAAACTTGAAATCACAAATTGTCATCGCGATTGACGGCACCAGCGCCAGCGGCAAGAGCACGAACGCCAAACTGGTGGCCCGGGCACTCGATTGTGTCTATGTGGACACGGGAGCGATGTATCGCACGCTGGCGTGGTATTGCCTCAGGCACCGGATTGACGTGCAGGACGCCAGGGCCGTCGCCGGCGCATGCCGCAAGTGGAAGGCCGTCCTGCATTGTGTGGATACCGGCAGCCTGCGCGCGGCCCGGTTGTTGGTGGACGGCTATTTCCCCGAGAAGGAAATCCGCACCGCCGAAGTCAGCGCCGCCGTCCCGCACGTCGCCGCCGTGCCGAAGGCGCGCGAGTGGATGGTCAAACGTCAGCGCGAATGCCTGCAGTTTGGCAACCTGGTCATGGAAGGCCGCGACATCGGTACGAACGTCTTCCCCGAAACGGATTTCAAATTTTATCTGGACGCCCAACTGGAGGAACGATCGCGTCGCCGGGCCGCCGACGGCGTCCGGGAAAACCTGGCGATGCGCGACCAGCGCGACAGCCAGCGCGCCGTCGCCCCGCTGATGGTCCCGCTGGGGGCGAAGGTCATCAATAATTCAAACCTGACGTCCGAACAGACCAGCGGCCTCATCATTGCCGAGGTCAGGAAGCGCCTGGCTGACAAATGAATTTCTCCTATCGCCTCGGCTGGCTTTTTTTTCGCGCCTGGTATGCGGCGTATTTCCGCTGGCGGGTCTTCAATCCGGAACGCGTGCCGGAAACCGGCGCGGTCATTCTGGCCTCCAACCACGCGAGCTTTCTCGATCCGCCGCTGGTGGGCGCGGGCTTGAGCCGCGGCATCAACTATATGGCCCGCGAAAGCCTGTTTCGATTTCCCGGCATCGGCGCGCTCCTGCGCTCGTGGAACGCCGTGCCGGTGGACCGCGACGGCGGAGGCGCGGCGGGCTTGAAGGCGATTCTCGACCGGTTGCTTGCCGGCGGCGGCATCATTTTGTTTCCCGAAGGCACGCGGACCCGTGACGGCCGGCTGCAGCCTGCGCGTTCCGGTATCGGACTGGTCGTGGTCAAATCCACGGCGCCGGTCGTGCCGGTGCGGGTGTTTGGCACTTACGAGGCTTATGGGCGGCACGTAAAATTTCCGCACCCGAAACGAATCACGGTGAAGTACGGCCAACCGATGAATTTTGAAAGGCTGCGCGCCGAAGCGAAGCATTGCTCCAAACCCCGGCTCAAGGAAATCTACCAGGAAATGGCCAATGAAATCATGGCGGCAATTGCGAAGCTGGAGCCGCGGGCAGACTGATTTGGACAGAATTTACAGAATCGACCGAAAGGGGAGACGGATTCAGATACGCAAATTAAATTCTGAAAATTCTGTTTATTCTGTCCCGGCCTCGGATGTTAGATCCCCAGGTTCGACAGCATGTTGCTGATGCTATTCACGATCCGGACGAGTTGGGGATGGGATTTCTCAAAACCCTCGGCGGACGACCGCAGCCCCGCCAGCGAATGTTGCAGTGATTGCGGGTTTTGTTGCCGGCGCGTGGCTTCATGGGCCGAAAGCCCCGCGAAACCGGCGATGCTCTGCGCCTGCTCGTCATGCGTCCTGGAAAGTTTGCCAATCTCGGATTTCAACGTGTCAAGCAATTGGAGCAACTCGCGTTTGCGGTCCTCGTTGATGGACTTCGCCGCGCGGATTTTCGCCTCGATTTCGTTCAGATTGCTGTCATTCATACTGCAAACGTATTCATTGCCGGGAATTCGGCAAGTTTGTTCACCAGCGCCCGACGCGCGGCAGGATGGGCTGCACCTGTTCCCAGATCTTGGCGCAGACGAACTCGATGGAACCGGCCCCGTCCACCAGGTGCACGCGCTGGGGTTCGGCGGCGGCAATGGCGTCGTAGCCCCGGGCCACGCGGGTAAAGAAATTCCGGTCGCCTTCTTCCATCCGGTCGCGGATAAAGGGCAGGATGGATTGCCGCGAGAGCAGCCGTTCCGCGCTGACTTCGGGCGAGACGTGCAGAAACAGGGTCAAATCCGGCCGCGTGTCGCCCACGGCAAAATCAATCACGCTCTTCACCAGCGCCAGGTCGAGTCCGCGGCCATGGCCCTGGTAAGCCGTGGTCGAATCGTAAAAACGGTCGCACAGGACGACTTCCCCGACGGCCAGCGCGGGGCGGATGATTTCCCGGACAAGTTGCGCCCGGCTGGCGTTTACCAGCAGCAATTCGGTTTCCGGGGTCATGGCCACATTCGCCTTGCTGTGCTTGAGCGTGTGGCGGATTTCCTCGCCCACGGGCGTGCCGCCCGGTTCGCGCAGCATGTGGACCCGGTAGCCGAGCACCCGCAGCGTTTTGGCGAGCAGTTCAATCTGCGTGGACTTGCCGCAGCCTTCGGTGCCTTCAAACGTGATGAACAGGCCTTTCATGGCGGATTGATAAACATCGAACATCAAACGTCCAACATCGAACGTGCAACGTCCGGAAACTTCGATGTTAGGAGTTCAATGTTCAATGTTCGATGTTTTTTTAAATCCTTTTCAACTTCGGTCCCTTGGACGTGTCTTCGATGGCCCAGCCTTTCGCCTTCAGCTCGTCGCGGATCGCGTCCGACTTTTTGAAATCTTTGGCTTTGCGGGCGGCTTGTCGGGCTTCGAGCAGGGCAACAATTTCAGCCGGAGCCTCGGTTTCCATGGGGGCGCCGATACCGAGAACGGCATTCATTTGGTTCCATGCCGTCAAGGCCGCCGATGCGTCGGCGGCGTTCAACGAATTTTCCATCAGGCGCCGGTTTGTTTCCCGTATCCATTCGAAAACCGCACCCCAAGCGGCGGAAATGTTCAAATCCTCATCCAGCGACGCGGTAAAATCGGAAATAAACTTTGACGCGCCCCGCGCCCCATCCCTCTCTCCGCCTGGCGGGGAGAGGGTGTCCGGAGGATGGGTGAGGGGTTGGTTGGCAATCTCCCGCAATTTCCCAAGGCACTCGTCAATCCGTGCCAGCGCCGCGCGCGCGCCCTGCAAACCGTCCAGGGTAAAGTTGAACGTCTCGCGATAATGCGCCGTAAGCAGCAGGTAACGGATTTCGCGACCGGTGAAGCCTTTCGCCAGCAAATCGCGCAACGTGAAAAAGTTACCGAGCGATTTGCTCATTTTTTTGCCTTCGACGAGCAGGAACGCGCCGTGGAGCCAGTATTTCGCGAACGGTTGGCCGGTGGCGCCTTCGCTTTGGGCGATTTCATCCTCGTGATGCGGGAAAATCAAATCCTCGCCGCCGAGATGCAAATCAAAACCTGGTCCGAGGATTTTCATGCTCATGGCGCTGCACTCGATATGCCAGCCGGGCCGGCCTTCGCCCCAGGGGCTGGGCCAGAACA
>JAJPJM010000099.1 GCA_021324235.1 Verrucomicrobiota bacterium
ACGCCATGCAACCGGGCGACCTCCTCAATCAAATCCACCTCGCGTTTAAGGTCCACGCGGAAGGTCGGAATTTGAAACGTCATCGGCTCGGTTGAATCGCCCGATCCCACCGGACGCGCCTTGCGATTCACGGCCTTCAAACCGAGTTGGCCAAGATAAAACCCACACTCCTCCGGCTTCAAATGGACGCCCAACAACTCATTCACCTTGTTTGGCCGGAGTGTAATTTGCTTCGGTTCAACCGGTTTGGGATAGGCGTCCACGACGCCTTCGGCCAACTGGCCGCCGGCGGTCTCCAGAATCAATTGCGCCGCGCGCCGGCTGGCCCAGTCACAAATACCGATGTCCGCACCTCGCTCAAAGCGGTAGCTCGATTCGCTGCGCAGGCCGAGCGCCTTGCTCGTACGCCGAATGTTCGTGGGCGAAAAATAGGCGCTCTCAATGAGGACGTCCACGGTCCGGTCATTGATCTCCGTGTTCCGGCCGCCCATGACCCCGGCCAGGGCGATGCCTTTTTCTTCATCGGCAATCAAAAGCATTTCGCCGGTAAGCGTGCGTTCGAGGTTGTCGAGCGTCTTGAATTTTTCACCGGCGGCGGTACGACGAACGACGATGGTTGGGTTGCCGCCCTTGTCCTTGGCTATGAGCTGATAATCAAACGCGTGGAGCGGCTGGCCGGTTTCGAGCATCACGTAATTGGTCACGTCTACGATATTGTTGATGCTCCGGATGCCGACTTTTTCGAGCATCGAACGCATCCAATCCGGGCTGGGCCCAACCTTCACGCCCTTGACGACGCGCGCGGTATAACGCGGGCAAAGTTCGGCGTCTTCAATCCGAACACTGACCAAATCACTGGCGGTGGGGCGAGGCTCCTGACAAGCCGTCGCGGCCGTCTGTAAAAGCCGGCTCGCGTGGACGCTCGCCCCACCAACATCAGGGAGTCTGAGTTTATTTCTGGTGACGGCTGCGATTTCGCGGGCGATGCCGATGACGCTGTTCCAATCCGGCCGGTTCGGTGTGATTTCCAAATCATAAACCACGTCGCCGCCGACGCGTCCGAGATACTCGGCAAACGGTTTTCCGATGGAAGCGTCCTGGGGGAGAATCAGCAGGCCGTCCACCTGGTCGGGCAGGCTGAGTTCCTGCGGTGAACACATCATGCCCTGGCTGGTGATGCCGAAAACCTTCCGTTCCTTGATGACGAACGGTTCTTTTTCACCGGGTTTCAGCGGCAGCGCGAAGTTCGGCAGGATCAGGGGGACTTTATCGCCAACATTGTGGTTCTGGGCGCCGCAGATAATTATGCGCTCACCCTTGCCATCGTTGACCTTGCAGACCGTCAACTTGTCCGAGCCGGGCACCTTGTCCTTGGTGAGGATTTGGGCAACGACGACGCCTTCAAACTCGCCGCCGATTTTATGGACGCTCTCGGCCTCGAGGCCGAGCATCGTGAGCCGCCCGGTCAATTCCGCCGGCGACCAGTCGAAATCCACGTATTGTCTGAGCCAGTTGAGCGTAACTTTCATCGGGACGGCCACGTTAAACAGGTTGCCCAAGCCAGTCAATGCCCTGAGTTCCGACAAAACCCGGTAACCGGTTCGGCACATGGATTTTGCAATCCGGTTGGGTGAACCTGCTGGAATTATGCGGGAAATCTGCGATATTGGGGTGGAGCTTTTGTCCTGATGTATTTTGAGATGTCGCACCAAGTTGTATGAAGTTGGAAGGAGTCATAAAATTTCACGTCGAGCATGAGACGGAGGTCTGCTGCGGGGAATCAGACATCGTGGAATTGACGAAATGGAGGAAGGAACTGCGGACGGCGGGCCTGGTCGGACAGGATTTGGCCCGATACGAAGGTTTGGGGTTTGGCAATTTGTCAAAACGGATGATCGACGGGACTTTTTTGATCACCGCCAGCCAGACTGGTCATCTGGATAAATTGACCCCGGATGAATACGTTCAAATCACAGACTTTGATCCCGGCCGGAATCTCATCCGGTCAAAAGGCATGAATCATCCCTCTTCGGAAACGATGACGCATCTGGCCGCCTATGGTTCCAATCGGCGCGTCCAGTTTGTGTTTCATGCCCACAGTCCTGAAATCTGGAACGCCAAAGACGAACTCGACCTGCCGATCACCGACCCGGGCATTGAATGCGGGACCGTGGAAATGTTTTATGAAGTGCAGCGGCTGCTCCAGAACCGTGACAATTACTGGAAAGGCATTCTGGCCATGGGCGGCCACACGGACGGACTCCTGGCCTGGGGAGAATCCGCGGATCAAGCGGGCATCAATCTCCTGTTTCTCCTGTCCCGCGCCACCCGCGCCATTTCACGGTGACCCAGCGCCATCAACGCGGGCTTGAGCCAGTTATTTGTCGAAGAAATGCACTTCGCCGGTGGCAAGGTCATACATGCCGCCGACCAGCCCAATCTGACCTTGATCGAGCATTTCGCGCAGGGTGGGGCTGCGGTCGCGAATCTGCTGCATGACCAGCCGGACGTTCGCCTCGGCCACCTGGTCCACAAATTCCGGATTTTTTGAAGTGCGCGGCTGGACCCCGGCCGGAACCGCATCCACCGCCGGTTTGATTTTGGCCAGCAGGCCGGTGAGGTTGCCGAGTTGCACGTCGTCCACGGCGCCTTTGATGGCGCCGCAATTGGTATGGCCAATGACCGCGATCAATTTTGAACCGGAAACCTTGCAGGCAAATTCCATGCTGCCCAGCACATCGTCGTTCAGCACGTTGCCGGCCACACGCGCGCTGAAAATGTCGCCGATGCCCTGGTCCAGGACGATTTCGATGGGCTGGCGTGAGTCCACACAACTCAGGACCACGGCGATGGGATACTGGCCGGAGACAGTGGCCTTGACATCGGCCGGCAGATTGCGCTTCAGCGGGTGGCCGGCCACAAACCGGGCATTGCCCGCCTTCAATTCCGCCAGCGCCTGCTGCGGCGTCATGGCCGCCTGCGACGCCTTTGTGGGCGGAGAAACCAGCGCCGCCGTCGAGTGACCGGTTTGCTGGCAACAGTGACAGCCCGTGGCAAGCAAAATCACTGTGGCCAGGCCGGCCAGCAGGGAAAGACGATTCAATGAATTTTTCATGTGTTTGATATTATAAATATCCCGCTCCCAACGGAGCTTCAGTCAGGGCTCGACGGCGTAAAGCCGCGTGGCGGCCACGCCGCTATACGCTGAGTCTCGCCCCACCGGACCTTTCAACATTAAAACTGTTTCAAGAACCGCACGTCGTTTTCGTAAAAGAGGCGGATGTCGTTGATGCCGTAGCGAATCATGGCAATGCGTTCGATGCCAAAGCCAAAGGCCCAACCGGTCCAGATTTCCGGGTCGTAACCGACGTTCTCGAACACCTGCGGATGCACCATGCCGCAGCCGGCGATTTCCAGCCATTCCTTGCCCAGTTTTTTCACGAGCGCGTTGCTGAAATCAATCTCGAAGCTGGGCTCGGTGTAGCTGAAATAATGCGGGCGGAACCGGATTTTGGTCTCCCCGCCAAGCAGTTCCTTGAAGACAAACTCCACCGTGCCCTTGAGGTCGCCCACGGTGACGTCTTTGTCCACGTACAGCCCTTCGATCTGCTGAAAGGTCGGGTTGTGGGTGGCGTCGGCGTTATCGCGGCGATAGACGCGGCCGGGAATGATGATGCGAACCGGCGGCGGCTGCTTCTCCATCACGCGAATTTGCACCGAACTCGTGTGCGTTCGGAGAAGAGATGGTTTTTCCCGACTTCCCTCACCCGGCGCTGCCGCGCCGCCCTTTCCCGTTCCGGCGGGCGATGACTCCGCCAGATAAAATGTATCCTGCGAATCGCGGGCGGGATGGTCGGCGGGCGTGTTAAGCGCGTCAAAGCAGTAATATTCGTCCTCAATTTCCGGGCCATCGGCGACGACAAAGCCGATTTTGCGGAAGCTGCGCACGATGTCTTCGGTCACCTGCGTCAGCGGATGGAGTTTGCCGAGCGCGCGGCGGCGGCCGGGCGCGCTGAAATCGGTCGGCTCCTTGGGCAAGGCGGCCACCGATTCCAGCTCGGAACGCCGTTCGGCCAGCGCGGCTTCAAGTTCGACCTTGGCCGCGTTAATGAGTTTGCCCGCCGCGGGCTTCTCCTCCTTCGACAGGGTGCCGAGCTGTTTCATCAGCGCGGTGAATTTGCCGTGCGGGCCAATCCATGCGCCCTTGGTTTGGTCGAGCGCCGCAAGGTCAGCCGCCGCTTTCAAGTCCGCAAGCGCCGTTTGCTTCAACGGTTCAATTTCGTTCAGCAAAGACATGCTTAGATTTAGCCGCAAACAGGCTCAAAAGTCACAAAAGAAATTCGGGGAACATTTCCGCGCATCCGGACAGACTGGCGGTCATCAAAAAGGGCGGCCATCACCGGCCGCCCAATCGAAACTGAAAATGGGGAACTTTTTTTACGCCTTCGCCAAAGTCGCGGCGGGCTTGGCTTTGAGTGCGTTTTTGGCAACGTTGACCAGTTCGTTGAAAGCAGCGGCATCCGTCGCGGCGAGGTCGGCCAGCACCTTGCGGTCGAGCGCGCATTTGGCGGCCTTGAGTCCCTCCATGAACCGGCTGTAGGTCAGACCGGCGGCGCGAACAGCGGCGTTGATGCGAATCTGCCAGAGATAACGGAACGTGCGCTTTTTGACGCGACGATCACGATAGGCGTACTGGCGGCCATGATCCACCGCGTCGGACGCGTAGCGGTAAAGTTTCGAGCGGCGCATCCGGAAGCCCTTGGCGGCGCGGATCATCCGGGTGCGGCGTTTGCGGGAAGCGGGGGCGTTGGTAACTCGCATAAAATCTCGGTGCTGGGTTCAGGCGTCCTGGGTCCGGTGGGTTAATGGCTGAAGGGCAGATTTTGCGTGATCCGATAAGCGTCGGTGGGATCCACACCGGTCAAGCCGCGCAAGGAACGGCGGCGTTTGGGATTTTTGGATTGCGCCAGATGGCGCCGGCCCGCGCTCGCGCGCAGGACTTTTCCGCCAGCCGTAATCTTGAAACGTTTGGCCACGGACTTTCTGGTCTTAATGCCTTTGGGTCGTCGCATAAAATCTTTATTGCAAAAGAGGGCAGACTATACGTGCTGTGGGTGCCGGTGGCAAGCGATTTTTGAGAACAAATTGAGCCGGGTTGCTTGCCAGAGGAGGAAGCGTCACTTATTTTCGCCCCAATGAAATATCGTCGTTTTGGGCGGACGGAACTGGCCATGCCGGTGTTTTCCTGCGGCGGCATGCGGTATCAATTCAAATGGGAGGACGTGGAACCCGGGGCCGTCCCGCAGGAAAGCCAGGCGAACCTTGAGGCGATCATTCACCGCGCCGTGGAACTCGGCATCAACCATATCGAAACCGCGCGCGGTTATGGCACTTCGGAAATGCAACTCGGCAACGTGCTGCCGACCTTGCCGCGGGATAAAATCATCGTCCAGACGAAGGTCAAACCCTGTGCCACGCAAAAGGAATTCCTCGAAACGTTTGAGACTTCGATGAAATACCTGAAGCTGGACCACGTGGATTTGCTGTCGTTGCACGGCATCAACAACCGCGAGCTGCTGGACTGGTCGCTGCGGAAAAACGGTTCCCTGGCCGCCGCGCGGCAATTGCAAAAGGAGGGCCGCGCCCGGTTCATCGGTTTTTCCACGCACGCGACCACCGACGTCATCCTCGAAGCCGTCAACACCAGCGAGTTCGATTACATGAACGTCCACTGGTATTTTGTGAATGATTTGAACTGGCCGGCGGTGGCGGCGGCGCACCGGCAGGACATGGGTCTGTTCATCATCAGCCCGAATGACAAGGGCGGGAAACTGTACGCGCCGCCCCCAAAACTGGTCGGGCTGTGTGCGCCGCTGTCACCGATGCAATTCAACGATTTGTACTGCCTGGCGCGGAAGGAAGTCCACACCCTCAGTTGCGGCGCGGCCAAACCGACGGATTTCGACGAGCACCTCCGGGCGCTGGACTTTTACGATCGAATCCCGGAAACGATTGGACCGGTTGAACAACGGTTGCGCGCGGAAATGGAACGCGTGCTCGGCGCGGACTGGTGCGCGCGGTGGTTCGAGGGATTGCCCAATTTCGAGGACGTGCCCGGGGAGATCAACGTCTCGGAAATTTTGCGGCTTTGGACGTATGCGAAATCACTCGATCTGGTGGCGTGGGGCAAGATGCGCTACAACCTGCTGGGCCAGGCGGACCACTGGTTTCCCGGCCAGAACGCGGCGAAGCTCGGGGAACTGAACCTGCAAAAGGCAATTCCTCACAGCCCGTTCGCCGGACGGATTCCGGAAATCCTGGAGGACGCCCACCGGATGTTGTTTGAGAAGCCGGTGAAACGACTCAGTGCCGGCTGAACCCGTTCCACTACGGATTATTGGTGCTGATGGTCAGCGGCGGTATAACCGATGCGGCCGGCTGGGTCAGGTCAATCGGGGCGCCCGCGTTGAGCTGGGCCAGGACGGCGGCGGTCAAATCGTTTTGACCGTCGTTATACATCAGAACCGGAGTTTGATTAAGTGATTGTGCCGCGAGGTCCATGACCATGGTGTAGCCGGCGGCTTTGGCTTTGGACGTCACGACCGTGGTGATTTCCTGGATGATATCGGTACGCATCCGCTGGGTTTGCGATGCCAGGGTGGCTTGTGCCTGGCGCTCGAATTGCACGACCGCCGCCTGCGAGTTTTGCATCTCGGTGTATTTGTCGGCCGCGGCCTGTTTGCGCTTGTCGCGTTCATCGGCGGAAATGGCCTGGTCATTGGCGGAATCCAGCAATTTTTGATAGTCGTCCCGGTCCTTCTGCAGATTGTCCAGAAAGCCGCGGTCCTCCTTGTCGAGCTCGGCCTTGCGATCATTGAGCGCCGTCTCGGCCTGCTTGGTTTTCCAGTAACCGTCAAACAGCTTGCGCATGTCCACCGTGGCGATTTTTTGCTGCGCCAGGGCGGAACCGCTTAAAAAGGTCATCAGCAAAACCGCCGGCAAAATGATTCGTAAAACGTCTTTCATGGGAACAGGAAAACAAAATTTCCGCCGGACGCCAACTGAAAACTGGCGGGTTCACACCCCGGCCAGCCGGTCATGGTTAGGGCATTTGCAACAGGTAAAACTGTTGGGGGGTATCAGTGGGTGGCGTATTGGTGAAAATGAACTTGCCCTGGCTGCCGAAACTGTTGGTCGCGACCGGCGTCCACAGAGCCACCGGTGTCGCCAGGTTGGTCGAGGTCAGCACGGTGTAGTTGCCACTGTTCGTGCCGCCGACACCACTCAGGATGAAACTGCCGCCGGTGCCGGGCGTGATGCCCCCGAAAAGGGGCGTCGTCAGCACCGTCAGGGTGGCCACGGAACTGGTCACTGACCCATAATTATTCGTGATGACGAACCAGTAGCTCCCGTCGTTCGGCGGTTGCGTATTGGTGATCGTCAATGCGGCCGTGGCTGAACCACTGATGTTTCCTCCGTCAACGAGGTCAATACCGTCCTTCAACCATTGCAAAACGTAAGGCGAAGTCGCGAATCCGTTGACATTGAACACCACGGTCGAGCCCGCCCCGACCGTTTGGTTCGTTGGTTGCAATGTAAGGAACGGAGCGCTCGTTATGGTCAAAACGGCGACCGAACTGGTCACCGATCCCACATAATTGGTGACAATGACCTGATAGTTCCCGCTGTTGTTTGTCTGCGCGCCGAAGAAGTCCAAAGTGGAACTGGTTGCGCCGCTGATGTTCCCTCCATTCAGCACGTTCGTCCATGTCAGATTCGTTTCCTGCACCTGCCACTGGTAACCCAGCGGCGGCGACCCGTTGGCGGCTGAGACCAGGAAGGCATTCTGTCCTGTCTCCACCAGCTGGTTCGTCGGTTGCACCGTGATTACCGGCGGGCCGTTCGTCACCGTCAGAACGGCAGGGGGAGAACTGGTCGCCGACCCCGCATAATTGGTAACAATGAGCTGGTAGTTTGCGCTGTTGGTGATCTGCGCGGGATTGATGGTCAAGGTGGTGTTGGTGGCTCCGCTGATATTCCCGCCATTCACCAGGTTTGTCCAAATCAGGTTGGTCCCCTGCACCTGCCATTGAAAACTTAATGGGGGGGTCCCGGTCGCGGTTGCGGCCAGGGTTACAAATGATCCCACCGCCACCGCCTGGTTTGTTGGCTGGGTGGTGATCTCCGGTGCCACCACCGTCCAGCTGATGGTGGCCAGGAAAGCGTCGCTGGGGCCGTTGAGGGACAACTGAGGTCCATCAAAAGTCGGGAAGTTCGCTGAAAAAGTCTGGCCGGTA
>JAJPJM010000005.1 GCA_021324235.1 Verrucomicrobiota bacterium
ATTGAGGACATCCCGACCCGGTCCATTTTGTTCACGGGTGTGGTGGCTGATCCGGCGGGGCAGGGAGCTGAATAATCTGGCGGTCGGGACGTTTCACTTGTAAGAAAACCCTGTGGCCAGTGAACATAAATTCCGTTTGGGCATCCTCGGCTCCGGCAAGGGCTCGAACTTTGTCGCCATTGCCGGGGCGTGCGCGTCGGGAGAAATCCCCGCCGGGGTTGCGCTGGTTTTGAGCGATGTCGAGGGCTCGGGCATTCTGACGCATGCGCGCGAACGAAACCTTCCGGCCCGATTTATTTCGCCGGGAAAGTTCCGCACCAAGCTGGACGAAGACGCGGAGCGGGCATTTGTCGGCGCGTTGCAGGAAGCCAGGGTGGATTTGATCGTGCTGGCGGGTTTTATGCGGGTACTGAAAGGGGAATTTCTCCGGGCCTTTGAGGGGCGCATCGTCAACATCCACCCATCGCTCCTGCCGTCGTTTCCGGGTCTGGCGGCGTGGCAACAGGCATTGGACCATGGCGTAAAGGTGACGGGTTGCACGGTGCATTTTGTGGATGCGGGCGTGGATGCCGGGCCCATCATCGGCCAGCAGACGGTGCCGGTGCGGGACCACGACACTCCGGACAGTTTGATTCAGCGGATTCATACGGCGGAGCACGAGCTTTATCCCAAATGCGTGGCGGCCATTGCGCGCGGGGAGATTTCCGTGCAGGGACGACGCGTCGTCTGGAAGAAAAACTAGACACGGATTACACGGATTTTCACGAACCGCGTTTTTTAATCCGTGTCAATCCGTGGCTTGAAAGCAGAAAAGAAGAAAGTGGCGTTCCCGCACCGGACTTGGCAGATTGGTCCCGTTACGCACGAATGAACCGCAGAGATTGAGACAGAATTTACAGAACCAACCGGATGGAGTTTTTAATTTTGAAAATTCTGTTCATTCTGTCTGAAACTTGAAATGAGCAAGAAATTACGATTCGGCCTGCCGAAGGGCAGTTTGCAGGAAGCCACGATCCAAAAGATGGCCAAGGCGGGCTTCAACATTTCCGTCAGCAGCCGTTCCTACGTGCCGTATGTGGATGACGACGAACTGGAAATCCGGCTGATCCGCGCACAGGAAATCAGCCGTTACGTCGAGCACGGGTATCTGGATTGCGGCATCACGGGCCGCGATTGGATTGTCGAGAATGGTTCCAAGGTGCACGAGGTCGGTGAATTCCTTTTCAGCAAGGCGACCCGGCAGCCGGCGCGCTGGGTGCTGGCCGTGCCGGAAAATTCGAAGATCAAATCCGTCAAGGATTTGAAGGGCAAACGCATTGCCACCGAGGTCGTCAATCTCACCAAGAAATATCTCCGCGCGCACGGGGTGAAGGCGGACGTGGAGTTTTCCTGGGGTGCGACCGAGGTGAAGGCGCACGAACTGGTGGACGCGATTGTGGAATTGACGGAGACCGGTTCGTCGTTGCGCGCGAACAAGCTGCGCATCGTGGACACGCTGCTGGTCTCAACCCCGCGGTTGATTGCCAATCAAACGGCGTGGAAGGATGTGTGGAAACGCAAAAAAATCGAAACGTTGGCGTTGCTGCTCAAGGGCGCGCTGGAAGCGGAGATGAAGGTGGGCCTGAAGATGAATATCGCCGAAAAGAACCTGGCCAGCCTGCTGAAATCGCTGCCCGCGCTGCGCAACCCGACGATTTCCAGCCTGAGTCTGAAGGGCTGGGTGGCGGTGGAGACGATCATCGACGAGCACGTTGTGCGCGAGTTGATCCCAAAACTCAAGGCCGCCGGCGCGGAAGGCATTATCGAATACCCGCTGAACAAGGTGGTTTATTGATTGTTTTTCGCGATAAATAAGACAAGCTTCAGATGTGAAGCTGAAAGCCGTGGTTGGCCTTCTTTTTGCGACAGTCTGCCTGCTTGAGTTTGAGTTTGTTTCATCGGCACAAGTCGCGCCGCAATTCATCCAGTTGACCTTCCCCCAATTGTGGCAGCGGCTCGAATTTTGCATCACCAATGTGCCTGCCGCCACCAATCCGTTCGATCCAGACGTAATCCGGCTGGACGCCACGTTCAAGTTGCCGTCAGGAAGGACGATGATTGTCCCGGCGTTTTGGTTTCAGGATTATCAGCGCGGGCTGTCGGGCGGTTATGAATATCTTACCGCGGTCGGTCCTCCGCAATGGCGGCTCCGCTTCACGCCACTGGAACCTGGCGTTTACACGGTCAGCCTGGTCATTCAGACGAACAATCAATCCTATGGTTCACCGGCGGTCACGAATTTCACCGTGTCGGCGGGTGTGCCATCGCCTGGTTTCGGATATGTTCAGGTGGCGACCAACCATCAATATTTTCAAACCGGTGATGGTCAGGCGTTGCGGCTCATCGGCATGAACTGTGGATGGCCCGGTGGCCGTGGCACGTACGATTATGACGATTGGTTTCCCGCCATGCAGGCGGCAGGCATGAATTTCGGCCGCATTCTGGTCACCCCGTGGTCATTTGGCCTGGAAACCGATTCCAACTCACTGAACCGCTACCGGTTGGACCATGCGTGGCAACTGGATTACGTCTTTGAACAGGCCGAGCAACACGATCTCCGGCTCGAGCTTTGTCTGGAATTTCATCTGATGCTGCAGCCGATTCCGGACATCTGGGGGCAGGACGATTACTGGCAGAGCAATCCTTACAATATTGCCAACGGCGGACCCTGCATCAATCAGGATGCTTTTTTCACCAACACCGTCGCCCGCACATTGTTCGAGAAACGGTTGCGATACGTCATCGCACGTTATGGCTACAGCACCAGCCTGATGTCCTGGGAATTCTTCAGTGAAATTGACAATGAATACACCTGGTTGAACCCGACCGACGTGGCGGTCTGGCACGGCGTCGTGGGGGGCTGGATGCACACCAACGATGCGTTTGGTCATCTGGTAACGACGAGCCTGACCGGCGGCAGTGACCGTCCGGAAATCTGGACCTTGCCACAAATGGATTACGCCAATTACCACTGCTACGGCGAACCTTTTCCGGCGGCGCGGATTAATGCCGTGGCGCAGTCCTTTCACCAGAATTATAACAAGCCGGTCTTGATAGAAGAATATGGCACCAGCGCTTTGAGTTGGAACCGCACCAATGACCCTTATCTGCGCGGTTTCCGTCAAGGCCTATGGGGTGGGGCGGTGGGTGGATCCGCCGGCACGGCCATGTCATGGTGGTATGAAAACATTCACGATGAAAACGACTATCCGATCTATGTGGCGCTCGGCTCAATTTTAAACCGCACCGGGTGGGGATGGGGTAACTGGACGAATATTAATTTTCAAACCTCCGGCCCGCCACCAACAACCGTGGGTAATCCGATTCCGGGGGGACAACCTTTCAATGTCACGCTGATTCCCGGCGGGAATTGGGGGGCGGTGGTGTCGGGACGGCTGGCCGTACCCAACACGCAGGCGGCACAATATGCGGGCAATAATCTGAACGGCTTCCTTCTGGGCTCCTGGTTCCCAACCTTGGCGGAGCCATTTACACTGAGTGTCTGGCTGACCAACAACGCCCGGATTGTCATGCACATCAATTCGGTTTCCGACAGCGCCGGACTGGCCGTGCGGGTGGACGGTTCCCAGTTGTTCGGCACGAATCTTCTCAATCTGAACGGGGCAGGCATTAATCTTGTGAATGAATCATACAACCTTGATCTGCCGGTGAATGTTCCATCCGGGAACCATGTTATCCAGCTTGCCAACACCGCCGGTGGCTGGGTTTATCTTGATTGGGTACGGCTTGAGCAGGTGC
>JAJPJM010000119.1 GCA_021324235.1 Verrucomicrobiota bacterium
AGTTCGGGCGGCGGTTTTCCGTGAAACAGCACTTCCTGAAGGTCTTTGCCCATGACTTCGGCGGTGCTCCAACCATAAATCCGCTCGGCGCTTTGGTTCCAATAAGTGATCTTTTCATTCAGCTCGGCGACGATGATGGCATCCTGCGCCTTGTCCAGGAGTGCGGCCTGTTCGCGGATTTTTTGCTCGGCCTGTTTGCGCTCGCTCATGTCAATGGTGACGCCGACCATCCGTTGCGGCTTGCGGGCGGAGTTGTACATGATCGAAGCACGGTCCAGGACCTGCGCGTAGGAACCGTCGGCGCGGCGAACACGGTGTTCATCCCACCAAACCCGTCCACCGCTGGCGAGCAACGTGGTGATGCCGGTGGTGACGCGGCCTTTGTCGTCGGGATGAATCAAATCCAGCCAGCGTTCCAGCGCGGCACCGGTGTCTTCCGGACGATGGCCGAAAACGGTCTGGAAATTTTCACTGAACCAGACTTTGTCGGCCTTGATATCCCATTCCCAAACGACATCGTTGGTGGCACGGGCGACGATGCGCAGCCGCTCTTCGCTCTGCTGCAACGCGCTTTCCGCCCGCTGGCGCCGCGCGCGTTCCTCCGCACTGCGCAGCGCCCGACGCACGGCCGGGACCAGCCGGCTCGGCCGTTGTTTGAGTACATAATCCACCGCGCCGTTTTTGAGGCTCTCCACGGCCGCCTCCTCGCCGATGGTGCCGGAGAAAAAAATGAAGGGGGTTTCCGGGCACACCTCCCGTGCCAGGGACAACGCGCGCAGACCGTCGAACGACGGCAGCGTGTAATCGGAAATAATCAGGTCGTACCGGGCCAGCCGCAGGGTGGAGTCGAAATCTTCCCGGGTTTTGGCGGTCGCAATTTCACAGGCCAATCCCTCGGCGAGCAGCATTTCACGGACGAGGACCTGATCATGCTCGTTGTCTTCCAGGTGCAGAATGCGCACCGGGTGCTGGAGGAATTCGGTTGCCATCAGTTGGAGCGTTTTACCGCGCCGGGCGGCGGTTCGTTGATGACGGCCCAGAAAAAGCCGATTTGCTTCACAGATTCGACGAATTTCTGGAAATCCACCGGCTTGACGACATAAGCATTGACGCCCAATTGATAGCTGTTGACCAGGTCCTGTTCCTCCCGCGACGACGTGATCATCACCACCGGCACGTGTTTGAGGGTGGCGTCACTGCGCATCTGGCGCAATACTTCAAGGCCGTCCACTTTGGGCATTTTCAAATCCAGCAGCACGACCACCGGCAGGCCATTGGCGTGACCGGCGAATTTGCCGCGGTGATGGAGATAATCCAACGCCTCCGCACCGTCGCGGGCGGTGACGACTTCGTTTACTAGGTTGTGTTCGTCCAGTGCGGCGAGGGTCAGTTCAATGTCGCGTTCGTTGTCTTCCACCAGGAGAATACGTTTTAGGGGAGCCATGGATCATCCTTTCGTTTCGGTTGGAGTTCTTGGCAGGGAAAAGAAAAAAGTCGCGCCACTGTCGGTTTTTCCCTCCGCCCAGGTGCGGCCGCCGTGGCGGTGAATGATGCGGCGGACGTTGGCCAGCCCGATGCCGGTGCCTTCAAATTCCTCCGCGCGATGCAGGCGCTGGAAAACCCCGAACAATTTGTGCGCATATTGCATGTCGAACCCGACCCCGTTGTCCCGGACGAAAAAGACGAGTTCCCCGTTGGCCGCGTTACAACCGATTTCAATTTCCGCCGGATTCCGCGGGCGGGAGTATTTTACGGCGTTGGCAATCAGGTTTACCCAAACCTGGCGCAGCATGGCGGGGTCGGCCTCAACCTCGGGCAGGGTGGCAATTTTCCAGTGAATGGGCCGGCCGTTCGTTTCGACGTGCAAACCATCAATCGCCTCGTGCACCAGCGAATCCGATGACACCTTCGCCTGGCGCAGTTCCGCGCGGTTCATGCGGGAGAAGACCAGCAAATCGTCGATTAATGCGCCCATTTGTCGCGCCGAGTCGGCAATGATGTTCAAGTACCGCTGCCCGCGTTCATCCAGCTTTTCGCGCGCCTGCTTGTCGAGCAGCTTTACGAAGCCGTCAATGTGGCGCAGCGGCGCGCGCAGGTCGTGCGAGACGGAATACGAGAAGGCTTCAAGCTCCTGGTTGACAGTGCGAAGTTGCTGGTTGACCTCCTGCACTTCGTGGGAACTTTGGAAAATCTCGGCTTCCATCTGTTCCAGGCGCGCGCGCAGACTGTCGTCACCGGCGCCCGCCCGTTTCCGCCGGATAAATTCGGTTACGTCTTCAACGCGGTGGATGATGTATTCGATCCGGTGGTCGGCACCGAGGACGGGCGAGTTGACCGGACTCCAGAAACGTTCTTCAAAAACACCGTCCGGCCGGCGCACATCATATTTTTGAATGGCCATCGTGTCCGGTACGGCATCCTGGAGCACGCGATTCAGGGAGGCGCGCAGGTTGGCAACGCCGCTGGCGCCGGGGTCATCCGGATTATCCGGAAACACCTCAAAAAGCCCGCGCCCCAGGATTTCCCCCCGTTTGGTCATGGTGGCCTTCAAGTAGGCATCGCTGACAGCCACAATCTTGAGGTCCGGCGTGAGCACCAGATAAAGTCCAGGCAACGACTCAAAGAGCGCGCGAAATTGCAAATGTATTTGCTGGATGCGCTTGAGGTCGGTGATATCGCGGGCGCTGGCATAGATCAACTGGCGCGGCAGGTCCGCCCGCGCGTTCCACGCGAACCAGCGGTAAGAACCGTCTTTGCAGCGATACCGGTTTTCAAATTGAATCACCTCTTTGCCGGTGCTTAACTCGGATGATTTCGTACGGGTGGCGGCCAGGTCATCGGAATGAATAAAATCCAGAAACGGTTTTGACGAAAGTTCCTCGACCGTGAAACCGAGGGTTTGTTCCCACGCCGGATTCAGCCTTTTAAAATAACCGTCGAAACCGGCAATGCACATCATGTCCCGCGCCAAATCAAAAAAGCGGTCGCGCTCTTCCTCAGCCAGTTTGCGCGGGGTAATATCCGTCGAGACGCCCCCCATGGCGTAAATCTTTCCGTTGGCATCCCGCAGGGGAAATTTTACCGAAAAATGCGTGCGCGGACCGTCATTGTGCAAAATGATTTCTTCGAATTGGAAAGGTTCGCCCGTCTTCAGGACTTTTTGGTCGTTCTCGTGGGTGGCTTGAGCCACTTCCTGTGGAAAAATGTCAAATCCGGTCTCGCCCACGATTTTATCCCGGAGAATCCCCACAGTCGTCTCGAACTGCCGGTTGGCAAACAAGTAGCGGCCATTCGTGTCCTTTAAAAAAATATCGGCCGGAATGTTGTCCAGGAATGATTGAAGCTGGGCCCTCGTGGTCCGAACCTCTTTTTCCGCCAGCGCACGCAGTCTTAAGTCACGGCGGATAACCACCCATGCCGCCAGGGAGATGGCCCCCGCCAGTCCGCTGCCCGTCAGTACCATGAACGCGCTGGTGGTGGCACTGACTTGGGCGGCTCGTTGGCGCGCCGAGAGCAATCGGTTTTCCACGTCCTGCATTTCCGTGAGTTCTTCCGAGATTTGGTCCATTAATCCCTTGCCTTCACGCGACGCCACCGCCCGGGTCGCAACCGGGAGCCCCTCTTCCTGGCGCAATTTGGCCCGATTATTCAGCAGGTCCAGCCGTTGCGAAATCAATGGCTCCAGTTTTGCCAATCGGCGTTGTTGTTCCGGATTGTCGGCGATCAAATTGTGGAGTTGTACCAACCAGAGCCGCGCATCCGTTTGGGCCTTTTGGGAATCCTTCAGAAATGGATCCTCGCCGGTGAGCAGGTAACCGCGTTGCGAGGTTTCCGCATCGGCCAGAATGGCGCGGCCCGCTTCCAGCGTTGAAATCACTTCCTGGGTATGGGCCACCCATTTCTCGGTGGTGACCAGACGGGTTGTGGTGTGATAAGACAACCATCCCAGGCCGGCCAACGCGAGCAGCGAAATCGCGAACCCAAGCACCATCTTGCTCTCGACCGAAGTCTTCATTCGTAACGTTGCTTAAATGCCAATACCCCTGAGAAACCCAAAGTGAACAAGTGTATAATTCGCTGTACTACTGTACATTATATCCGTTCAGGTGGGAAAAGCAAAGACAATCTGGGCGTCCCGGTGGTGACATTTGGCTTGCTCCGGCAACGTTTGGCGCGTATTGGAATGTGTCAGGTGACATGCCCGCGTGGCGGAATTGGCAGACGCGCTAGATTCAGGTTCTAGTGAGTAACATCGTACAGGTTCAAGTCCTGTCGCGGGCACCAAAAGTCAAATATGTCATCGGGACGTCACTTAATCTTTTAATCCGGCGGTTATGATTGCTGGAAATCAGTTAGACACCGAAATCAGCGCAGTCTAATCTCGCTTTCCACGCATGAAAGTTTTGTTTCTAAACGGGCCGAATTTGAACCTACTGGGGCAGCGTGAGCCGGATGTGTATGGGCGCGCAACGTTGGTCGATATTGAGGACAAAGTCCGCAAACACGCCAAGGCTTTGGGCGTGGAGGTGGATTTCAGGCAGTCCAATGTGGAGGGGGAATTGGTCGATTGGATTCAGGAGGCAAAAGGGAAATTCGACGTGATCGTTCTTAATGCTGCGGCTTATACGCACACGAGTATTGCTCTCAGAGATGCCATTGCCGCAGTAGGGGTTCCGACCATCGAAATTCACCTATCAAACATTCATGCCCGGGAAAAGTTCAGACATAAATCACTTATCGCGCCTGTTTGCTGGGGTCAAATATCCGGATTCGGTCAAAAATCTTATATTTTGGCGCTTGAAGCGTCAATTAACGTTAACGATTTAAAAAAGCATACTTAGGAAAGCGTTTTCAACCTGTCTTTATGTTAAATCAATTCCGTTTTTTGTTTCTTGACGTCGCTTGGATTGAACTATAAAATGTTTCAAATTCGTAACAGATTAGGCAGAGTCGTAACCCGGCTGCTGCTTTTTTGATTATAGCTCAAAACGTGGTTTTGGAACAACTTTAACGAAATCGAAACGTGGATCTAAAAGATATTAAGGCCATAATTGACCTGATGAAGAAGAACTCCATTACGGAGTTTGAGTTGGAAAGGCAGGATTCCAAGATCAGGTTGAAAAGAGGAACCAACGGAACAGCCTCTCCAGCCATCCAGTATGAAGATCCAGGATCACTTCCGACCACTCAGCCTGCAGTCGCGGCTTCTCCGGCCGTTCCCGGCGGTGGCAGCCCGGCAACCGCTGCTACGGGGGAAGTCGAAATCAAATCTCCGATGATCGGGACTTTTTATCGGGCACCCTCTCCCGAAGCCCACAGTTATGTGGAGATTGGTACCGAGGTCAATCCCGACAGCGTTGTTTGCATTATTGAAGCCATGAAGGTGATGAATGAAATCAAGGCGGAGGCAAAGGGTGTCATTACCCAGGTTTTGGTGGAAAATGCGAAGCCGGTGGAATTTGGCCAGCCGCTGTTCAAAGTGCGCCCAACCTGAAACCATCGCACATCGGAAACTGTTCCTATTCGCTGAAAGTCCATGTTCGAAAAAATTCTGGTCGCCAATCGCGGTGAAATTGCCGTTCGGATTATTCGTGCCTGCAAGGAGTTGAATATCCGAACGGTGGCCGTTTATTCCGAGGCGGATGCCAACTCCATGCACGTGCAGTTGGCCGATGAAGCCATTTGTATTGGCGGACCGCCCGCGTCGGAAAGTTATTTGCGGATTGACCGCATCATCAGTGCGGCGGAAATCACGGACGTGGATGCGATTCATCCCGGCTACGGCTTTCTTGCCGAAAATACCCATTTCGCAGAGGTTTGCGACAGTTGCAACATTCGCTTTATCGGTCCCAGCCCGCGCGCGATGCAATCCCTGGACGACAAAGCCATCAGCCGGGCGCTGGCCAAAAAGGTCGGTGTCCCCACGCCGCCCGGGTCGGAAAGCACCGTGGAAAAAGAGCAGGATGCCCTGGCCGTTGCCAAACGGATTGGATATCCGGTGATGATCAAGGCGGTGGCGGGCGGCGGCGGGCGGGGCATGCGAGTGGCACACAATGACATCTCGCTGGTAAAAGGTTATCACACAGCTCGTTCCGAGGCGGAGAAGGCGTTTGGCAATTCCGGCGTTTACATCGAAAAATACATCGAGAATCCGCATCACATCGAGATTCAGGTGCTGGGCGACAACAAGGGGCATATCATTCATCTGGGCGAACGGGATTGCTCCATTCAGCGCCGCAACCAGAAGGTCGTGGAAGAGGCGCCGTCGCCATTGTTGGAACACAAGTTTCGAAAATTACGGGACAAGATCGGCAAGGCCGCCGTCAAAATCGCCGAGGCGGCGCGTTACACCAGTGCCGGGACGGTTGAGTTCATCGTGGACAACCTGGGCAATTATTATTTCCTCGAATTCAACAAGCGGATCCAGGTGGAACATCCGGTCACCGAAGAGGTCACGGGCATCGATCTGGTGCGCTATCAAATCATGCTGGCGATGGGCGAGCCGTTGCGCCATTCGCAGAGTGACATTCAAATCAAGGGTCACGCCATCGAATGCCGCATCAACGCCGAAGATCCCTTTGACGATTTCCGGCCCAGTCCCGGCCGCATTGAGATGTATTTTCAGCCCGGCGGCCGGGGCGTGCGCGTGGACACCCATGCTTACGCGGGCTACACCATCCCCTCGATGTATGATTCCATGATCGGCAAGCTGATCGCGACCGGCAATGACCGGCGGGAAGCGATGGATCGCATGAATCGCGCGCTGTCGGAATATATGATCACCGGCATCAAGAGCAATGTCTCCTTCCAACAGGCCATCATGCAGGATCCAAATTTCCGGCGCGGGGTTTATTCGACCAGTTTTATCGAACAGTTGCTCGGCGGCGCGCGGCGGGAATTGATTGATGAGAAGGCCTAGCTTTCCACTTTTTATCAACTTTTCGGGTGTTGGTGTCAAAGCATTTCCGCCCTGCGTTGGGAAAACGCTCGCGGGAACACGCGTGGAGCGTCGTGAACGGGCCTGATTTTATCTGGTTTCTCGCAACGGGCCGGTAATCTCTTTCGCGGTTTTTTGAATAAGGGTTTGACACCTGCAGGAAGCTGTTTATCTTTAACACACAAAGACAAGATTATGGCCGAGACACCTCCGAACATTTCTCCGGGTGCTGTGCTGCCGCCGAAAAAAGAGACCGGCAAAGTTCAGCCCAAAAAAGAAACCGTCCGCATTAATTTGCCGCCCAAGCCCTCGGCTGCGCCGACCATCAAGTTGCCGACGCTGCCCCCCGGTGGTCCGACCGGTGCGCCCACCGCCATTCCGGCTCCGACCCCGGCGCCGCAGCCGGCATCGCGCGCGGTGGCTGCCACGGCCGCCCCCATTTCCCAGGCACGACCCGCCCCGGCCGCACCGCGGCCCATGCCCTCGGCCCCAACCATGAGCGGGTTGGATCAAATGCTCGCCATCGCGGCCGGTGTGGCCGGATTGTTTGCTGTCGGCACGGTGGTCTGGATGATGCTCATCCCGACCAATTGAGTTTTCCGAAAGTGATTCAAATCCTGAACCCGTTTTTTTGACGTATGGCCTCTCCGCTGATTGTCACGCTCACGCAGGAAAATTTTGCCCAACAGGTTTTACAATCACCTGCGCCCGTGCTCGTGGATTTCTGGGCCGAATGGTGCGGTCCCTGCAAGATGATTGCGCCGTTGCTGGATGAACTGGCGGATGAGTACGACGGCAAGGTGAAAATCGGCAAGGTCAACGTGGACGAACAGCAGTCGCTGGCCGCCGAATATGGCATTCGCGCCATCCCCACATTGCTCGTTTTCCACAACGGTCAGGTGGCCGACCAGATCGTCGGCGCGCGCAGCAAGCGTGATTTCAAGGCCAGCCTCGACCGCGTCGCGGTCTGAGGGCGTATGCCCTTCTTCACCACGCCCCGGCAGCTCACCCAACGCGCCGAGCTGTTTCATCAAGTCGCCCAACTCACGTCCGCTGGAATTCCCATCATTCGTGCCCTGGAGCAAATCCAGCGCAGCCCTCCCAGCCGTTCCTACCGCGAACCGCTGCAACGCCTGCTGGAGGAACTGGCCCAGGGCGCGACGGTGTCGGAATCCTTGTATCGCCTCGGCTGGTTGCCCGCGTTCGATTTGGCATTGATTGGGGCCGGCGAGAAGAGCGGGAGGCTCGACGCCTGTTTCCGCATGCTCGCCGACTATTACACGGATCGCGCCCGCCTCATCCGGCAGGTGATTTCGCAGCTCATTTATCCGGCGTTCCTGATTCACTTCGCTGCCTTTATTTTTTTAATCGTGCTGCCGTTCGCCCACTCGCAGTTCAATGCGAGCCTGCCGCTGCTTTTTGCCCGGGCCCTGCTCCTCCTCCTCCCGCTTTATGGCGCGGTGGCCCTGTTGGTTTACGCCACCCAAAGCCAGCACGGTGAAAACTGGCGCGCGCGGCTCGAATCCTTTCTGCGGGCGGTTCCCCTGTTGGGCGCGGCGCGGCGTTATCTTGCCCTGTCGCGGCTCGCCGCCGCCCTCGAAGCGCTCATCAGCGCCGGTGTTAACATTTTTGAAGCCTGGGATCTGGCCGCCACCGCCAGCGGCTCACCCGCCTTGCGCCGTGCCGTTGCTGCCTGGAAACCGGCCGTGACCGCCGGTCAAACGCCGGCCGAAGCGGTGCGCGCCTGCCGGCTGTTTCCGGAAACGTTTGCCAATCTTTACGCCAGCGGCGAAATCAGTGGCAAACTCGATGAATCACTCCGCAACCTGCATCGGCTTTACGCTGATGACGGTGCGCGCCTGCTTTATACCTTCGCCCAATTAACCACCCGGGGGGTTTATTTGCTGGCCGTATTGATTGTTGCCTACAAAATTGTCCAATTCTACTCGGGTCTTTACGGTCCACATAGCGACCTTTCCAATGTCTTGAACGGGTTCTAATTCCACTTTGTGCACCCGTGTTCCCTGATTAAGCTTGTCGCATGACGTTGACCGAATTGCTCGCCAACGAGGAACTGCGCCGGCGTGAATTTCCTGTCGCGCAGAACAAGGTTTTCCTCGCGCACGCCGGCGTGTGCCCGCTGCCGCGGCGCGTGGCGCAGGCGATCTCCGATTGTGCGCGACACGGCACGACCGACGATCAGGAAACCCAGACGATTCCCCGGCGTTTAGACGACGGGCGCAAGCTGGCGGCGCAATTGCTCAACTGCCGGCCGGAGGAAATCGCGTTCGTCGGGCCCACGTCGCTCGCATTAAGTTTTGTCGCCGCCGGGCTGAATTTCCGCCGGGGCGACAACGTGCTCGTTTATCACGACGATTATCCCTCCAATGTCTATCCCTGGATGGCGCTGGCGGAACGCGGCGTCGAAGTGCGCCTGCTGAACACCCGCGGTCTTGGCGCGATTCGGCCGATGGACGTCCTGGGGCAGGTGGACGAAAACACGCGGCTCGTCGCCCTGGCTTCCTGCCATTTTATCAGCGGCCATCGCCTCGAACATGCCAGGATTGGGAAATCCCTGCGCGAACGCGGGATTCTGTTTTGTCTCGACGCCATTCAAACGCTGGGCGCGTTTTCAACGACCGTTGAATTTGTGGATTTTCTGGCCGCCGATGCGCATAAATGGCTGTTGGGACCGTGCGGCGCGGGCGTGCTTTATGTCCGGCGCGAAGTCCAGGACCGGTTGACCCCGCCGATTTACGGCTGGCATAACGTCCAGAACCCGAACTTTGTCGCCCAGGAAAAAATCGTTTTCCGCGGCGGTGCATTGAAATACGAAGCCGGCACGCACAATCTGGTGGGTCTGGCCGGCCTGATGGCCGCGATGGAACTGGCTCTGGAAATTGGCGTGGAAAATATCGCCGCCGAATTGCAGCGCAAACGCGCCTGGCTCGTGCCGGCCTTGCAGGCCAAAGGTTTCACGGTTTTGAACGCGAACGCAAAACCTGAAAATGCCGGTGGCATCGTTTCAGGTTACCCGGCGGGCAGCGACCTGACAGCGCTGCATAAAAAGCTGACGGACGCCGGTGTGGTCACGTCGTTGCGGATGGACCGCGCGGGGAAAAATTATCTCCGGCTTTCGCCACACTATTACAACACCGACACGGAATTGCGGCGGGTGTTGGAATTATTGTAAGCGCGCGAGCGCCACAGGTAATAAATCGCCGGATAAACCACCAGGACGCTGATGGTGGAGGTAATCACGCCGCCCACCATCGGGGCGGCGATGCGTTTCATCACATCCGCGCCGGTGCCGTGGCTCCACAAAATCGGCGCCAGGCCGGCGATGATAACCGAGGCCGTCATGATTTTCGGGCGCAGCCGTTTCACCGCGCCGTGATAAATCGCGTCCCGCAGGTCAGCCAGGTTCCGCATCAGCCCTTTTTGCTTCCATTCGTCATAAGCGAGGTCGAGATAGAGCAGCATGATGACACCGGTCTCCGCATCCAGCCCCGCCAGCGCGATGATGCCGACCCAGACCGCCACGCTTAAATTGTAGTGCAGCAGGTAGAGCGTCCAGAAGGCACCGACGAGCGAGAACGGCACGGCCAGCAACACAATGGCAGTCTTGAGCAGTGAGCGGGTGTTCAAATAAATGATGAGCGTGATGATGAGCAGTGTGAGCGGTACGACCATCAGCAGACGTTCCTTCGCACGCAGCATGTATTCGTACTGGCCGCTCCAAAAAAGGTTGTACCCGGGCGGCAGTTGGATCCGTCCGTCGGCGATGGCCGCGTTCACCGCGTGCATGGCATTCTGGACGTAGGTGCCAACGTCAATGTCGCGAATGTCCACATAAACCCAATCGTTGGGCACGGCACCCTCGGTTTTGATTTCCATCGGGGCATCCACCACCTTGATGGTGGCGAGTTCGCCCAGCGGAATCTGCGCACCGGTCGGCGTGGGGATGACGATGTCGTGCTTGAGCGAGTCCAAATCCGAACGGAAATCGCGGTCGTAACGGAGGTTCACCGTGTAGCGCTGCAACCCTTCCACGGTTGTCGTCAATGGCATGCCGCCGAGCGCGACCGACAGCACGTCCTGCACGTCGCCAACAGTCAGGCCGTAGCGCGCGATGGCGTCGCGGTCGATTTCAAACTCGATGTAGCGTCCGCCGGTGAGGCGCTCGGCGAAAACCGAGGTCACGCCAGGCACATCTTTTACCGCGGCCTCGATCTCGTGGGCGATGCGATCGATCTCCGCAAGGTCCGCGCCTGAGACCTTGATGCCCACGGGACTTTTGATGCCGGTGGCGAGCATGTCGATGCGGTTGCGGATCGGCGGTACCCAGATGTTGCTGAGCCCGGGAACCTTGACGGCCGCATCGAGCTCCTCGACCAGCTTGTCGGGCGTCATCCCGATGCGCCACTCCGAGCGCGGTTTGAACTGGATCGTCGTCTCGAACATTTCCAACGGCGCGGGATCCGTCGCTGTGTCGGCCCGGCCCGCCTTGCCGAAGACGCG
>JAJPJM010000022.1 GCA_021324235.1 Verrucomicrobiota bacterium
GTGGCCCAACCGCGCGAGTTGCATTACGCGCAGCGGTTGAGCGAATGGGTGTTGCGGCTTTGTCCGAAAGCCTCTGAGGGATTACGGCTGGCGGCACAGAGCCGGGATCTGTACCGCCAGCCGTAATACCTCGGAGGCTGGCGGACAAAGCCGCAACACCCATTCGCTCAACCGCTGCGCGTAAAGCAACTCGCGCGGTTGGGCCACGCCGCCGGCGGTTTCCATGTTCGGGTCACGCGCGTTTTCCTCGTCGAAACGACGGAGCGCGGCTTCAAATCGCCGGGCGTCGGCCGGTTGAAATGGCTGTGACATCGCGGCGTCTTATGCGAGACCGGCCGGTGGCGCAAGGCCGTTTTGCAGGCTTTCCCTTTGGTCAGCGTACTTCATTGTCGTCGGAAAGCCGGGCGAAGTAAAAGCAGCCGGCGGCAACCAGGAGGGAAGCCCCGGCCATGAGGATGGCCTGCGTCCCGGGCTGTTTCAAATCGTCGGACCATTGTGAAATCATAATACCCATCCGGCCGTAAAGCAGCCCCATCTGATGCGATTCGGCCCGGGCATTTCCCGGCAACAACTCATCCTCGTTGGGTTCCCCGGAATGGGTTCCGATCCAATAAACCGCGCCCGCGCCGGCGAGCCCCAACAACAGCACGATGATGCCAATCATCCTCAGTCGTCCCGATGGCGGGCGCGGCGGGGTGGGACCGGCGGTCTGGTCGTTCACGGACATGGCGCAAAACGTTCCCTGCTCCCTTCAAAGAACACAAGCCGATAAAGACACACGGGGGCTCGATCGCGGGCGGGCGTTCCTCTCATAGGCAGACTGCCTAGGTCACAATCAGGGGGCTGGTCGCTTGACAAAGGGTCCCATCGGGCCTTGGTTCTTTTATGAACGCGGCCACGCAGCCATTGAACAGCACAACGGGCGCGGACGGGCGCGGGCAACTGGAAATAGTGGAGGCTGACATTGCGTTGGTGACAAAAGAATCGGAAAAGATGCGGGAACAGATTCGGATGCAGGCGAATGAAGTCGGCCCGGTTCTGGAAGCTTTGCTCCGTGACGTACACGGGCAGATCCGGTGGGGATTGAACGAATAAAGGGTGATCGGATCGGTTTTGTGCTTAAGGACAGTCCTACACGCTTAAATCAGGCGCAGGAATTTGGATGGGATAGAGTGGAAGTGTAAATTAGTCGCATTAAAACTTGACTGGCGACAAGGACTCACCCCTAATTTTATCCGAGCTTGTCGGGTCGTGTTGCGTGCTTAAAGCCAAACCAAACATACAAACATCATTCCATGAAAAAACCGTTCATTCCCCTGCTGGCCGGTCTGCTGGCCATGACACTTCTGACTGGATGCCTGGAATTGCATCTCGGTGGCGGCGCTACCAGTAATGTCCAGTCCCCCACGCTCGGCCAGCAATTGATTGACTTGCAGAAGGCCAAAGATGCCGGAGCCATCTCCGACCAGGATTATCAGGCCCAAAAGGCCAAACTGCTCAATACCAAATAAATTTCACGGGCGGAAATTTGACCTGCCGGAACGAAGAGTTTTATTCCGGCATCTTCGACATTTGATTGCCGCTCATCGGCAGTGGATGCGCGCCCAGGGCGCTCCGGGCAGCCTTGACCTCGTCGGCCGTCACCGGCCCGTCCTTGTTGCCCCAGGAACTGCGGATGTAAGTCAGCACGGCGGCCAGATCTTCATCGGACATGGCTGCGCCCATCGCCGGCATGGCCAGGCCCCACGTCTGGCCCTTCACCGAAAGCTGGCCGGAGACACCCGCCAGCGGAATGTGCGTGAGGCGCTCGAAACCCTTGGTGTTGACCCATTCGGAACCGGCCAGCGGCGGGGCCTGACCGGGTTTGCCAAGACCGTCGATACCGTGGCACAGGCCGCACACCTGATCGTAATGTGCCTTGCCGCGCGCCAGGAGGGCGGCCGCACCGGATTTCGGCTGGTACAATTCCAATTCCTCGGAGGAAGCGTAAGGGCCGTAAACCTGGGAATCGAACCAGCCGCTATGATGATCGAAATAGACCATGCCCAGAAACAACAAGACCAGCGTCAGCACGATGATCCAAACCGGCACCGTCGAACGTGAAACGGACGGTTCGGTGTCGGACGTTGGCGGAATGCTGGATTTCGTTTCGTCGCTCATGGTTTGGAAACAGCCAGCGGCTGGGTAAACGGCGCGTCGTGCAACGGGACATCCGCCTGCAGGCTCAACAAATACGCCGCCAGCTCCTCCGCCTGGGCCGTCGGGACCACTTCATAACCGGCCGGAGGCGTGAATGCCTTCGGCAGGTTCAAAGCATCCGGCGAGGGTTCGCCGCCGATTTTTTGAACCCGGAACAGGTAGCGGAACGGCGGCATCGCCGAACCGTTCACCACACTTTGCGGCGCGTAAAGGTGAAGCAACTGCCAGTTGGCGTCCGGCCGGCGCGTGCCCACGTCCGCCAGATCCGGTCCGATGCGCACACTACCCAACTGTACCGGATCGTCGTAAAGAAAATCCTCGGCGACACTGTGCCGCAGTCCCCAGCCGCGGCTGATATCCGGACCGGTGGCCGTAATGTGGATCTCGGCCTTGCCGCCGGCGGCATTGATTTTATCCACGGCCGCATCGGCCGTGCCTTTGTCGAGGCCGGTTAATTTCAGGGACGATATCGCATTGGTCACCGCCAGCGGGGTTTTCCCGGCGCTGGTCAGCACCACGTCGCAGGCGACGCCGTCTTGCTGGACCTGTTCGGTGTGGCAGGCGGCGCAGCCATTGGCGCGATAAACCTGCAACCCCTGATTCGCCATGCCGGGCCGGCCCACCGGATACAGATCGGACGAATTGAGGATGGTGGTCTGCTTTTGGCCGCCGAGCTGCAACACCGGCGCGAGCACGAAACCGCACCATGAACCACCGAGCACGACCAACGAGACGAGGAAGACCAGGAAACCGTTTTTCATGCCCGCACCTCCTTGTCGCGCCGTAGCGAAGCGGAAGCGGACGTGGTCTCCAACGGCGATTTTACAAAGGCGATGAATTGTTTGAGCAGGGCAATTTTCCAGCGGAGCGTCAGGCCCATGACATTCGCGAAAAACAGTAGATTGCCCAGCAACATGAGCAGCAAACCAGTCGTGCTGACTCGCAGGAACGGCAACATGGCCTTGGTCGTGTCCGCAAACGCGACGATGTCCGGGTGCTGCAACTTCCAGCCCTGCACAATGCCGCCGATGGCCAGCGGCACGACCAGCAGCGCGATGCCGGCCAGTGAAAGCCAGAAATGAACGCGGGCGAGTTTCGGAAACGGAAATTCAAGGCCGACCGCCCGTGGCAGTATGTAATAAACCGCGCCGAACATCGTCATGGCAAAGAAACCGTAGAGGCGCAGTTGCGTTTCCGCGGAACCGAACCAGGTAAAATTCGTAAAACGGCTGATTTGCGGGCACGCCATCGCCATCAGCATCAGTCCCGACAACAGGAAGGCGTCAATGCCCGAACCGACAAAGCAGAACGTAGTGTTATTCCAGCTGGATCTTACCGAACCGTGCACCGTCTGCCAGACAACGAGGAAAACGGCGAGCCATGGCACCAGCAACCACGCTGCGGCCACGGCGCTCAACGTGGGCATCCAGGCCGGCACGGGCGCGCCCGGCGGGATGCCGCACCAGGTGGCAAAGAGGATGAAGGTCCAAAACGCGAACAGCGCCAGATAATGGCTTTGCAGTGGGCGACCGGTGATTTTTGGGAGGAAATAAAACGCCGCGCCCAGCCCAACAAGGCCCGTCCAAACCACCAGCAAATTGTTGGCGAACCACCAGCCGATGACGGCCTGCGCCACGCCGCGCACCGGACTGGTAAGCAGGAACAAATTGGCTGACGAATAAATCCACGGGAACCAGAAGAGCGCGGCGACCAGAAACCACTGCGACGGATACAGCGTGCGTCCACGACGGCCGGCAAAAATCATGATGCTCCACAGCGCCAGCAGCAGGTAGGCAAAGAAAATCGGCACCGACCCGCCGCGCGGGAATTCCAGCCAGGCAAAACCGCTGCTGTCGCCGATCAAAATGCCGGCCAAGCCGACGAACACACCCAGGTGCCAGAGATTGGCGGCCACGATGGGAACAATGGCTCCCCGCAGCGGCGTTCCGCTCAGGCGCGCCAGCAGCCATAACGCGACCCCGAGCCCCGCCGGCAGGCAGAATCCGTATAGCAACGCGTCGTCCGCCACCGGTTGCAGGCGGCCGTAGGTCAGGCAGGCACAGTTTGCGAGAAAATCCGGCGCATGAAATTTGATCGAAGCAATGAGGGCGAGCACCGAACCGACGACGAGCCAGAGCGCCGCGCCGCCAAACAGCGCGAGCAACGGGATGCAGCAGGAACGGTCAATGTCCGTCGAAGAGATTTCGCCCGGTGGGGCGAGGCTACTGACGAGCCGGCTCGCGGGAACGCTCGCCCCGCCAAATTTTGCGTTAGTGCTCATTCAAATGCATTCGGCTTGGCCGGCGCCACAGGTGCCGGCGCAGTCGCCTTCGCTTCACGCGCCATCAGGTCCGCACGCGCCTGGGCCGGATTCTGCCATGCCTGGGCGGCCATTTGCAGGGCGACGGCCACCGGCAATCGCACGATGCCGCGGGACTGGTCAACCCAGCCGGGTTGATTCAGCGCCCGGGTTTCGGCGGCCCGAATATCAGCCAGGTCCTTGGCGCGCTCGACGGCACGGTCGGCGTCAATCGCCGGAACCGGATTGGCGCATTTCAGCCACAGTACCAAGGCGGCAAAGAGCAGGCTCGCGACGAGAAAGCCGAGGCCGACGTGCCAGACGGGACGTTCGCCGGTGGTTTCCGGGTTGGTTGAATTCATGGATGGCCTCCCGGGATCGGGGTCGTGGCGGCAATATCCTCCGGCGTTTCGTATTTGATGCCCATGGCTTCCAGCAGGCGCGGGTCTCTCTTCGGGAACGGCGCGTGCGCGCTGAAATTCTTTAAGAAAACACGGGCCAGCAGACCGCCCATGAAGGCCAGACAACCGAATTGCAGCCAGAGCCACTGGAACGGATAACCGCGCGGGTGCAGCACCGGCAGGATGTTGAAGGCCAGATCCGCGAAATTCATTGCCCACGCCCACAGGCAGACGCCGAACATGATTTTGAAATTCGATTTGACGCAGATGGGCAGCAGCACCAGGAACGGCAGCAGGAAATGGCCGAAGATGAGGAGCATGTCCAGCGCCCACCACGAACGGTTTTCACGGATGAGATACCAGAAGGTTTCATCGGGGATGTTGCCGTTCCAGATGACGAAGTATTGTGCGAACCCGACGTAGGAATAAAACAGCGTGAAGGCGAACAACAGCGTGCCCAGGTAATAAAACTGGTTGTCGCGCAGCACGCTGGTCAATACGCCCTGCCGCTGCAAAATCATCGTAATCAGATAGACCGTAGCCACGCCGACGAAGGCGCAACTGCCGAAAAAGTACATGCCATAAATCGTCGAGGCCCATTGATATTGCAGCGATTTCATCCAGAGGACGGACGCGAACGTCAACGTCGCCGCGAAGGCCAGTATCCCCCACCCGGAATGAAACCGCATGCGGTGGGTGCAGGCGGGATCGCCGGTTTCATCCTGTTGGAGCGACCAATAACGCAGTCGCGAGGAAAGCAGCCACCAGATGCCGAACAGGATCAACGACGCGACGCAAAAGCCCGGCCAGGTGAACAGCGGCCATTTGGCGCTCAACGCGCGGTCATTTTGCGGGTTCAATGTCATCCAGGTATAAATTTTTGGCGCCAGCAGGAGGACCGGCACGAACAGGATTGCCAGCCAGGGGAACAGCAATGCGCCCAGATGTTCACAGAATCGCCGCGTGGCCACCGACCAGCCGGCATCGGTCAGATGATGAATCATCACCAGAAACAGGCCGCCGAGCGCAATACTCAGGTAAAACATGAACGCCACCAGCCAGGCATAACCGAATTCCGCCGGCCGGACGGCCAGACCGGTGACCGACAACACCGCCCCGGCCACCATCAAAATGCCGGGCAGCTTCCGCCAGCCGGACAAATCCAGCGGCGGCAGCGGGTTGGGTTCGTGGGATGATTTCATGGTCACTATTTCAGCGCCGCCCGCAGGTCCGGCGGCAAATCGTTGGTCGAGCCGAGCCAGCTCAATTGCAGGGCCCGCACATAGGCAATGATGGCCCAACGATCCTGGACCGGCACCGTCGGCCCGTACGCGCCCATCAGGTTTTTCCCGTGCGTGATGGTGTTGAAAATCTCGCCGTCGGCCATGTCCACGATGCGCGGGTCATGCAAATTGGCGACGGAGGGCATGACGCCGAGTTTTTTGGTGATGCCGTTGCCGTCGCCGAGCGCGCCATGACACGGCGTGCAGAAAATTTCAAACTGTTCGCGCCCTTGTTGCAGCAGGGCCGGCGTCACCGGCAACGGATTGGTCGCCACAAAATTTGTCGTGCCGGTGATAAAGCCCGTGTTGACCGGCGCGTCTTCGTACGGGTAAACCGGGCCGCTGAGGGTCTGAATCGGGCGGCTGCGCGGGATGGTGCCCGGCGGCGGCAACTGGGATGTGTGATCGTTGGCGAAGAAATTGTCCGCCGCCTCGGGACGCAATTTAAACTGGCGGTTCATGTCCGGGATGATCTCGACGGGCGGTTTGCGCGAGAGATGTCCGCGCAGGCCGGCGATGCCGAACACCACGGCCACCATCGTCAACAGGATGAGCAGGACGTATCGCATTATTCCACGGCCAGTTCGAGGTGTGTGCTGCCGGCGGATTCCAGCAGCGCGCGGGTTTCGGTTTCGGAAAACTTCGGGTCGGACGTTTCAATCACGAGGAAAAACTTGTCGCGCGACACCATGGCAAAACGGCTGTTCTTGAACAGCGGATGATACAGGCGCGGAAACCGGTTCAACGCCACCATGCCGACAAACGCCCCGACGGCCGACGCCAGCACCAGCAGGATATAGGACGGCACCAGCGCCTGTGGCGCACTGAACATCGGCTTGCCCCCGACCATAATCGGGTAATCGAAATCGTTCATGAACCAGATCATCAGCATGGATCCGATGAACGCGCCGCCGCCGAACACCAGCGCGAACCAGCCGACGAGCGAATTTTTGAAACCCATCACCTTGTCCAGGCCATGGACCGGGAACGGCGAGAAGACGTCCCAGCGGCGGAAGCCGGCGTCCCGAACCTTTTCCGCCGCGCGCAACACCGCCGCCGGCGAATCGAATTCGGCAATCAGACCGTAAGGCATCGGGTTCATGGCTTCGCTCCTTTCGCGCCGCCGAGCGGATGATGCGGGTCGGCGTGCGGCGTGATGGCCTTCACTTCCGAGACGGCAATCATCGGCAGGAAGCGCACGAACAGCAGGTACATGGTGAAAAACACACCCAGCGTGCCAAGGAAGGTGCAGGCATCCACCCAGGTCGGATAATAGGGATGCCAGTTGGACGGCAGGAAATCCTGGTACAACGAGCCGACGATGATGGTAAAGCGTTCGAACCACATGCCGATGTTGATCAGCACGGCGATGACGAAAATGAGCACCAGATTTTGCCGCACTTTTTTGAGCCAGAACAATTGCGGCATCAGGCCATTGACCAGCAGCATGATCCAGCCGCCGAACCAGTAATAACGGCCGAACAACCGGTGACCAAACACCCAGGAGTCGTAAGGGCTGCCGGAATACCACGCGATGAAGTATTCCATCAGGTAGATGTAACCCATGATGCAGCTCATCATCAGCGTCATTTTGCAGACCCGGTCAATGTGCCGCATCGTGATGATGTCCTCCAGATGGCACCACTTGCGCAGGGGAATCAACAGCACCAGCACCATGCCGAAGCCGCAGAAGACCGCGCCCGCCACGAAATAAAATGGGAAGATGGTTTCGTGCCAGCCGGCGAGTTGCGCCGTGGCGAAGTCCATGCCGACGATGGAACTCACCGTGAACACGAGCAGCGTCGCCAGGCCGGACAGAACCAGGTACGCCTTTTCGTAATTGTGCCATTGCCGGGCCGAACCGGTCCAGCCCAGCGCGAACAGGCCGTAGAGAAATTTCCGCACCCGGGTTTGGGCCCGGTCGCGCAGCAGGGCGAGGTCGGGAATCAAGCCCATGTACCAGAACAACGAGGAAACGACCAGGTAGGTGTTGACGGCAAACACGTCCCACATGAGCGGCGAACGGAATTGCGGCCACATGCCGGTGGTGAGCGGAATGGGGAACAAATACCAGGCAAACCAGACGCGCCCGACGTGAATGGCGGGGTAAAGCCCGGCGCACATCACAGCGAAAACGGTCATCGCCTCCGCCGCGCGCCCGATGGCCGTGCGCCAGTGTTGCCGGGTCAGAAACAGCATCGCTGAAATCAGTGTGCCCGCGTGGGCCACGCCGACCCACCACACAAAGTTGATGATGTCCCAGCCCCACGCCACCGGCACATTGTTGCCCCAAACACCGACGCCGGTGGAAATCAGGTAAACCAACATCGTCGGCAACACCACGGCCGCGCAAAAGGCCGCCGGGATGAACAGCACCCACCACCACAAGGGCGTTTTGCCTTCGGGCATGGCGGTGAGATGGTCCGTCAGCCAGCCGAGGCTGCGATGGGCGGGCACCTGCAATCCGCGCCGCAATTCTGCCGGCGGCACGAGCGATTCCAATGGGGTCGCGGAGTCAGCCATTAACTGTTCCCTTTCTCAACGGCATGGAGCTCGCCGCCATTTTTTTCGTATTCCTCGGAACTATAGGGCGCGCGATAGTCCGGCATCGCGGGATTGGGATTCCGGATGCGCGCCAGATAGGTCGTGCGCGGCTTGGTCAGCAAATCGCCGAGCACGGCATAATTGCGGCCGTAGCCTTTCCACTTGGAGACCGTGCTGTCCGGGTCGCTGATGTCGCCGAACGTAATGGCCTGGGCCGGGCACGCCTGCTGGCAGGCTGTCCGGGGAATCGTGCCTTCGGCTTCCCTCAACCGGACGTCGCCGGAAGGACCGGCCTTGACCTTTTGCGCAATTTCCGCGTGCTGGATGCGCTGGATGCAATACGTGCATTTCTCCATCACCCCGCGGCTCCGCACCGTCACGTCCGGATTCTTGGCCAGCTTGATCAAATCCCACTCGTCCTCCTCGCGCATGCCGCTGGTGTTCGGGTGTTTCAACCAGCTCAACAAATCCCACTTGCCATCCGTCTTGTGCAGGAGCGGTGTGGGATACAACGGCCCCTTGAGATCGGCCAGCGGACGCTTGTTGTAATCGAAGAAATTGAAGCGGCGGACCTTGTAAGGACAATTGTTCGAGCAATATCGCGTGCCGACGCAACGGTTGTACACCATCACGTTCAAGCCTTCCTGGTCGTGCGTCGTGGCGGCAACCGGGCAGACGTTTTCACACGGGGCGGCCTCGCACATCTGACACAACATCGGCTGGTTCACCGCCTGCACGTCGTCAATCCATTGCTCGAATTGCTGCTCATTGTCCTTGAGGAATGAGTCGGTCGCCGTTTTCTTCGCCGGGTCGGCAGTGTAATAACGGTCAATCCGCATCCAGTGCATCTCGCGGCCGCGCGCCACCTGATCCCGGCCGACAATCGGGATGTTGTTCTCGCTCTGGCAGGCAACCACGCACGTGGAACAACCGACGCACGCCGTCAAATCCACCACCAAACCCCATTGCTGCAAGGCGGTCTTTTTGGCCGCGTCGAGCGGGTTCGGATACAACGGCGCGACCACCGGCGGCTCCTTTTCCTGCATCTCCTTCGCAAAAACCGGGTTTTTGGCAAATTCGTCCAGGTTCGCCTCGCGCACAGCCGGCCGGCCTTCCATGGACCAATGATCCTGCGTGCAAACAATCGAATGCGTTCCGCCCGTCTTGCGCAGGGTCGCGCCGGTCTCGATATATTTTCCACCGAAAATTTTGTACGCGTTGAATCCGACGCCGCTGCCAACCCGGCCGGCGCATTCGCGACCGTAACCGAGCGCCAGACCCAGCGAATAATCCGCCATGCCCGGCTGCGTCCAAATTGGACCCGTCACCGTGCGTCCGTTCAACGTGATTTCCACCAGGTCACCGTTCTGCACCCCGAGTTCGCGCGCCGTTTTGCGGCTGGTCAGCACGGCGTTGTCCCAGGTTATCTTGGTGACGGGATCCGGCAGCTCCTGCATCCAGCCGTTGTTCGCATAACGGCCGTCGTCCATCTTGGCGTCACGGTAGAAAATGACTTCCAGATTGGCCGCCGACAGGACGGAGGCAGCCGGCAAAGCACGACTTCGATTATGAAACGGCGGATTAACAGGGCTCACCTCCGAATAGGCCAGGAATCCATTAAACAAACACTTTTTCCACGATTCTTCAACTTGTGCCGGAGTGATTTCCCAGCCGACATCCGCAAAGGTTGTGCGGACAATATCGTAAGGACTCGTTTCCGACTCACCGGCGAGGCGCGCTAAAAATTCCAGTTCCGTCAGTCCGCCGAACAACGGCTGGATCAACGGTTGAACCGGAACAAACAGGACGTCCCGTTGCGTTGTTTGGCGCAGAAGATTCTTCGCGTCACTTTTCGCATCGCCCCACGATTCGAGATAATGCGCCGCCGGGAAATGCCAGTCGGATTTCTCAAAGGTTTCGTCTTCGTAGTAACCCAGCCGGACAACGGTTTCGGGCTTTTGCGACCAGTTCAAATTATAGGTGGGATTGCCGCCAAGGATCGCCAGTGTCCTGATGTTTCCAGCATTGAGAGCCAGCGCCAATTCCTTGAACGTCCCTCCCGCGGCATTGGCAACGGTATTGTCGGTCGGCCGGCAAACCCGTCCGTCGGCATTGTAACCCGTGAAGTCGCCTGCCGGAATCAACTCAATGGTGTTGCCAATGGCGCCCAAGGCGGAATTGATGGCATGGGCCAGCAAGTGCACTTCGAGCGGCTGGCGCTGGCCGGCCACAACGAGAACGTTGCCACGATTGGCAATCAAATCTTTCGTGCATTCGGAAATCCATTTCGCATCGATACCCGCCGGAATGGAAGTCGTCGCACCGGAGACCTGCGCCGAAATGGCCGCGGCCACCTGCCCCACCAGGCTCGCCGCCACGCGCAGCCGATGGTCGGCATTCAGGCCGGTGAGCGTGAAGAGCGATTCCACGGCGTAAAGCCGGTTCATCCCGCCATTCTCCGGCTTGCGACCCTTGGCAAAGCCGGCGATGTAATCGTGCGCGTTGTCTTCACCGCCGAGGAAATCGCAGTCGAGCGACAGAATGACTTTCGCCTTGTCGAACCGGAAAACCGGCCGCACCGGCTGGCCAAACGCCTGCGTCGCCGCCCGCTGGTGAATGGCGGAATCAATCGCATCGTAAGTAAACCACTGGGAGTTCGGAAATTTCTGCGCGATGATTTTTTGCAGCCGCGCGCGTGACGGCGAGCTGCTGCTTTCAGCCAGAAACGCCAGTCCCTGGCCCTGATTGGCCGCGAATTTTTGGGACAAATCATCAAGGGCTTTTAATGCGTCGTCCCGTGAAATTGTTTTGCCGCCGCGGGTAAACCGTTGCGTACGATCGGGATCGTACAGATTCAGAATCGAAGCCTGGGCGTAACGGTCGGTGCCGCCGTTACCGCCGGGATACAGCGTGTTGCCTTCGATTTTAATGGGCCGGCCGTCGTAGGATTTGACGACCAACGGAACCGCCCCGGTGCGCGTGGGCATGGCCGTCGCAAAAAATTGCGGCATGCCGTAGTCATAAAGGTCGTCCGGCGCCTTTGAAAACGGCACCAGTTCCGCCTCCGGCCGCCGGCAGCCGGCCGCCGCCAGGCCCAAGCCCGCCAGCGCGAACGAGGCGGACATGATTTTAACGAAATGCCGCCGGGAAACCGGATCTTCGAACTCGCTGGCGCCCTGGGGAAATTCGCGATGCAGCCAGTCCTTGAACTCCGGCGTGTCGGCCAAATCATCCAGGCTGCGCCAATAGCGCCTGCCATTGGCGGGAATTGATTTTGGCGAATGGTTGTTCATCGCGTGGCAACAGGCAATTGGGTTACCGTGAATTTATGATTTACGATTGATGATTGATGATTGGAAAAAGCTCCTGCCCAACGCTCGCGGGCGGGCATTAATCGTAAATCGTAAATCATAAATCGTAAATGGCTCATCGGTGGCACGCTGAACAGTTTTGCAGCGATTG
Organism: Verrucomicrobiota bacterium; assembly: GCA_021324235.1. Lineage (GTDB taxonomy): Bacteria > Verrucomicrobiota > Verrucomicrobiia > Limisphaerales > UBA11358 > UBA11358. The sequence goes on from JAJPJM010000022.1 coordinate 12,189, forward strand.
CACGCGCCAGTCGTGGACAAATTTCACGCCGTTGGTCGCCTGCATCTCCGCGGCGACATCGGCATTCGTGTTCCACTGCCAGCCCAAATCCGTGACCTTGCTTTCGGGCCGGATGAACGCCGCCGGGTCGCGGTGACAGTTCAAACAAAAGGCCATGGTCAGCGATTGGACGTGATGTACCTCGTCCATCTGGTCAACGCGTCCGTGGCATTCCACGCAACTGATGCCCCGGCGCACGTGCACGGAGTGGTTGAAATAGACGTAGTCGGGCACCCGGTGGATTTGCACCCAGGGAATGGGCACGCCATTGGTGGCGCTCTCGCGGACCAGGGCCAGCCGGGGATCGTCCTTGAGCACCTGATTATGGCAGTTCATGCAAGTGGACGCGGAGGGGATGTTGGAAAACCATGATTTTTCCACGGTCGTGTGGCAGTAGCGGCAGTCCATGCCCAATTGGCCGGCGTGGACCGCGTGCGAAAACGGCACCGGCTGGATCGGTTCGTAACCGACCCGCGAGTATTTGGGGGTGAAATAGTAAGTGACCCCGGCCGTGACGGCGCCTCCCGCCAGCGCAAGGCCGGCGGCAATCAAAAAAGGCAACTGGTTTGTCCACTTCGGAAAAATCACTGGCATCTCAGAAAACGACCCGTCAGTTAATCAATTTTTGTCCTTCTCTCCGCAAACACGGGCAAGATGTTTAGCGATTGGCCGCCGCTTCCGCAAGAAAGTTTGTGAAAAATTTCACGTTTTCCAACCGCGGTAAATCCAATGGGTTGCGCCGGCGTGGATTCGGGTGAAAAATGCTTTTAGTGCAATCCGGAAAAGCGGAATGCTCCATTGACGCTGGCTTCGGGGAGCAGGCATCATCGTCACATGGAAACCAATCCATCACCCCCGGCGCAAATCCTGGTTTTGTATTACACCAAAGATGGCCACACGAAAATGATGGCCGACCTCGTAGGAGAAGGAGCCGCCGGGGTCCCCGCCACCGAAGTCCGCCTTAAGAGCGTCAGCGAAGCGACCGCCGACGACCTGGTGTGGTGCGACGGCGTCGCGGTGGGTTCGCCCACGCACATGGGCACGATCGCCTGGGAGATGAAACAGTGGTGGGACGTTACGGCCGCTCCGCTTTGGCCCAAAACCGAGGGCAAAATCGGCTGTGCGTTCACCTCCTCGGGCGGCTTTGGCGGCGGCGGCGAATTAACCTGCCTGGCACTTCAAATCGTGCTCATGAACTACGGAATTTTGGTCTTCGGCGTTCCGGACTACGTCGCGCCGGGCCAGACCCTGCATTACGGGGCCGTCTGTGCGGGCCAGCCCCGCAATGACGGTGAACGCGAAGCCTGCCGCCGCCTGGGTCGCCGCCTGACGGAATGGGTGCAAACGTTCATCTGCCGGCGTTCCGAACACGATCCCCGGAAAGCCACCTACCTCAGATTTCCGGCGGAATAAACGGAAATGGAACGCAAATTCCGGCAGGGCGGGCGTTGTAGCGGCTTTCGGCATCCCGCATTGCGGGACGCACTCTTCGATTGTCTGAAATTTGCAGTGCTCTGCCGAGCCGCCTCTACGCTCGCCAAGGGTTTCTCCTATTTCAACGAAGTTTTTTGCGTGGGCGTGCGCAGGGGATAAAGTCCCGGGCAACAGCCGAACGTTTCATGAAACGCCTGGCTAAAATGGCTCAGGCTCGCATAACCCACCTCCAGCGCGGCCTCGGTGACGTTGAATTTGCCCGAACGCAACAGCTCCGCCGCGCGCTCCATTCGTAACTGGCGGATATATTGCGGGATGGTCATGCCGGTCGCCGAGGAAAATGTCCGACTCAAATGAAACGGGCTGCAGCCCACGGCCCGGCCGATTTCCTCGAGGTTCGGCGGGTTCTCCAGGTCCTTGCCGAGCAACGCGATCACCTTCTCGACCCGCTCGGCGGAAAGCCGTTGCTGCCGCTGACAAAATAATTCCCGTTCCCCCGGTGCGCAGAAGAATAATTCGGCGGCCAGTTCCAGCGCCTTGGTCTGGTACCAAAGCTTTTGCGCCGCCGCGAGGACGGGCGCTTCGCGCAGGCTGGCGAGCAACTGCTGTTGCCGGCTCGTCAACCGCGTCGGCATCACCACGGCGGACTTCTCGGATTGTCCGGCGATGACTTCGCGCACCAGCGGATGCAAGGACGGCGCGAAATCGCCCAGGTGGCGCCGCAGAAAATCAAACGACATTTCAACGGTCAAAAACTGGTGCCGCTGCTCCGCCTGCCGCGACGCGCGCAACGGCTGTTCGCCGCGCCGGTAAAAACCGATGGTCAGCGGCGTGAATTCGACTTCCTCGCCATTGAAGGCGACGCTCCCCTTGCCGGCGAGATTCAGGCAGACCTCAATGCTGCCGGGATGAAAGCTTTTGCCCCAGTCAAAGGCCGCGTGCGTCTTGAAGTCGTGCCACTCGAAGCTCACGCCCGCCCCGCGCACACTGCCGTGCAAATGCCGCCAGCCTTCACCAATCGCATTCCATGCCGGACGTTCGGTGAACGCCGGGGCCAGGGCAAATTCCGCCGGGTCGGCAGGTTCAGCGCTTTGTTTGACCGGTTTAGGCACGACCCCAATGTGCCATTTTTAACGCCGTGAGCAAATATCTTGTCATTATCAGGGCAAAATGGGGCGTATCACTTGAACCCCGATACAGAACCAAGGTTTCTGTAGAACAATGATGGATTACCCACCCGTTTTTCCCCGTCTCCCTTGCAGCGAGTGCCCGATTTGTCCAGCTGCGATACGATTTCTGTAGACAAAACGGCGGAACGGGTTTTTAATCCGCGTGTCCGGCAAACGGTTTGCCGGAGTGGTTCCTCATCTTTCCTGCGCCACTTGTGTGAGCTGGTGCTGCCAGTCCAGTCGTGGCGTGTCATTGACCGGTCGTTTCCGATTTTCGACGCGCCAGGGCGACCATTAAACAACCTGCCCGCGAAACGCGGGGTGGCACGAACATGAAAGATCGAGTAGTCGGCGTTTTCCATTGTCTTCGCGTCTTCCGCGCGTTCGGCGGGTCAACCTCCCTGACCCATCATGAATACCATCGTTTCCAAACTGCTGAATCGCGCCAGCGACCTCGCCGAGATCGAACCCGTCATCGCCCTGTTCCTGGGCGCCGCCCTGATCGCCATTTTTCTGACGGTCCTGTTTCAAAATAAAAACGCCGCTCCGGCCGGCGGCCCTCCGGGCCTTGTCTGGACGCTCTACCAAAACTGCACGCGCCTGATTTGGGCGTTGCTGCTCGTCGCGCTGCTGGCCGGGACGATTTCCGTCCTGCGTTCGTATGTACGGCAGGCGGTGAACAATTTTCAACGCACGCACGGCCGGATCACCCAGGCCAATTACAACGCCGTCGAGACCATCTGGGGTTCGGAACAGGTGCAGGGCGAATTGAACGTGGACATTTATCATAACGAGGAAATCACCGAACGCATCGAGTCCGAAGATCCGTCGAAACCCGCCCTGCTCCGCAAGAAAACGCAGCACGTCTCCGTTACCGGCAATCCCTTCGTCGCCGCGCGGCACGAAATCACATTGCGACAGAACCCGCGCAAAAAGGGATCGGCCCTGTACGGCGGCTACGAGACCGATTGTAGCTTCCACTGGCAATTGCGGAATCCGTCCGACACCAACCAACTCTGTACGCTGACCTTTCCCCTGCCCGCCGCCGACGCGATGTATGACGGGCTGGTCGCAACGCTTGATGGCAGGGATGTCCTGCCGCAAATGGAAATCAGGGATTTGAGCCTGGTTCTCGAACGCAACGTGCAACCGAATGAAGTGATGGATTTTCACATCGCGTTCAGGAGCCGGGGCCTGTCGTATTGGTATTTTCAGGTGCGCGAAACGCGTGAAATCCGCGATTTCACCCTCGTTTTGAACCTGCCCGATCTGCCGTCTTCAAAGCTGAATTATCCCGACGGCTGCATGACGCCGACGGAGACCACACCGACCCGAGACCGTTTGGGAACGGTTTTAACGTACCGGCTCGACCACGCGCTCAATGACAAAGGCATGGGCATTTCGCTGCCGCAGCTGCCGCAGCCCGGCGAAACCACCCGCGCCGTCCTGAACGAAACCGGCGATGCCTGGCTGCTCGTTTTCGGCGCCTTGGCGCTTTCGCTGACGCTGGTCCACGCGCGCCATGCCGTGCTGCTGACGGTCCTTTTTTCCACGGCCACCGCCTTTGGCTACGGCCTGCTCGCCGATTTTAGTGATTTGCTTTTCGGGTTCTGGGGCACGGCCATTTTGATTCTGCTGCCGTATTTCCTGTTCCTCGCAATTTTACTGCTGCGCACGGCACCCCAAACCGGCAAATGGCTGGCGGCACAGTTCCTGATTCTGGGCGTGATTTATCCGTGCCTGACCGGACTGGATGGCGATCGCCAATCGCTTTACTTGAATCTCAGCGCCGTGGCGTTCCTGGCCTTGGCCACGTGGTTGCTCGTGAAAAATGCGATGAAGGAGAAAATTTCCAAACCGTCAAGCCCGGCCATGGATCCGGCCGTTTGATTTATTGATGGAAAATCGAAGCCGCTCCTCGCACCAGGAGGAGCGGCTTGAATTGTTTTGGCAGGGCTCGCTCTCCGAGCGGGCCGCGGCGCAATAGGGACTTCGCGCCCCACCCGGGGTCTGCGGTCGTCCCGGCGGGCCGGCCTACCTACTTCTTCTTCGCTTTCTTCGCGGATTCTTCTTCAAGCGCGGCCTGGGCGGCAGCCAGGCGGGCCACCGGCACACGGAAAGGCGAGCAACTGACGTAGTTGAGTCCCAGGCGATGACAGAATTTCACGCTGTTGGGGTCCCCGCCGTGTTCGCCACAAATCCCCAGCTTGAGGTCTTTGCGCACGCTGCGGCCTTTTTCGACGGCAATTTGCATCAGTTGGCCCACGCCGGTCTGGTCAA
>JAJPJM010000086.1 GCA_021324235.1 Verrucomicrobiota bacterium
GATTGGGTATTGCGGCTATGCCCGGACGCCTCCGAGGTTTTACGGCTGGCCGCTCGCTCCCAGCATATCTGTCGGTGGCAGGTGCCGCGCACCGCCTATCCGATGACCCGCGCCGGCTATCTGCAATGGCGCGCCAACCTGAAGCAATTTCATGCCCGGAAGGCCGGTGACATTTTGCGCAAGCTCGGTTATCCGGAAGCCGTGGTTTGCCGCGTCCAGGATTTGAACCTCAAGAAACATTTTCCCGACGACCCGGAAACGCGGGTGTTGGAGGACGCCCTGTGCCTGGTGTTTCTGGAGCATCAATTGGCCGACCTGGCCGCCCGGACGGCCGAGGACAAGACGATCAATGCCCTGCAAAAGTCCTGGCAGAAAATGACGCCCGCCGCCCGGAGCGAGGCGCTGAAACTGAATTACGGCCCACGCGAAAAAGCCCTGCTGGAACGCGCGCTCAAAGCTTAGAACGATTTTCCGTTGGTGGGGCGAGCGTCCTCGCGAGCCGGGATTTGACTTTTAACTTAAGCGATTCACCGGTAGTCTCGCCCCGCCTTTTGATTCCCAGTGAGCATGCCGCCATCGCCTGACGCGTCGCGCGAAAGCCAGGTCCCGCTCTGCGTGGATTTGGACGGCACGCTCATCCTGACCGATTTGCTCTGGGAAGCGCTCGCGCAATTGCTCCGGCGGAATCCGTTCCAGCTGTTTCCGGTTCTCTATTGGTGGACGCGCGGCCGGGCGTTCCTCAAACAGCAGCTTGCCCGACGGGTTTCGATTGACCCCGCGACCCTGCCGTACAAGGAGTCGCTCCTGGCGTTTCTGCGCGAACAGAAAAGCGCGGGACGGAAACTGGTGCTCGCCACGGCCTCCGACCGCGACCTGGCCCTGCCGGTCGCCAGTTACGTCGGCCTTTTCGACGAAGTGCTGGCGAGCGACGGCCGGACCAATCTCCGTGGCGAAAACAAACTCAAGGTGCTGGTTGAAAAGTTCGGCGAGCGCGGCTTTGATTATGCCGGCAATTCGCGCGCCGACCTCGCCGTCTGGCGCGGCGCGCGCCTGGCGATTGTGGTCAATGCCGGCCCGGCGCTGGTGAAACAGGCCGCCGAATGCACCCGGCCCGGTCCGGCGTTTACGATGAATTATTCGCTATTCGGCACGGCGAAACGCTTTCTCAACGAGCTGTTGCTGCGCAGTGGTTATCTGGCCGCCATCGGCGCGGGCCTGTTGCTCACGGCCGCATTTCCAAAAATCGGGGTCGCCGGGTTTGCTTGGATTGTGCCGGGGTTGTTGCTCGCCATTGCCCAGGGCAAGAGCCGCGGCGACGCCTTTCGCATCGGTTACGTCGCGGGCCTGGCCTATTTTCTCTCGTCCCTTTACTGGCTGTTGCTGATTCCGGCGGCAGGATTTCCAATTCTGGGCTGGGTTTCCCTGGGCGTTTTCCTGGCGTTGTATCCCGCGGTCTGGGTCTGGCTCATGGCGGGAAAAATCGGCGAGGGCGATTGGTTGCGCCGGACGCGCTGGTCGCTCGCGGGCGCCGCTGCCTGGGTGGCGCTGGAAATGGTGCGCGCGCGGTTGTTCGGCGGTTTTCCCTGGGATTTGCTCGGCGTCTCGCAATACCGGATGGTCCCGCTGATTCAAATCGCGTCCGTGACCGGCGTGTATGGCGTTTCATTTCTGGTCGCGTGGTTTTCCCTGTCGTTGTTCTCCGCCGCCCGCGCGATCTTCGGCAGCCCGAATCGCCGCTTCGTCTGGCAGGCGGAAATGATCCTGCCCCTGCTCACCGTCATGGGCTTGTTCATCTTCGGATTCGTGCGGGCGGGGCAGGGGAATCCGCCGGGAACCACCCTCCGCGTGCTGCTGGTCCAACCGGGGATTCCCCAGACGCTGATCTGGAATGCGAATGAGGATGAAAAACGATTTCGGCAATTGCTGCAAATGACGGAATCGGCGCTGGCGGAGAATGAAAATCAGGATTCGGCGGGGCCGGTGGTGCAAATCGTTGACCCGGCGAAGTCAAACAGCGAGCCCGGAGGGATCCGTATAACTCGTCCTTCCGGAAAGGCCGATTTGTTGATCTGGCCCGAGTCCGCCGTGCCGAAGATGCTTCGTTATGACGAAGCCACCTATCGTGCCGTCACGGGACTGGCGCAGGCGTATCAGGTCTGGCTGATTACCAGCAGCGACGACGCCGAGCCGGCGCTCGACGGATCGGCCAGCCCCGACGGCGTGGACTATTTCAACAGCGCCTTCCTCGTCACGCCGGCCGGCCGGCTGGCGGACGTGTATCACAAGCGGAAACTGGTGATTTTCGGGGAATACATCCCGCTCGTTCAATGGCTGCCGTTCATCAAATATCTCACCCCCATCACCGGCAGTTTCACCCCCGGCAACCGGCCGGTGACCTTTGAGCTGGGGGATCGGCACGTCAATGCCGCGCCGCTCATTTGTTTCGAGGATGCATTTCCCGGGGTTGCGCGCAAATCGGCGAACGATGATGTGGATTTTCTGGTGAACCTGACGAACGACGGCTGGTTTGGCGACAGTGCGGCGCAATGGCAGCACCTGGCCACCGCCGTCTTTCGCGCCGTCGAAAACAACCTTCCGCTCATCCGCTGCGCGAACAACGGCGTGACCTGCTGGATTGATGCCAATGGCCGCGTGCGGGATATTTTCAGGGACCGTACCGGCAGTGTTTACGGCGTGGGCACGATGACCGTGGACGTTCCGGTGACCCAGGCCGGCGCCGGGCGGGCGCCGACGTTTTACCATCGCCACGGCGACTGGTTTGGCTGGGCGTGCGTGGTGGTGGCGGCCCTGGTTTCGGTCCGGTCAAAAAAAACCGCTTGAAAAGTTTGCAGAAGCGGTGGATATAGGGTTAATCCAATAATCTTATGAAATCGAGCGTTCCAATCAGCGCGCTGTTGCATCACAAGGGCACGGCGCTATGGTCCATCGCGCCGGAGCTGACGGTCTTCGAGGCCATCAAGCTGATGGCGGACAAAAACATTGGCGCCCTGCTGGTCCTGTCGGGCGGCAAATTGGTGGGGGTGTTCACCGAGCGTGATTACACCCGCAAGATCGCGTTGCAAGGCAAAACCTCCAAGGCCACCAAGGTCAGTGAAATCCTCTCCAACCAGGTGGTTTCCGTCACTCCCGATCATACGGTCGAGGAGTGCATGAAACTGATGACGGAGAACCGCGTGCGGCATCTGCCCGTCCTGGAAAACGAGAAAGTCACCGGTATTGTGTCCATCGGCGATCTCGTGAACTGGACGATTTCAGCCCAGGACGCGGCCATCGCGCAAATGGAGCAGTATATCGCCGGGGGCGTGACGGCGTAAGCCTACGGTTTGGCCGGGGGCGAATTGGTGTCCGCGGTCGCGCGTTCGACGCCGGAGGTGGCGGTCGCTTCCTTGACGCGTTTGGCCACCAGATCTTCCTCGGCAAAATCACCCACCTTGCGGTGTAACTTGATTTCGTCGCCGCTCACCTTGCCCGTGTATTCGATGCGGATGTCGTTGTCTTCAATCTTGAGCGGTTCCACAAAGAAAATTCCGTTCGTGGTGATCGTGCCTTCCGTGATGGCCACGTCGTTCGTTCCGTTGTCGCGGATGCCGAAGGCCCGGCCGGTCAGATTGGTGCCGTCCACTTTGAAATCGTAGGTGTATTTTTGCACCCCGATCTGGGAATCAAACTGTGCGGACCATTTGCCGTCGACGGTGGCTTGTGCGCGCGCCGTGCCCACGAACGCCAGGGCACAAGCCGCGATGCTGAATGCATTGATAAAGGTTTTCATGATCATTCCGGTGGTTGTGGTTTGGACAACCCACAGAAAGCCAGAAGCGGACCGGGGAGGGAAGGAAATTTAACGACGGCTTTTGCGATGATGGTTTCGGTTTTCCTTGGCTTTAATCCTGCTTTTATCGGCATAAACCGGTTGGGGTGACCGCCCTGGAAAGACCGGCTTTAGCGGAACGAGCGCATGATACAAAATCGCCATGGCCCATCGATCCCCGTCCGGAAAATCGTTCCGGCAGCGGTTCTGATTTGGCTCGCGACACTGTCCGGGTTTGCCGGGCCGGCAGCTTCGTCATTCGCGGAGACCAATCACATTGCCCTCACGCCCGCAAATTCGTTGCCGTCCCAAATCGTCACGACCGATGGAAAGACCTACGACGTGGTGAAACTTCTGCGGGTGATGCCGGACGGATTGCTGGTCCAATACCTGCCGGATTCCGGCGGGATGGGACTGGCCCGGCTCAAATTCGCGAAGCTTTCAAAATCACTCCAGATGCAGTTTGGCTACGATCCGGCGAAGGCGTCGATGTTTGAGCAGGGCGAAAAAATTGTGATGACGGAACTGTCCCGCAAGATGCGGGAGGATGAAAATATAAAGACCGCGACGCTGGAGAACAACGATCGCTCCCCGGTCAGCGTCGAGGCCGCCACCCTCGTGGTCAGTTACACGTATTATGACCGGGCCGGACCCAAGCCCTCGGAGATCTCCGAGGGCATGGACGGCGACACGCAGTACGCCTTTGGTTGCAACCCCGCATTCGCCTTTCACGTCACGCGTCTGAGCGCCGGTGAACCTTATGATTTCCACATCGAGACCGTGACCATGTATCTCGGTCTGAAGATTACCATCACCATGCCCAGGGGGGATTACGAGAAACTGAAGGAACACGAGGAGGGGCACCGTAAAATTGTCGAGTATTTTTATTCCCTGGGCCCGGCCGTGGCGCGGCAGGCAGGCGGACTCATGGCCGGCATCGAACAAACTTCATCGGCCACGGAATATGAAGCGGCCAAAACGGAAGTCTTCACCCGGGCCACCGACGAGGTGGAAACCGAATACATGAAATACATCCGGGACCTCTGCGGGCAGGCCAATGATTATTATGACGAGCTGACCGATCACGGCAGAAACAACGTGGACTCGACCCAGGCCGCCCGGGAAGCCATCCGCCGTTATGCCCCGCAATTGCCGGAATAAAAAAACGGCAGACCGCCGGGTGGCGATCTGCCGGTATCGGTTTCAGTGGCCCGTCGCTTGATGGTTAAGCGTGAGAGCGTTTCCGATGCAGGAAGCCGAAGCCGAACACGCCAAGGCCACCCGCCAGCAGAGCCAGCGAACCCGGTTCGGGAGTGGGGGCTGCGTCGCTGATCAAGTTGTAAGTCGCGCCTGCCGAATTGGCCCCGGGACCCGTGGTGCCGGGGTTATAGTTGAACAGGCCGTTGAGTCCGGGTTCAGGACCGGTTTCAACCGCAAACAGCGTGTTTGGTTCAAGGGCGGCGGGAAAACCCACATCCGCCGGAGACGGATTCGGTTCCGACAGGTCGGTGTCGGAGTAAACGTACAAGGTGAAATTTCCGTCGAACCGGAAGATGTCCGAGACCGTGCCGGAAACATCGGTCAGGATGACATCTCCGCGAACCGCCGGGAACGGCAACGTATAAGAGAGCGTGGTCATGCCTGAGAACGGATCCAGCGCCAGTCCACTCGGTAGCGGGCTTCCACCGATGTTTCCGTTGCCGAATTCGTCAACGGTGATCACGGGCTGGCTGTAGGCGGTCGTCGCGGTGATGGTTGCGGTAAAAACGGCGGCGAGCAGGGTGTGGTTCAAGTTTTTCATATGATTCCTATCTTTGTTTTTTGGTGTTTATGCCGCCCCGGAATGGTTTCCCGGAGCGGCGGTTTCGATTGCGGTTAACATTCCCACGGCGGAACCGGCCTGCCTGGCCGGCGACACGAGGGGAACGCTCCACTTAAGTGCGCCTTAATACAATGTTGTCAATATCTAATTGAAGCGACCGACGGTAAGTGGTGGGCGCCAGGAATTTGCGGCGGGGTCAGCCGGCGGTGTGGTCAAAGGTGCCCGTGCGTAGAAACTGAATCGTCTGCCGGATGGCTTCGCGGTTCCTCATGATGAACGGATGCGCCGTGTGAATGACCAGGTGATCGCTCATGCCCGCCAGCGTCGTTCGTTCAATGGAGACCTTGCCGTCGTCCGGCCCGGGAATCAGCAGGCTGTTGATCCAGTTGATGGAACGGTCGCCGGCGATGATGCCGACGGGATAAGTTGCCGGGCCGAGCTGGTTCGGCGTGGAGCGGGTGTCCGTGCCCAGTTCATTTCCGGCCGGGCCGTTGATCCACTTGAAAACCAACATCCCGCCGAGTTTGTCCACGACCTCGCTGCCCTGGTTCGGCGGCGCGAGCATGACCACGCGTCCCAGTGACGGAAGCGCATGACGCGCTAGGTAGCTGCGGACCAGAATCCCGCCGAGCGAATGCGTGACGAAATCTATCCTCGTCGCGCCATCCTGCTGGCAATTGGCAACGGCTTTCCCGATTGCGTCATCGGCCAGTTTTTCAACATGTGCCGTGCGGGAGGGATAACTCACGTTTTGCACCTGGTAACCCGCTTCGGCAAGCGCGCTCTCCATTTTGGTCATCGAACGGCTCGTGCGGCACAGGCCGTGCAGCAAAATCACCGCTTCCGGTGCGCCGAACGCCGGTGAAGAAATTGCGACCATGGCCATGAAAATTAAAATTCTCGAAAACATTCGGACGGTAAAACCATTTTGGTTGAACCGGACCACAAACGCAAAATCAGATTTCGCTCCGCTTCACCCGCCCGGTCTGTTATCAACGGCTTTCTGGTCTCCAAGTATTGACTTTGACAAGATTCCGTCCCGGGAATAGCTTCGGTACATCAGCGGAACGAATCGATGAAAACCTATTCCTCCAATTCAATTATGAAAAAGCTCTCCTTCCTCATCATGGCCCTGTGTGTTGTGACCTTGTTCCAGGGCTGCGAAAGAACCGTTTCCCAAAACAAACTGCGGCTGGTTTTCATCGGCGGCACGCCGGATAATTACTGGTCGGTGGTGTGGCTGGGTTGTGACTTCGCCGCGCGGGAACTCAAGGATGTGGATTTGGATTTCCGCTATCTCGAAACCGGCACCCCGGCGGCGCAACAGGAGCTTTTGGACGCGCTCGACACGAACGGCGTGGACGGCATTGCCATCAGTCCGATCGACCCTCAAACCCAGACGGATTTCCTGGACAAAATCGCCGGCAACACGCTGTTGGTCTGCGCCGACAGTGACGCGACCAACAGCCAGCGCCGTTGTTACATCGGCACGGACAATGTGGCCGCCGGGGCCCAGGCGGCGGAATTGCTCAAAGCCGCGCTGCCCCAGGGCGGTAAAATCGTTTTATTCGTCGGCTATGCCGGCGCGCAAAACACGAAAGACCGCATCGAGGGCATCACCCGCGGGCTGGCCGGCTCGAACATCCAGATTATCGACACGCTGTTGGATGGTTCCGCCAGCAGCATCGCCCAAAAAAATGCGGAAGAAGCGCTGACGAAGTATCCCGACCTTGCGGGCATGGCTTGCCTTAACGGCTATCAGGGTCCGGCCGTTCTCACCGCCGTGCGTCAGGCGGGCAAGGCCGGGCAGGTGAAGATTGTTTGCTTCGAAAATTACAATGAAACCCTGGCCGGGATTGCCAGCGGCGACATTTACGGCACGATTGTGCAAAATGCCTTGAAGATGGGTTACCAAACCATCCTCAGCATGGACAAATATCTTCACGGTGACAAAACGCAGTTTGCCGGCGGAAAAATCCTGATCCCTTCGAAGGCCATCACCAAGGCCAATCTTGAGGAGTATCAGGCCGTGCTCAAGAACCAGCTCCTCCAGACCGAAGCCAAAAATCCGTGAGCCGGCCGGCAAATGCGAAACGAATGCCCGATCCGAGAGCGCGCTCCGATACAACGTGTGAGCTGGAGTAAACGCCGCGGCCTGCCCCAGCGGGGCAGGAATCATTCAGCCCAGCGTTGACGCGATCGCGGCTACGCTGGGAATTCAATCCGCAAGATTCATCAGCCCTGAAAGGGTTGTATCAATCCCAAACATACCGTTCATCGAATTTAATCGCGTAACGTTTCAATAGCGTCCGCAATTCATCCTGAAATGAAACCTTGCGATGATGTTCCTCCTGCCCGGCGATGTAATCGCGCACGGTCTCAATTTGCGAAAATCCGATGGAAAAGATTCCATAACCATTCTGCCACGCGAAGTCGTGCAACTCGGTGCTTTTGGTCTTCAGCCACAGGGATGAACCGCGTTTGACTTCCTTGACCATTTCCGCCGCATTGCAAGTACGCGACAAGGCACAAAGGAAGTGCACGTGATCTTCCACGCCGCCCACGATGATGGGCTGGCAGTCGAGCTGGTTCAGGATGCCGCCTATATAATGATGCAATTCTTCGCGGAGGGATTTGTCGCGTAGAAAAGGGCGACGTTCTTTGGTGGAGAAAACGGTATGAACCAGAATCTTTGCGAGGGACTGGGGCATGACGCGAGGATGACGCAGCAAATATTATCCTGAAAGGATAAAATCGTTCAGCCCGGTGTTGCCCGTGACAAACCTCATCCCAAAGGGATGAAATCAATTAGCCCGGCGTTGCCCCGAATGCTTTCGGGGCTACACCGGGTAGCGAATCAAAAAATTGAAATCAACCCCAACGGGGTTGCATCGCGGGATGGGAATTTGATTCAACCCTTTCAGGGTTGATAAATTGGTTGGACATTGACCCAGGGTAGCTCCGCTCGCCGCGCCGAAGCGCAGCGAAGGCGGGCAACCCTGGGCTGAATGATGGAATCCCGTTGGGATTATGAATTGCGCGATCACGAATCTCTTTTTTTGATTTCTTCCCGCTTTGCTTCTGGCAATCCGCCATACAATTCGTCCACGAGTTTCGGTTGCGTAATCATTGCATCAGCAATGATATTGATGAGAGTTGCCAATTGGACGGCAGTCTGTGGCTGGTCTCGTAAATCAATCGTTCCAGGGTGGACTGATTCATTTCCAATGACCCTAACGACATCCAAGCTTTTCTGAATCTTTGGATTTAACCCTTTCTTAACAAGAGCTGCGATGTCTGCATTTATGTTCTTTCCTGGTTCGCCCAAATGAATGCATAACTTCTGTATGCACAACCGGAAAAGTGCCGCCGCACCGCGTGGTGAACGCTGAACAATTGACCTTGCCTCCTGAAAATCTGCTGCAATATCTGCCGGCAAATCCGAATTTGGAAGGGGTGCAAGCGAGCTGTCGGGATAAATCATCGTGGTGCTTTGCCAAATAGTAAATTGATTGCAATGCATGCAAACCGAAACACGCCATGAAATTAACCGCGCAACTATATTTCCGTGCGACGAGCCAATTAACTCAGACCAAGTGTGGTTAGCAAATGCGTTGCAGTGGGGACAGTGAAACGCGCTTTTATTCAGCCCCGGTGGCGTATAAGGTGTCATAGAATTATTTCCTACAACTTCAAATCCATATCCGTCACTGCTCCCAATGATGCGGATGTAACATGTGCTGCATACTTTGCCAGCACGCCGCGGGTGTAACGGGGCGCGGGCTTTTTCCACGCCTTGCGGCGGACTGCCATTTCTTTTGCGGGAATGTCCAGGTTGATCTGCCGTTTTTCGGCGTCAATGGTGATGGAGTCGCCGTTCTTCACGAGCGCCAGCGTCCCGCCTACGTAAGCTTCCGGCGTGATGTGGCCCACCACAAAGCCGTGGCTGCCACCGGAGAACCGTCCGTCGGTGATGAGTGCCACGTCCTTGCCCAATCCCTTACCCATAATAGCTGAAGTGGGTGACAGCATCTCGCGCATGCCGGGACCGCCGCGCGGGCCCTCGTAACGAATCACCACCACGTCACCCTTCACAATCGAGCCGTCCAGAATCTTTTCCAGCGCAGCTTCCTCGGAATTAAACACGCGCGCCCGGCCAGTGAATTTCAGGCCTTCCTTGCTGGTCAGCTTTGCGACGGCGCCTTCGGAGGCCAGATTGCCGCGCAGGATGACCAGATGGCTGTCCTTCTTGATCGGCTTATCGAACGGCTGGATGATGGTCTGGCTGGCCGGATACGGTTTCACGTTGGCAAGCGTTTGCGCCATCGTTTCACCGGTCACGGTGAGGGCGTCGCCGTGCAGCAGGCCCTTATCGAGCAGCATCTTCATGAGCGGCCGGATGCCGCCGATGGCGACAAGTTCGGACATCAAATGTTTTCCGCTGGGTTTCAAATCCGCGAGCACGGGCACGTTTTTGCCGACGCGGGTGAAGTCGTCGAGCGCCAGCTTCACCTTGGCCGCATGGGCGATGGCGAGCAGGTGCAACACGGCATTGGTCGAACCGCTCAGCGCGATGACCACGGCGATGGCGTTCTCGAAGGCCTTCTTCGTCAGAATGTCGAGCGGCCGGATGCCTTGCTTGAGCATTTCAATCACGCACGCCCCGGCGCGGCGGCAATCGTCCAGCTTGGCGGGCGAGATGGCGTTCTGCGCGGAGCTGTTCGGCAGGCTCATGCCGAGCGCTTCGATGGCGCTGGCCATGGTGTTGGCGGTGTACATGCCGCCGCACGAGCCGGGACCGGGAATGGCGCATTGTTCGATGGCCTGAAATTCCGCGTCCCCGATTTTTTTGTTCGCATGCGCGCCGATGGCTTCGAACACGGACACGATGTCGAGCTTGCGGGTGTCGCCGGTGATGCAGCCGGGCAGGATGGTGCCGCCATAGACGAACACGGAAGGCCGGTTGAGGCGCGCCATGGCGATGATGGAGCCGGGCATATTTTTGTCGCAACCGCCGATGGCCACGAAGCCGTCCATGCCGGCGCAGCCCACGACGGTTTCGATGGAATCGGCAATGACCTCGCGCGAGACGAGCGAGTATTTCATGCCTTCACTGCCCATCGAGATGCCATCGGAAATGGTGATGGTGTTGAAGACGATGGCCTTGCCGCCCGCCGCGTTCGCGCCCTTTTCGGATTCGAGCGCGAGCTTGTCGATGTGCATGTTGCAGGGCGTGACGTTGCCCCAGGTGGAGGCGACGCCGATGAGCGGCTTTTTGAAATCTTCCGGCTTGAAGCCGACCGGATAAAGCATGGCGCGGGCGGCGGCGCGTTCGTCGCCGTCGAACACGACACTGGAAAAGGGGCGGAGTGAATCTGATGATTTGGACTTTTTCATTGCCCGCAAATCCTGCCAAAAAAAACACCCGTCGGCAAGCCGTGCAAAGTGTCGGCTGTGTCCTGATTTCGGTAGGGCGCGTCACCCCGTGCGCGCCGTTATTCCATATGCGTGGCAAGCGGGGGACCGACCGCAGAGCGGGACGGGCTTGCCCGCCCCGCCTGAATATTGGAAATGGCCGGCGCGGACGGTATGAAATTATGGAAAATTGACCACTTCGATATTTCCGTTCAATTCATCCTTATGATAGTAGTCCCGCCATTTTCCCTGTTTGTCCTGGTAGGCCAAACACCGGAATCGGTCGGTTTGCACCAGCACCGGCGGGCCCGCTATGATTCTCACCGCGGTTTTATTGGTCGGAGTTGTCCCCTCCAGCATCGACAAGTTGTCATCTGGCCCATTCATGCTGCTGAGAGTGCCCGTGAACCTTAATCCAGTCTCAACGTATGTTGTCCATTCTCCAACAATATTTGGTCTTTGCTGGCGGGACCTGGTGAGTCCAAAACGCCCCGCGATCGATGGCGGGATTAAAAATGTTGGCGGCGTGACAACGCCTGGTGGATTTGCACTTTCAGAGGCAGTCCCGACGCGGCGCAACCCGCCGCCAATTAATCGCAACCGACCGGAAGCGCGCGTAAGTTATTTCTGAGAGAGTTTCTGCGTTATGAAAAAGAAACGCGGATTTACCCTGATCGAATTGCTGGTGGTGATTGCCATCATCGCCATCCTGGCGGCGATGCTGGTGCCGGCCCTCGCAGCAGCGAAGGAAAAAGCCCGCCACACCGCCTGCCTGAGCAATTCCCGGCAATGGGGACTGGCAATGACCATGTATCTTGACGACCACAATGAAATTTTTCCCCTGGCCAAGATTGCCAACGGCACACCCGGTGCGCCCGGTGGCTACGATGAGGATTCGCCGCACTGGAGCGATCTGACGGCTTTCCACGCCGCCGGCCAGGGCGACAGCGTCTGGTACAACGCGCTGCCGTCGTACGTCGGTGACCAGCCGCTCTGGCAAATCGCCGCCGCCCCGGACAATTTTGCGATCGGCAAAAAAATCTTCGATTGTCCCACGGCCAACGCCCGGCCGTCGCAATTTGACCCGACGCGCATCGTGTTCAACTTTGGAATGAACTACAAGGGCAACACCGGGCTGGCCGGGGTCGCTTACGGCACCAACTTCAGCGCCACCACGGTGTTGCATCCTTCGGCGTTCGTTTTCCTTTCGGACGTGCGCGCGCATTCGACGGAGACCCCGTTTTATGGAACGAACCCGGCCAGGGAAATCGGCTGCTCGCACTGCTGGGTGGCGCAAATTTCGTCGCGCCATGATGCCGGGGCCAGCCTCAATTTTGCCGACGGCCACGTCGCCTCCTTCAAATATGCCTACATCTGTTCCAATGCGGTGACGAAAGCCGTGGATCCGGGAAGGCCCGACATCAACTGGACCTACAATGGCCGGCCGGTGCCTTGATGATGCCGTTACTGCTGGACGGTATGTTCCTGCCAGCCGCCACCGAGGGCCTGATAGAGATTGATCAGGTTGAACAGGCGTGAATATTCGGTTTGGATGAGATTTTGTCGTGCGGTGTACACGGCTTGCTGGGTGGTGAGAACGTTGAGGGAGCTGTCAACACCGCTGTGGAAACGCGCTTCGGTCAGTTGGTAAGTCTGTTGTTCCGCCCGGACCAGGGCCCGGTTGGCCGACAACTGCGTTTTGACCGTGGCTTGCACGGCGAGCGCATCGGCAACTTCGCGGAACGCGGTTTGAATGGCTTTCTGGTAACTGGCTGCTTCGATGAGGTTGGCTGCCTTGACGGCCTGAAGTTCATGCCAGGCGGTCCCCGCCGCAAAAATGGGCCAGACGATTTGCGGCGAGAAATTCCAGGCCTGTGAACCGGGTGCGAACAAGCCTTCCAGTGTCGTGCTTTCAGTGCCGGCCTGGCCGGTAAGCGTGATGGTCGGGAAAAAGGCGGCCCGGGCGGCGCCGATGTTGGCATTGGCGGCTTCGAGCTGATGCTCGGCTTCGAGCACGTCCGGACGGCGCTGGATCAGGTCGGACGGCAATCCCGCCGGGATGTCGGACAAACAAATCTCCGGGTTGAACGGTTGCGGTGGGGCGAGGTCATCGGGCAACGGACAACCCACGAGCAGCACCAGATAATCCCGGGCCTGGGCGAGTTGTTGCTCGTAACCGGCCACGGCGGCCCGCGCGGCCTGCCACTGGGTTTCGGCGACGTTCAAATCAAGCTCGGAAAGGACCCCGGCATCATAGCTGCGTTTGGTCAGGTCATAGGAACTGCGCGTCGCTTTCAGCGTTTGCCGGGCCACGGCGAGTTGCTCGGTCAATTCGCGTTCCGTCAGATAAGCCGCACCCACTTCGGCCACCAGCGTGATCTGGGCGCTTTTCTGTGCTTCCTCGGTGGCAAAGTAGGTTTCCAACGCCTGCTTTTTCAAGCTGCGCACGCGCCCGAACAAATCCACTTCGTAGGCGGCGACGCCCAGGTTCACGTTATATTGGCTGTAGGTAAACCCATTGCCCTGGCCTCCAAATCCGAAGGGGATGCGCTGGCGCGTGCCATTGGCGTTGACGTCAACGGTGGGAATCAAGGCGTCCCGCTGGACGTGGTAGAGGGCGCGCGTCTGGTCCACGTTCAACATGGCCACGCGAAGGTCGAGGTTGTTGGTCAGGGCCAGCCCGATGAGTTGTTGCAGGCGCGGGTCGCGGAAAAATTCGCGCCAGCCGATGTCGGCGGCGGGAACCGCGGCCGCGACCGTCGGGCTTGCCGGATGTCCGGGCACCTTGGGCCAGGACGATGAAATGGGCGCCGGCGGCCGGTGATAGGTCGGCGCGAGGGTGCAACCGGCGAGGGCCAGGACGAGCAACCCACCCGTGATGCGTTGAAGCGTTGAAGCGTTGAAACGGAACACGCGACGAACACGCTTCAACGCTTCGCGCTTTGACGCTCCAACGTTCTGTAATGATTGAAATTGGCTCATGGCTTGGCCGGATGATTGTTTCCGTCGGCATCCTCCAGGCCAGTGGGCTTGGGTGGCAGCATGGTGGGTGTGGTTTTTTGGGATTTAAACAACCGGCGGACGACCACAAAGAACACGGGCACGAAAATAACGGCCAGTACGGTGGCTGTGATCATGCCGCCGGCCACGCCGGTGCCGATGTCGTGCCGGCTGGCCGAACCGGCGCCGGTGCTCAAGGCCAGCGGCATCACGCCCAGGATGAACGCCAGCGACGTCATCAGAATCGGCCGTAACCGCAGATGCGCCGCCTCCAGCGCGGCTTCGATCAAACCCTTGCCCTGCGCCTGAAGGTCCTTGGCAAATTCCACAATGAGGATGGCGTTTTTGGCGGACAAGCCCACGATGGTCAGCAGGCCGACCTTGAAGAAGACGTCGTTGGGCAGGCCGCGCAACGTGGCGGCCAGCAGGGCGCCGAGGATGCCGAGCGGCACCACCAGAATCACCGCCACCGGGATGGACCAGCTTTCATAAAGCGCGGCCAGCGCCAGGAACACCACGATGAGCGACAACGCGTAGAGCAGGGGGGCCTGGCTGGCGGACAAGCGTTCCTCGAAGGACTGGCCGGTCCATTCGTAACCAAAGCCAGTGGGCAGTTTTTTGGCCAGATTTTCCATGGCAGTCATGGCCTGGCCCGTACTTTTGCCCGGCGGCGCGGAACCCTGCAATTCCAGCGAAGGAAAACCGTTGTAATGCTGCAACGCCGGCGAACCGTAGATCCAATGCAACGTGGCCAGGCTGGACAGGGAAACCATCTGCCCCTGGCTGTTGCGCACGTAGGCCTTGCCGACGTCCTGGGGCTGCATGCGATACGGCGCGTCCAGCTGGGCGATGACCCGCTGCACCCGGTTGCCATGCACAAAATTGTTGATGTAATCGGAACCGAAGTAGGCCGCCAGCGCCGTGTTCAAATCCGCCAGCGAGATCCCCAGCGCGCTGGCCTTGGCCTGGTCAATGTCCACCTGGAGCTGCGGCGTGTCTTCCAGTCCCTGGAAGCGCAGTTGGACGATGTCCTGGTTGGTCGCGGCCATCGCCATCAACTGGTCGCGCGCCCGCATGAGCTGGTCGTGGCCCAAACCGCCCTGGTCCTCCAGTTCGAAATCGAAACCCGCGGAAATCCCCAGTTCGGGAATCGGCGGGGGATTGATGGGGATGATCATCGCGTCCTTGATCTGGTTCAAGGCTCCAAAGGCATTGCCGATGATGGCGTCCACGTGATGTTGCGCGCCGCGGCGCTGGCTCCAGTCTTTCAAATGAACGAAGGCCAGGGCGGCGTTCTGGCCCGCGCCGTTGAAACTGAAACCGGCCACGTCCACCATGCCCGCCACCTCCGGCAGGCCCAAATAGTAATGCTCCACCTGCTTGAGCACGGCCACGGTGCGTTCCTGGGTCGCACCCACCGGCAACTGGATGAGGGTGATGAAATAGCCCTGATCTTCGTCCGGCAAAAATGACGAGGGCAGCCGGAGATACAACCAGCCCACCGCCACGACAATCGCCAGATAAATGGCGAGATACCGTGGCGCCCGGGCCAGCATCCGGCCCAGGTAACTTTCATAATTTTTCCGGGTCGCAAGAAAACCGCGGTTGAACCAGCCGAAAAACCCCTCCTTCCGCAGGTGATGCCCTTTCTCCACCGGCTTGAGCAGCGACGCGCACAAGGCCGGCGTGAGGGACATCGCCAGAAAGATGGAAAACAACATGCACGAAACCATCGCCAGCGAAAATTGCCGGTAGATGGCGCCGACCGAGCCGCCGAAGAAGGCCATGGGGATGAACACCGCCGTCAGCACCAGCGAAATGCCGATGAGCGCGCCGGTGATTTGCTTCATGGCCTTGATGGTCGCCTCCCGCGGCGGCAAGCCCTCCTCGCTCATGATGCGTTCCACGTTTTCCACGACCACGATGGCGTCGTCCACCAGTTCGCCCACGGCCAGCACCATGCCGAACATGGTCAGGACATTGATGGAAAAGCCGAGCGCATACATGACGCCAAACGTGCCCAGCAAGGCCACCGGAATGACGATGGTGGGGATGAAGGTCGCCCGGAAATTTTGCAGGAACAAAAAGATGATCAGGAACACCATCACGATGGCCTCCACCAGCGTCCAGACCACTTCCTTGATGGAAGCGCGCACGAATTCGGAGGCGTCGTAGGGGAAATCCACGCGCACCCCCGGCGGGAAGAATTTGGAAAGTTCCGCGACCTTGGCGCGGACGGCGTTGGCGGTGGCCACGGCGTTGGCCGACGGCGCCAGCCGGATGCCCACGGCGGCGGCCGGCCGCCCGTCCACGCGCGCCTGGACGGAATAATCCGCGCCGCCCAACTCGACCCGGGCCACGTCGCGCAGATACACCCGCGAACCGTCGGGATTCACCCGCAGAAGGATGTCCTCAAACTGCTTGACGGTGTTCAACGTGCTTTGGCCCTGCAACGTGATGTTGATTTCCTGCCCCTGCACCGACGGCGGCGAACCCAGTTGGCCGACCGGGACCTGGACGTTCTGGGATTGCACGGCGTCGATGACGTCGTTGACGCTGAGGTTGTAACTTTCGAGCTTTTGCGGATTCAGCCAGAGGCGCATGGCGTTCTCGGTGCCGAACTGGTCCGCTTCGCCCACGCCGGTGACGCGCCGGATGGGGTCCAGCACGCTGGAAGCGATGTAATTGCCCAGCGCGATGGCGCTGATGCTGTTATTCGTGGACGACAGCGTGAAGAACATCAGGAAGTTGCGGGTGGATTTGACGACGGTGATGCCCGCCTGCTGGACGGTCTGGGGCAGACTGGGGACGGCCAGTTGCAATTTGTTCTGCACCTGCACCTGCGCAATGTCCGGGTCGGTGCCGGACTGGAAATAAAGTGTGACGGAGGATTGGCCGCTCGCGCTGCTGCTGGACGAAATATAGAGCAGGTTGTCGATGCCGTTCATCTGTTGCTCGATCACCGACGTGACCGTGTCCTGCACCGTTTTCGCGGAGGCGCCGGCGTAAGTGGCGTTGATGGCGATGGACGGCGGCGCGACGCTGGGATACTGGGCCACCGGCAGGTGGGTGATGGCGAGAATCCCCGTCATCATGATGAGCAGGGACAGCACCCAGGCAAAAATCGGGCGGTCGATGAAAAATTTCGGCATGGCGAGGTCCGGTTAATTTCCCTGGGCCGGTGCCGCGGGCGGGGCGCTGTTGTCGCCGGCGGCATTAAATGGAATCGGTTTCGCCACCATGCCCGGTTGAACTTTTTGCAAACCTTCGACGACAACCTGTTCCCCGGCTTTCAGCCCATCCGTGACCACCCATTTGTTCCCCACGGCCTGGCCGATTTTAATCACGCGGGCGGCCACCTTGCCGTCCGCGCCCACCACCAGCGCGGTGGCGTTGCCATTCGGTCCGATACTGACGCCGCGCTGCGGAACGGTGATGGCCTGGGCGTCCACCGCCTGTTCCAACACGCCCCGCGCAAACATCCCCGGCAGAAGCAGGTGGTCGGGATTCGGGAATTCGGCCCGCAACGTGACCATGCCGCTGGTCGGGTCCACCGTGATATCGGAGAATAATAATTTACCGGGGTGCTGGTACGTTGTCCCGTCGTCCAACAGCAACGTGACTTTGGCTTCGCCGGGCGCGACGCTCTTGAGCGCGCCGTTTTCCAATTCGTGCCGCAGTTGCAGCACTTCGGTGCTCGATTCGGTGAAATCGCAATAAATCGGGTCCAGTTGGGTCACCAGGGCCATTTCCGTCGCGGCGCTCTGGCTGACCAGCGCGCCTTCGGTGACCAGGGCCGCGCCGATCTGCCCGGAAATCGGCGCCGTGACGGTGCAATAACCAAAATTAACCGCCGCGATTTCCTGCGCGGCCTTGGCCTGGGCTGCGGCGGAGACGGCGTTGTCGTAATCCTGTTTGCTTACGGCATTGATCCCCACCAGCGGCTGGTAGCGCTGCACCAGCAATTGCGCCTGCATCAAGCTGGCGTTCGCGCTGTCGAGCGATGCCTGGTAGGGCGCGGGATCAATTTGGTAAAGCACTTCGCCATTGGTGACGTCCGCGCCTTCGCTAAATTCCCGGTGCAGGACGATCCCGTCCACCCGCGCACGCACCTGGGCCACCCGCACGGGATCAATCCGGCCCGGCAATTCCGTCGTGAGGGCCACGGATTCCGGCGCGATGGTGACCACACTGACCTCGGGTGGAGGCGGGGCGAATTGGGCCGGTTGATGACCGCAACCAGCCAGCACCAGCAACGTCAGCGAAACCGCCGTTGCCCAAACCAGGGTGGCGCGCGGTATTCCCGTTCCATTCCGTTGTTCACTCAAATTCATGTTCGTCGTTCCCGTTGTTTCCGCCGGTTCGGGCGTAAAAATGATTGATGGCAAAAGCTCCGGCATCGGAAGGCCCAAACTATCACAACTCACCCGCACGATTCAAACGTTCGTTTCACAGATAATTTTGATTTTTTGCCGTGTCAATTTGTTTTGTGGCAAAATGGACAAACCGACCGGCCGGCGGTCCGGCCGCCCGGAATGAACTTGGCGCTCTGATTTGGTGGTAGGGCACGACGTAAGGAGTGCTGACCCCAACGACTCGTCACCTCGTCGCCTACAATTAGGACGCTGCCGGAATGAGCTTGCCTTTGAGGCGGGCTCGTGGAATAAGGCAGCCGGTCGGTTTTGTTCCCGAGGGGACGGCAGGTGAACCGGTGGGAGAGATGGCCGAGCGGTTTAAGGCACACGCCTGGAAAGCGTGCATACTCCAAAAGGGTATCGAGGGTTCGAATCCCTCTCTCTCCGCCAGTCTTCGCCCGGAGCGCAGCGTAGAGTGAAGACTGCCGCGCCAAAGTGAAACGAAGGCGGGCTGGAGAAAATCCCCAGACGATTCACTCCGCGCTACGAC
>JAJPJM010000011.1 GCA_021324235.1 Verrucomicrobiota bacterium
GATTCTTGGCTTGTCGGACATTGTCATCTTTCCCGGCACCCTCGTCCCGCTGCTCGTCGAGACCGGACCTAGCCTGAAGCTGATTGACGACGTGGTGGCGGGTGACCGGTTGCTGGGCGTGGTGCTGCAACGCCAGCCCGAGGTCGTCGAGCCCAAACCGGAGGATTTGCACGAAGTCGGCTGCGTCTCGCGCCTGGTGAAGATGGTGAAATTTCCCGACGGCACCGCGCGCGTGCTGGTCGAGGGATTGTGGCGCATTCACATCACGGAATATCCGCCCTCGTCGCCGTATTTGTCCGCTCGCTACGAATTGCTCCGCGACGAAACGGAGGATTCCGTTGAACTCCAGGCCATCCTGCGCAACGCGCACAAGCAATTCGAGGAAATTGCCAAGATGTCGCCGGCACTCTCGGACCAGGTCAAAATCGCCGCGCTGAACACCGAACACCCCGGCCATTTCGCCGACCTCATTGCCGGTAATTTAAACCTCAGCCTCGAAGACCGGCAGAAGTTGCTGGAAACCATCTCCGTCCGCGAGCGCCTGCAAAAATTGTTGCCCATGCTCAACCGCGAGCATGAGGTGCTCACGCTCAGCTCCAAAATCCAGAACGACGTCGCGTCGTCCATTGCCAAAACGCAACGCGATTTTTTCCTGCGCGAACAGATGCGCGCCATCCAGCGCGAACTGGGCGAAGGCGAACCCGGCAGCGGCGAAACCCGGTCGTTGCGCGAAAAAATCGACTCCACACCGATGCCCGACGAGGCCCGCAAGGCCGCCCTGCTGGAGTTGGAGCGCCTGCAGCTGACGCCGCCCGCCGCCGCCGAATACGCGGTGGCCCGCAATTACCTCGATTGGATCCTCAACCTGCCGTGGGAAAAGGAGACCGAGGACAAGATTGATTTGAAGGAAGCCGAGCGCATCCTGGACGAACAACATTATGGTTTGACGAAAATCAAGGAGCGCCTGCTGGAGTTTCTGGCGGTCATCAAACGCCGCAAACAGATCAAGGGACCGATTCTCTGTCTCGTGGGCCCGCCCGGGGTCGGCAAAACCTCGCTCGGCAAAAGCGTGGCCGACGCGCTGGGCCGCAAGTTCGCGCGCATCGCGCTCGGCGGCATGCGGGATGAAGCCGAGATCCGCGGCCACCGGCGGACTTACGTCGGCGCGATGCCGGGCAGAATCATCCAGACGCTCCGCCGCATCGAAAGCCGCAACCCGGTGATTTTGCTCGACGAATTGGACAAGGTTGGCGCGGATTTCCGCGGCGACCCCGCGGCGGCCTTGCTGGAAGTCCTGGACCCGGCGCAGAACCATACCTTCACCGACCATTACCTGGATTTGCAGTTTGACCTCTCGCGCGTGCTGTTCGTCGCCACCGCCAACTGGCTGGAGCCCATTCATGCCGCGTTGCGCGACCGGCTGGAAGTCATTGAACTGCCCAGCTACACCGAATCTGAAAAACTGGAGATCGCCAAACGATATCTGGTTCCCCGCCAGGTCGAGGAGCACGGCCTCACGCGGCAGGACATCAAATTCACCGACTCGGCGCTGCGCAAACTCATCCGCGAATACACCCGCGAGGCCGGGGTGCGGCAGTTGGAGCGCGAGATTGCCGCGCTCTCGCGCAAGGCGGCGCGCAAGATTATTTCCCGCAACGGCACGGCAGTGGCGCTCAAGCTCGATGCCAACGGTCTGAAGAATTATCTGGGCCACGCGCCCTTCGTTTCCGAAACGGCGGAGAAGATCACCGAATTCGGCATCGCCACCGGCCTGGCCTGGACGCCGGTGGGTGGCGACATTTTGTTCATCGAAGCCACGAGGATGCGCGGCCGGGGCAATCTGCTGCTGACCGGTTCCCTGGGGGAAGTGATGAAGGAAAGCGCGCAAACAGCGGTGAGCTATTTGCGCAGTCAGGCCAAATTGCTCGACCTGGACCTGAACAATTACAACAAATTCGACATTCACATTCACGTGCCGGCCGGCGCGACGCCCAAGGATGGACCGAGCGCAGGCGTGCCCCTCGTGGCGGCGCTGGCGTCACTGCTCACCAAGCGGATGGTACGTTCCCGCCTGGCGATGACCGGTGAGATCAGCCTGCGCGGCCGCGTCCTGCGCGTCGGCGGCATCAAGGAAAAGGTGCTGGCCGCGGTGCGATTCGGAATGAAGGAAATCATTCTGCCCGAACAAAACAAGTCGGACTGGCTGGACGTGCCGACCGAGGCGCGCTCAAGACTCAAAGTGCATTTCGTCCGGCATATTTCGGACGTGCTGCGGCTGGCGCTGGAACCGCAATGATCGGGCGGCTCGCATCCATCGCACTGGGCTGGTTGATCATCAACGGTGCCGTCGCAGGGGAAACCAACCATCTGTCCGACGCAGAAGTCCAGGGCCGTCAGCTGGCGCAACAAATTTTGCAACAGTGGCCGGCGGACAATCTTACAAATAAGGGCACATTGGAAATCCGTGACGGCAGCGGGCATGGCTTTCAAGTTCCGGTGATGTGCAGAACCATTGTCACGACGGCCACCTGGCGAAGCTTATACGAGGCAAACTTGACCAATCACACCGTGATCTTTTTGGTCATTCACGCCGTCGCCCAGCCGAACACGTATTTTTACGACACCAATTTTACAGGACAGATTCCCATACCCGGGGACGTCCCCTGGTTGGGCCACCTTTTTCAAAGCCATCAAATTTCCGGGACCACCCTCATGTCGCCTTTTGCGGGCTCGGATTTCTGGCTCTGCGATCTGGGCCTGGAATTTTTTCACTGGCCGGAGCAAAGGATTTTGAAACACGAGATGCGGCGCGGCCGTTCCTGTCAGGTCCTGGAAAGCACGAACCCCAATCCATCCCCGAACGGCTATGCGCGCGTGGTTTCATGGATTGACAATGAAACGCTCGGCATCGTCCAAGCCGAGGCCTACGACCCGAAGGGCGAATTATTGAAGGAATTTTATCCGAAATCGTTCAAAAAGGTGAATGGGCAATGGGAACTCCAGGAAATGGAAATCCGCAACGACCAGACCGGTTCCCGCACCCGGCTGAAGTTTGATCTGAACAAGCGGGATTGAGGCTGGGAATAAGTCATCAATAAGTCATCCTGCCGGGCGCTTGACTTTGGCGGCCGGGCGGCTCAGGCTCGCGGCCTCAGTATGAGCGTGATGTTTCGCTTCAAGCTTTTGTTGATTTGCGCCGGTTGTCTATTCAGCGTAGGGCTGGGGCCGCGGGCATTGGCCGATGAAACCAACAACACCACCGTTTCTCCGCGCCAGGCCGGGGACAAAATCACGCAGGATTCCCTGAACGCCTTCCTGCAAATTCAGGAACAGCTTCACGCCACGCAATTGCTCATCGAAAGCAACCGGGCCGCCGCCACCGCCGAAGCGCAACGGGACACGGCGGACCTGAATGCGCGCCTCCAGGTGCTCGAACAAACCGTGGCCGCACAACACGCCAGTGAAAATGAGGCGACGCAAAAGGCGCAACGGCTCACGCTGATTCTGGCCGGCGCGTTCGTCGTGGTGGGCCTGGCCGCCATGCTCTTCATGGCTTATTTTCAGTGGCGTACCGTCACGCGGCTGGTTGAATTGTCCGCGCTCCGCCCGTCCGCATTAACGTTGGACGACGGGAATGCCTCCTCGTTGCTGCCGGCCGGTGAGGTGCATGCCGCACCCGGACGGGCCGCCGTACAGTTGGCCAACACCCGCCTGTTCCATGTCGTCGAACGCCTGGAAAAGCGGATTCTCGAATTGGAACACACGGCGCAGGCCCCGTTGACTGAAACCGTTTCACCGGCCACCGACGGCCCCAACGGCGCGCCGCCGGCAGCGGCCGGTCCTGGTCGCGACACAAAGGTTGGCAGTCTGCTCGCGGAAGGCCAGTCGTTGCTCAACGACAACGAGCCGGAGAAGGCCCTGGCCTGTTTTGATCAGGCCCTGGCGCTTGACCCGAAACGCGCCGAGACGTTGATTAAAAAAGCGGACGCGCTCGAGAAGCTGGACCGGTTTGAGGAAGCCATTGCCTGTTACGACGATGCGATTGCCGCCGATAATTCGATGACCATTGCCTACCTCCACAAAGGCGGTTTGTTCAATCGGATGTCGCGCTACGAAGAGGCATTGCAATGTTACGAGCACGCACTGCACACGCACGACCGGAGAACCGCCAGCACCTAGCACCCCGCAAGAAACCAAACCAGCGGCTAATTTGCGTTGAATTCCAGGCGGCTGTGAACACGTTCAACCTCAAGCTGGCGTCGAATCATTTCGATTTTGAGCTTCAGCAGTTCGCGATTTTCCTCGTTCAACACGTTAAGTTCCTTTTCCAGTTCCTGGATGCGCGCCTCGTAAGAGTGCAACCGGTCCTGCAAGGGCGCCTGCACGGAATCGAGCCGGTGGATCATGGCGGCAATTTCCATGGTTGCTTCCTCCTGGGCCTTGAGCAATTCGCGGCGTTGCACGGCCAGTTCCTGAACCACCGTCTCCTTGAGGACCTGGGCCAGATGCGGTGCCAGATTGGCCTTGGCAAAGGCCTGGGCCTGCTCCGCCCGGCGTTCCGCCTCCAGGGCGCGCTGGCGCCAAGCGGCGGCTTCGGTACCGGACTTGTCGGCCTGAACCGGCGGCGGGGCGCTGGTCAGGGTTCGCGGGCGGATGATCAAAGGCGTCGGGGGTGG
The DNA here is from genome assembly GCA_021324235.1 of Verrucomicrobiota bacterium. Classification (GTDB taxonomy): domain Bacteria; phylum Verrucomicrobiota; class Verrucomicrobiia; order Limisphaerales; family UBA11358; genus UBA11358. The sequence goes on from JAJPJM010000011.1 coordinate 4,677, forward strand.
CGGTGATAGCGAAGGCAGTGGTGCCGGTGTTGGAGCGGCCGGCGGAGGCGGTGGCGCTGCCGGCACCGGCAGCGCCGGTGGCTTGAGGGCGAGGGCAATGATTTCATCCGCCACGGTCGTGCTGTCCACGCCGCACACGGGACACCGGATCGGCGACGGCATGCGGCCATTCAGCGGATATACATCGAAGGCGTATTTCTGGCCGCAACTGCAAACGATTTTGACGGGTACTTTGACGGGCAACATTGGGGCGCGCCCGAGCTTATCGCCAGTACGACGGAGGAAGTCAAGGCAGACGTCCATTCCTGGCCAACGCAACTTTACCATAAAAATGATTTTTGCTCACCCAGGCATTGCTCGCCCGACCAGAGCGTAACCCGCCAGGCGACAAGTTCGCCGAAGTCTTTATAAGCCCCGCCACCGAGTGTCAATGAATTCCAATGACGGAGGAAATGGGGTGAGACCGGTTGTTCGAGCGTGGCTTGGTGCGGCATTCCATCCGGGCCGAGGCCGCGCAGTTCCACCCGCAATTTGAGCCGGGCCTCGCCGGTATTTGCCGCCTTCCATAAAACATCGAAGCGAATGGCCGAACGTTGATCGGCGTGCCGGCGGAGATAAACCTGATAGGCGTCACGATCGTACAGACTCGGCGACAGCGCTTCATGGCCGTGGACATCGAGGAAAAGCGGCAGGACCTTGACGACGCGGCCGCCGGCGGCTTCGCCGGCAAAGGCCGCCGAAAGCGAACCCAACAAAAGCAAACTCAGCAGCAGCCAGCGCATGACGGAACGATAATGGGCCGTCGTGCGAATTCAACCGCAATTTACCATCATTTCCAGTAAAAACTCAGGACCTGGATATCGGTGGGCGCGTTGCGGTAAAGAATGGCGACGTATTCGCGCTGGTCGTCGCCAATTCGGGCGGTCACGTGAACCTCGAATGTGGCGCTGCGAACGGTGCAGAGCTGGGCGAGCTGGCCGACCAATTGCGGGCTCAAACCCGCCTGGACGAGCTGGTTAAAATTCTGGAAAGGCGTGTCGTCGTCCGTGCCGTCCACACCGTCGGGCCCGGCGCGCAGCTTGATGATATTTTGCGCGGTGGCTTCGTCCACCCCCGGAATCATTTGCAGCACGTTTTCGTCAGCCGTATTGATATTGATGCGGCCGGTGGAAATGGGGGTGAAAAGATCCTTCAATCCAAACGGATAATCCGCGGCCTGGAATGGTGAATTCACGAACCCCAGTTTCTGCTGGAACGCGGCGGGCGCGTGGTTGGTGGCACTGCCTCCCCAATAAATCTCCGGGTGATCGGCAATGCCTTTGACCAGCAGCAATTCCGACAGGTCGTCAATGGGCGCATTCTTGGCGTAGTAGGGTGGGTTCAAGCTTTGATAATAGTCACTCTCGGCGCCGGCCAGATGCGGATTGTCGTCCGGGTCAATCCAATCCAGAATGGAATCGGAGATGACCGAAATTTGGTCCGCGCCGACGCCCATCAGGGTGAGCGCCTGTTGCAAGGCGGCGGCATTGGCCGTGTTGATGTTCACCTTGCGCTCGAGATCAACGATCTTGATCGAAATGGTTCCGTCGCCAACCCGGTAATTGTCCAGCGCCAAACCGCTGAACACACTGTTGCTCTCATCAAAACTGGCCTGTCCACTTGCCCAGAATTGGTTCAGGGAGTCATATGGCTCGTTGGGAATGGTCAATTGCTGGGACAGAATCCAGCGTGCCCGCTCGACTCCGGAACGGCCCAGCCAGAGCAGTTGTTCCCCGTGCTCGGCGTTTTGCGCCAGCTTGGTCTCGACTTTCATTGAAGTCGCGAAGATCGCTGCCATCACGGACAGCAAAAAAATCGCGATCATCACGATGACGAGGGCAATGCCCTGCGGCCGGGGTTGAGCGGGAATTTTCATCAGGTCCCTCCCATCCGGTTGAACGCCGGCGGCCGGAGGCCACCGCCGCCGGCTGACTGCGATTGCACCGCGGTTGGGACCATGACCGACGGAAGGGCAACGACGCGGGTAACGGTCAATTCGGGGCCGGCGCCCCCCAAATTGTGGTCCTGCTTATTTCCGCCCAGCACGAGGGTGTAACGGACCAGCGTCGGAATCTGATTGGTGTTATCCCATTTGTCCGACCAATCTTTTTTTGTGGGATCCCAACATTCGGTGGTCAAGCTTCTTACATTTCGGGCCAGCACCAGCGGGTGCTCCTGCTCGTCCTGGTCCATGTCCATGAGCATCGGGTTCTGCCGGAGCACCAAATCGGTCTCCGCATTCGGCCCGGCCTCGACCGAAAAAGTCACGCGCCGCAGATTAAAGCCGCCAAACCGGCCGTTGCGCGGAAAATCGTCCGGCAACCGCGCTGTGAAACTCAGCAGCGGTTCGTCACCATTTTGGACGACAAAGGTGTAATAGGACAGGGACGCTTGAAACGATTGGACACACATGAGCGCGTTTTCGATCGTCTGCACGGCAATGCGCCGGCGCTGGACTTGGGCCGTGGCTTCCCGGCCTACCTTCGTGGCGCGCAGGATGAGCGTCCAGGACGAATAAATCGCCACCATCACGAGGCTGAAAATCGCAATGGCCAGCATGATTTCGAGCAGCGTGAACGCGCAATCGGGCCGAGGGCCGAGGGGCGAGGGTCGAGGGCAAAAACGATTCCGCGCGCCGCGTGCCGGCGTTCGGCTCCCAACTCCCGGCTCTTGACTGGAAAATTTCATGGGGTGGCCGTGGCTCCGTCGAGGGGCCCCGCCGGCGAATTCGGGCTGAACAGCAGAGTGCTCATCTTGGAAACGACCGGCTTGTCGCCGGAATTGCTTTGGACAATGAAATCGACCTGAAACAACTTGTTCGACTCCACTTCCTCGATGTCGTAGGTGCAAATGTAACCGTTGTAGGTGTTCCCCAGCAGTTCCCCGAGGTCAACGTGGTGAATGCCTGTGACCAGGTTGGTTTGGGACAATTCGGCCGCCACCACGCCGGCATCCAGCAGCGGCCGTTGCAACCGGCGCGCGTTGGCCAGCGAATTGGAAACCAACGCCAGAATCACAAACATCGCCGTGCAAAACGCGACCATGGCAAACATCACCTCCAAAAGGGTAAAGCCGCGGCGGAACATCGGCGGGCCAATTCGCATTTTCATTGGATCAGTTCCACGGAAGCCAGGCCGGTGGGCACTTCCAGCGTGATTTTCCGGTACTGATCGCCGCTGTGGATGATCAGGGTCATTTCATCACTGGTCCCGTCCGGAAAAAAACGCACCCGCGCTTCGTCCGCCTCCTTGTACTCCAACAGATTAACATCCAGCATATCAATGGTTATGCTGTCGGCAAACTGTGTGGAGTTCAGCGCCGACGCATTGGCCGGCGCCGTTATCGTTTCACCGGCCGGCGCGGCCGGCGGAGGGAACCCGTCGGGCGCATTGGTGGCGGCCATGACCGCCAGTGAAATTTGCCTCGACTGGGGATGGAACACGACGGTGGTCGTTTCCCCGTGCAGAATCGCCTGGGCGCGGGCGTGGCTGCAAATGTTGACCACGTCGTTGACCGCCTTGCGCAGGGGTTCCTCGTGCATGGTCCGCAGGATTGCCGGCACCCCCATGGTCAGCATCAGGCCGATGATGGCCACGACCATCATGATTTCGAGGAGCGTAAACGCCCGCGCCCGTTCATGACCGGGTGCCACGAAGGGAAAAACGGAGGCCTCGCACCCGTGACGCTTTCCCGGTTCTCGCCCGGTTTGCATCAGGGACCCTCCGCCGAACTGCCGATGCTGGAAATCATCGAGAACATTGCCCCCAGCACCGCCACCAGCAAAAAGCCAACCACGACGGCCATGCCGATGATCAGCGTGGGTTCTATCAGGTTGGTCATCACTCGCAAAGCGATGTTCAACTCATTTTCGTAGGTTTCGGCGACATTATTCAACGCGCCGGCCACGTCGCCGGTTTCCTCGCCAATTTTTACCAGGTCCACCATCAACTGGGGGAATACCTTGCTCTGGGCCAAAGGCTGGGCAATCGTCTTTCCATCCGTCACCGCGTCACGGGTTTTGGCCGCCGCCTCCTTGATAATGCAATTGGGGATGACCTGTTCGGTGATTTTCAACGCCGTGAGCACCGGCACGCCATTCTGGAGCAGCGTGCAGAGGGTGCGCGCAAACTGGCCGTATAGATTCAGGCAGATCACCCGCCCGACCAGCGGCGCCTTCATTTTCCATCCATCAATCCGGCGGCGGCCGGCGTCCGTGGCCTGAAATCGCTTGAATAAAATGACGGCCAGAATGACGATCAGGATCATCAGCCACCAGTAATATTTGAACGCGTTGCTGATGCTGATCAAAAGCAACGTCATCGTCGGCAACTGGGTGAACCCGACGCTGCCAAAAATGGACATGAACCGGGGCAATATGAAGGTCATGAAAAAAACGATGATGCCGGCGCCCACACAACAAACCACCGCGGGATAAATCAGGGCCGAGGTGAATTTCGCCTGGACCAGGGCGAATTTTTCAAAATGATCGGCCATGCGCCGAAGCACTTCCACCAGGGCGCCGCTCTGTTCGCCCGCACGGACCATGTTGATATACAAATCGGAGAAGACCCGCGGTTGCTTGGCCATGGCGTCGGACAAACTTCTGCCTTCGGTCACTTCCTGCCGGAGCAGGCGGCTCACGTCCGACGGAATGCCCTTGGTTTCCAGGTACGTCATGCTGTGAAGCGCGGTCGCCAGCGGCATCCCCGCCTGCAGCAAATTCGCCAGTTGCTGGGTAAAGGTCGCCAGCTCCTGCATCTTCGGCTTGCGCGGCTGCAGCAACTGCGCGCGCAACGTCGGCGGCAAAAATACCGTCAAATCCACCTTGGTACGCGCGCGTTTATCGCCCACCACCGGACCCCCTTTGGAAGCATCCACGGCCACCGGGAAAAGTCCGAGTCGCTCGACGTGCGCCAGGGCCGCCGCCCGGTCGGCAACGTCCAGAACGCCCTCGACCAACTCGCCGCTGCGGCGGCGCGCGCGATACGAAAATTGCGGCATAGCTTCCTCTATCTAAAACCGTTACGGGCTAAAAGTTTCACCGGTCTGCCGGCGCGGCGATAACCCTCCAAATCCAGGGTCACGTGCGCATAACCGATTCCCCGGAAGGCCTCGACGACTTTGGTTGAAGTGCCGTCTTCGAGAAAGCGCCGGATTTCCGACGGTCCCAGCTCAATGCGGGCCAGGCACGGGGCAGTGCGAAGGGCCAGGGGCGAAGGACGAGCTTCGCCGTTATCGGACTCCGGACCCCGGACCCCGGACCTCGGACCCAATTCATGGTGACGGACGCGCACATCGTGAAAGCCCAGATCGCGCAAAATATTTTCCGCCGCTTCAATCATTTGCAGCTTTTCCGGTGTCACCGGCTCGCCGTGGGGCACGCGCGAACTCAGGCAGGCCAGTTGCGGCTTGTCCGCCGTCGGCAGACCCAATTGCGCCGATAACTGGCGGATTTCCGCCTTGGTCAGACCCGCTTCCTTGAGCGGGGCCCGCACCTGAAATTCCACCGCCGCCCGGGCGCCGGGACGAAAATCGCCGGCGTCGCTCGCATTTTCGCCGTACGCAATCACCGCCAGCTGTTCCGCGCGCGCAATCGGCGCCAGGACCTCGAACAATTCATGCTTGCAGAAATAACAGCGGTTGACCGGATTGGCCGTGTAATTTTCGTTTTCAAATTCCTTTGTGGCAACGACACGCACGGGAAACGCGAACTGTGCCGCAACCTCCAGCGCCTCCGCCAGTTCGCGGCGCGGCAGACTCGGCGAATCGGCAATGACGGCCAGGAATTTTTCACCGAGAACTTCGTGCGCCACGCGCGCCAGGAAGGCGGAGTCCACGCCGCCGGAATACGCCACCAGGCAGGAGCCATAGCAACGCAGCCGGGTACGCAGTTCCTCCAGCTTGTTCGCGACCATGGATTAATACTGGCATTTTCCCGGGCGCTTGTCGAGCCGGCGGACCGGAATCCGCTTGACGCGCGCGGCGGTTGTGATTGTCTAGGGGCAGGATGAAAACGAAAATATTCATGGCGCTCGCAGTCATCGTCATTGCGACCGCCGGTTGTGTCACCACCGTAAGCGATACCAAGACGCCCGGCATGCCGTTCGGACGGGATTCCGTGGGCGGACGTTACCAGCGGTCGGTGGACGAAGTTTACGGCGCGGCCATCAAGGTCATTAACACCGACGGCACGCTGCTCACCGAATATATCCCGCACGACACCACGAACACGGTGCGGGCGTTCAAGGGTCGCGTGAACCAGAACACCGTGTGGATGCGCGTCGAGGAGGTGGACCCGCAAATCACGCAGATCCAGGTGGAGGCCCGTACCAAAATGGGCATCCAGGACCTCGATATGGCGCACGAACTCGAAAAGGAAGTCGCGCTACAACTGGCGCGGTGAACCTTGTTTTAGCCCGATGTTCTGCTCGTAAACGCCGAGCTTCACGTCCCGGGTTTGTTTCCGTCCCTTGAGTTCGAGCTTCAACCGGCCCAGCCGGGTCCGCGCCATTTCTCCCGCCGCCAGATCGGGAAAGCGCCCGACAATCTTCTCGAGCGTTCCCCGCACGGTTTCGTAATCCGCGCCGTGTTGAACCTGCAAATCCGCCAACAGATTCAGCCAGTGCGCCACGCGTTTCGCCGGTTGGTTCGGCGTCTCAATCAACTGGTTCAATTCGCCCTCGGCCAGATCCAGCCGCTGGTAATGCTCCGCGTAGATGACCGCCAGTTTCTCGCGCGCCTCGGTGTCGAGCGGATGCTCCTCCAGGTGTTTGACATAAGCGGCGGCGAGCTTCGTCGGGTCGGCTTCCGTCGGGCGTAAATGCTCCGACGATGCCAGCAGCCCGACGTTTTTAACGCCTTCCGGCATGGCCACCGGCTGGCGGTCGAGCGATGCCAACACCCTTTTTTCCGTTCCCCCCAGATGGGCGATGCGCTGCGCCGCCCGCAACGACAATTCCGTGTCGGGAAAACGCGCGGTGATTTTCTCCAACGCCGCGCGCGCCGAATCAAAGTCCTGCACCAGTTTGATGTGCCAGTCGGCGAGCTGGTTCATTGCGGCGGCAAACTGCCGGGGCGGCGGTTCCGGCTGCTCGCAGAAATGATTCAATGTGATTTCCGCCGAGGGCAGATCCTGTAAATCCTCGGCCTGGATGGCGGCCAGCAACATCACACCCTCAAAATCGTTGGGAAAACGCGCGAGCTGCTCACGAATGGCGACCACCGCCTGGAGAAATTCGCGGCGCTGCCGTTTGGCTTGCGCGATGGAATAATACGGCTTCGGCTCCGGGGGTTCCGTGCCGCCGTCATACAAACTCGACAGCGGCCGGGAAATCCATTCGCTGATGTGCGGGGTCCACATGATCGACAGGATGATTCCCATGACAGCGATGAGGATCGGCCCGAATATTCCACTCCCCCTGGCCAACCACAGGCCAAAAATAACGGCGGGAATGGTAACCGCCCATTTGAAAATTATTCTTGCCGGGTCTTCCGCACGCTTAAGTGCCCGGATGGTAAGCCAAATGAGGCAGGCCAGGCCGACCACTGACAAGGCGATCTCCACCGTCATTTTAATGGCCTGACTCATGGCTGATTAAGGCAACCTTCATCCTGCTGGCCGATCGGCGCAAGCGGTTTTTAACCGTAGCGATACGGCTTCGTCATCGCAAAGGTGTTTGGCAAATGCCGCACCTCGCACACTTTCCCCTCAGCCAGAAGCACTTCCACGATGTCGAAACGGACCTTCACCCGCGGGTTTTTCAACAGCCGTAAATAATCCAGCGCCGACCGCGACAGCCGGCGCCGCCGTTCCGCGTTGACCGCTGCCGCCGGCCGCGTCCACTCCTCCGAGGAACGCGTCTTGACCTCAACAAACGCCAGACAATCGTCGTCCCGAAAAATCAAATCAATCTCGCCGCGCTCGGACCGGAAATTCGCCGCCAAAAATTTCAATCCCTGGCGGCGTAAATAGGTCCGGGCCGCCCGCTCGCCCAGTTCACCCCGTCGCAAATGTTCCGGCTTCTCTTTGCCCCCGAATCGCGCCCTCAGTTTTCCCAACAAGTTCATTATTCAGTTGCGGATGAAGCGCCGACGATTGGCAGGGCGGGCAGTCCTCTGCCCGCCGCCGCACCAGCACCAGACTCGGCGCGCACGGAGTGACGCGCCCGGCCTGAACAATTCATTCCGTGTTAATTCGTGCGATCCGTGTCTAAAATAATTCCACCTCTTTCGGCTTCATCGGCGCGAAACTTTTCCGATGGATCGGACAGGGCCCGTGGGCCGCCAGCGCCGCCAGATGCCGCGCCGTGCCGTAGCCTTTGTGCCCGGCGAATCCGTAGACCGGCCATCGCCGGTCAAACTCCAGCATCAGCCGGTCCCGCGTGACCTTGGCCAGCACACTTGCGGCGGCGATGGAATAACTCCGCGCGTCACCCTGGATGATGGCCGTCTGTGGCACGCGCAGGGTTTTAACCGGCCGGCCGTCCACCAGCGCGTGCTGGGGCTGCGGGTTCAATCCGGCCAGGGCCGCGTTCATCGCCTGATGCGTCGCGCGCAGAATGTTGATCTCGTCAATTTGCCCGGCATCAATTTGCGCGACGGCATATTCCACCTCGCTACCGCCGGTCAGAAACGCAAAAAACACTTCGCGCTGCAGGGGCGTGAGCTGCTTGGAATCGTTCAAACCTTCAAGTTCCCTCGGCAGACCGGCTTCCACCCATCTCGCCGGCAGGACGGCCGCCGCCGCCACCACCGGCCCGGCCAGCGGCCCGCGGCCGGCTTCATCCACGCCCGCGATGCGACGGACACCTTGGGCCGACAACACACGCTCGAACTCAAAACGATCGTCAAATTTGGCGGCCATTTCTTTGTTCGGAGCCTAGCGCGTTCGGCCGCGTTGTCAGCTTGTTTTTTTGAGTCGCGCGCGAAAAATCCGTGTTTATCTGTGTTTCATCTGTGGCTAAAATCGGCCCATGAAAATCGAATCCCTCCACATCGGCATGAAGGTGCGTCACCCGCAATACGGCACCGGCACGGTCAGGACGATTTCCGAAACCACGGCCGAAATCCAGTTTGACAGCGGCGATAAACGTGCCGTGGCCCCGGAACCAAGCGGTCTGGAACCGGCGGAACCGCGGATGTCCGCCAGCGGGTTGAACCTGCCGCTGAGACAATTTGTCGAGGAAACCGTTGCCGCGGCGCTGGACAAACTGGGATTGGGAAAACCGGAGGCCGTTGTTGAAAAATTGGGCGCCCGCTGGCACGGCGGCAAATTGGTTCTGCACCCGACCGATCCAACGTTGCAAACCAAGGAAGTCCCGCTGGAAACCTTTTTCCACAAAATTGTCATGGTCCGAAACAATTTGCGCGTGCTGGAACAAAAAATTAACGCGCATGAAAAGCTCACCGACGGTGAGAAAGTCGAGATGCAGCAATACATCACGCGCAGCTACGGCTCGATGACCACGTTCAACGTGCTGTTCAAGGAAAAGGAAGACCTGTTTTGAGGCGGGTTGGGCGTTGAGAAAAGCAAGGGGCGCAGTAGCTTGCCGAGCCGAAGCTCGAAGCGCAGCGCAGAGCGAAGACTGGTGCGCGCTGCAGGGTTTGAACCTGCGACCCCTTCCGTGTGAAGGAAGTGCTCTACCGCTGAGCTAAGCGCGCGTCCGGCCATACAAAGCCACGAAATCCGGCGAAATTCAATCTTAAAAGCGGACGGCTCAATCCGGCCGATTCAGCGCTGGTGAAACTTTCCCCGTTCGTCGGGGTTTCAAAGTCGAATGCCCGCAACCCAATCCCCAGGGAGAAATCATTATGCTTAAATTTCGTTTCGTTTTATTGGCGATTACCGGCCTTTTCGCCGGCGCCGTGCACGCGCAGGTCACCAACGTGCCGTCCACGGAACTGGAAACGTTTGAGGCCCAGACCGGCAAGATGATTATCAAGGGCGCCGGCCAGACCGGCTCGCTGGCCGTTGACCAGTTGAATATCGTGGTGATCGGCAAGGAATCCCTGGATGCCAGCACCGGCAGCAAGCAATACGGCATGGCGGTCGAAGTGGTCGCGAACGACCAGCGGATATGGAAAAAGGTGGTGGACTACGATGAAATGGATTCGTTGCTCAACGGCCTGGATTATCTCGCCAAAATTGATTACAAGGTGACCTCCGAGCCCACGTTTGTCGCCAGTTACGTCACCAAGTCCGGGTTCCGGGTCGGCGCCTTCACCAGCCAGCGCCGCGGTGTCATCCAGTACTTCCTCCAGGATTACAGCACCAACAGCGCGAGAATTTTGATCTCCCCGGCCCAGCTCTCCCAGTTCCAAAGTCTGGTGGACCAGACCCGGTCCAATCTGGATTCGCTGCGGGCCCCTCACTGAGACGGTGGCGGCGTTCCCCCCGTCTCCGACTTTCTTAACGTCGTGTCGCGCTGCGCCCAATCGGGTTTGGCTTGCGGATAATCGAGATTGTAATGCAGGCCGCGGCTCTCGGGCCGCATCGACGCGCACCGCACGATCAACTCGGCCACGGTGGCGATGTTGCGAAGCTCCAGTAAATCGCTGGTCACGATGAAGTTCCAGTAATACTCGTGTATCTCCTCCTGCAGATTCGCGATGCGCTTCTGGGCCCGCGCCAGCCGTTTGTTCGTCCGCACGATGCCCACGTAATCCCACATCAGCCGCCGGATTTCGTCCCAGTTGTGCGATACCACGACCATTTCGTCGGGATTGTGCGCTTCGCCGGATTGCCAGAGGGGGATCTTCGCATCCACCGGCGGGAGGGAACGGGCGACGACCTTTTTCGCCGCGCGATGGGCGCAAACCAGCGCCTCCAGCAGCGAATTGCTCGCCAGCCGGTTCGCGCCGTGCAATCCGGTGCAGGCGGCTTCGCCGACGGTGTAAAGCCCGGCGATGCCCGTCTCGCCGTCCACGTTCGTCACCACGCCGCCGCACTGGTAATGCGCCGCCGGCACCACGGGAATCGGTTCCTTGGTGATGTCGATGCCGAAGCGCAGGCACGTCTGATAAATATTCGGAAACCGCTCGATGATGAACTGCGCCGGCCGGTGCGTGATGTCCAGCCACACGTGTTCCGCGCCGCTCTTTTTCATCTCACTGTCAATCGCCCGCGCCACAATGTCGCGTGGCGCGAGGGATTTCATCGGATGATAGCCATCCATGAATTCTTTCCCGTCGAGCGTTTTGAGCACGCCGCCCTCGCCGCGCACGGCTTCGCTGATGAGAAATGACTTGGCTTTGGGATGATAAAGGCAGGTCGGGTGGAACTGGACGAATTCCATGTTCGCAATCGCCGCGCCGGCGCGGTACGCCATGGCCACGCCGTCGCCGGTCGCAATGTCGGGATTGGTCGTGTACAGATACACCTTGCCGCAACCGCCCGTGGCCAGCAGCGTCACCGGCGCGGTAAACGTCCAGACGCGGCCGCCCTTTTTGTCGAAGACATAGGCGCCGAGGCAGCGGTTCGCGCCGGCGTGGCCGAGCTTTTGGCCCGTGATCAAATCAATCGCGATGTGATTTTCAAATATCTGGATGTTGGGTTGCCGCGCCGCCGCGTCCAATAACGCCCGCTCGATTTCCCGGCCGGTCACATCCTTCGCGTGCAGGATGCGCCGCTTGGAATGACCGCCTTCCTTGCCCAGATCCAGTTCCTTGCCGCCGTCCTCGGCCGGCGCGTCGCGCTCGGAAAATTTCATGCCCAGTTCCATCAGCTCTTGAATCCGGGCCGGGCCTTCCTCGACGATGGTCCGGACGACGTTTTCCCGGCACAAGCCCGCGCCCGCCGCAAGCGTGTCGCGCACGTGCAACTCGAACGAGTCCTCCTTGCTCGTCACCGACGCAATGCCCCCCTGCGCGTAATTCGTGTTTGATTCCGCGCGGTCCTTTTTCGTGACAATGGCCACCCGCCCGTGCGGCGCGACCTTCAGCGCGAACGAAAGCCCGGCGATGCCGCTGCCGAGGATGATGAAGTCAAATTGTTTCATGTCAAAGTCGCGCGTTGTCGATCAGTCGCGTTTTGCCGACGAACACCGCCAGCGCCATGTGCGCGCCGCGTTTCACTTTCGAGACGGGCAACAGCGTGTCCGGGTCAAAAAATTCCACGTAATCCAGCCGCGCATCCGGCTCGCATGCCACCAGTTTTTTCACGGCGGTTTTTAGTCCGGCCGCCGGAAAGGCTTTTAATTTTTTAACGGTCGCCCGGGCCATCTGAATCGAACACCAAAGCACGGTCGCCTGCGCGCGCAAACCGCCGGTGAGATATTTATTGCGGGAACTCATCGCCAGGCCGTCGCGCTCGCGCAACGTCGGCGCCACCAGGATGCGCACCGGGAAATTCAAATCCGCCGCCATGCGCCTGATTATCGTCGCCTGTTGCCAGTCCTTCGCGCCAAAGACCGCCACGTCCGGCAACACGAGGTTGAACAGCTTGGCCACCACCGTCGTCACACCCCGGAAATGCGTCGGCCGGGCCGCGCCTTCCATGGTTCGCGACAACCGTTCTTCGACGACGTAGGTGCTAAAACCGGTGGGGCGAGACTCCGTCGAGCCCAAATTTTTCCTTGGATCAGGGCTCGAGAGACTCCCGCCCCGCCGCTCATACATCTCCCGGTCGTCAGGCACGAACACCACGTCCACGCCAGCGTCGCGGCAAAGCTTCAAATCGCGCTTCAAATCGCGCGGGTATTTGGAAAAATCCTCCTTCGGACCGAACTGCACCGGGTTCACGTAAATGCTCACGGCCACGACGCCGTTTTTGCCGACGGCCTGACGGGCGCGTTTGACCAGGCTCAAATGCCCCGCGTGCAAATAACCCATGGTCGGCACCAAACCGATGTGCTTTCCCGCCCGCTGCCATTGGCGGGCGAGCCGTTGCATGGCGGCGATGGAAGCGACCCTTTGCATGACGACAGGTTAATGACGATTCGCCAAACAAACAAGCCGCGCAGATCGCTCCGCGCGGCTTGATTTTGTAGCGGCGGTCTGTGACCGCCGGAAACGTCAGCGACGTTCATCGAACGCCGCTACATTTTAGCTTCGGAATTGCAACGGCACACTGGCCGGCATTTCGTGGGCGCAAGGCTGGTTCGTCGGCGCATCGGCTTCGCGGTCATTGGGCATCACGATTTTATTCGCGATCATCCAGGCCTCGACTTCCTCGCCGCTGATATCAGGCAGCATATGGCCGTTGATTTCAACGCAGGGGCTCAGCATCTGGCCGGTCTTCTCGATCATTTCCTGGCGCTGCAACGGGTCGTTGATGATGTCACGGTCTTCAAACGGCAGGTCGTATTTGCGCAGCACCGCGCGCACACCCTGGCTCCAGCCGCAGGTCGGTTTCAAATAAGCGATGATTTTCGGTTTTTCCATAACAGTTCAAAATTGTCTTTCCAATGGCAATAAGCTGCCACATCCGGCACCGTTCGCAAAATGTTTTTAACGTTCAATTTCCGTTTGCCGCGCGGACAACACCCTGCGCGACGGCACGTAGTTCGCAATGAACTCGCGGTAAAACTCCTTAAACGCGCCGGTGGCAAGGGCGCCGCGCACGTCAGCCATGACTTTTATAAACAGATGCGAGTTGTGGACGCTCACCATGCGCAACCCGAGAATCTCATTCACGTTCAGCAAATGTCGCAGATACGCGCGCGTAAAATGTTTGCAGGCGAAACAATCGCAGCCCTCTTCGATCGGCCGGAAATCCGCCTTGTAAGCGCCGCCCTTGAGGCCGAACTGCCCGCGCCGCGTGAACGCGGTGCCGTTGCGCGCCACGCGTGTCGGCAGTACGCAGTCGAACATGTCCACCCCGCGGGCAATCAGCTCCAGCATCTGCGCGGGCGTGCCCAGGCCCATGGCGTAACGCGCCTTGGACGCGGGCAAAAACGGTTCGGTAAATTCAATCGCCTTTAACATCTCCGCTTCGGGCTCGCCCACGCTCACGCCGCCGATGGCGTAACCGTCAAAGTCCATCGCCACGAGTGCCTTCGCGCATTCCTCGCGTAACGCAGCATTGCTGCCGCCCTGCACGATGCCAAAAACCAATTGACCCGGTGTCCGCGTCTGTTCGCGGCATTCGCGTGCCCAGCGGATGGTGCGTTCGACGGCAAGTTTCTGTTCCCTGGCCGGCGCGTCGTGCGGCGGGCATTCGTCAAACACCATCGCGATGTCCGAACCGAGAACGCGCTGGATCTCCATCGCTTCCTTCGGCCCGAGAAACAGCGGCGAGCCGTCGAGGTGCGATCGGAACTCGACGCCGTGCGGCTTGATCTTCCGGATTTTGGCGAGGCTGAAGACCTGGAACCCGCCGCTGTCGGTCAGGATGGGCGCATCCCAGTTCATGAACCGATGCAACCCGCCGGCGGCGCGGATGATGTCGAGTCCGGGCCGGATGTTGAGGTGATAGGTGTTGCCGAGGATGATTTGGGTGCCCATTTCCCGGAGTTCGCGCGGGTCGAGCGCCTTCACGCTGGCCTGGGTGCCGACCGGCATGAACACCGGCGTATCCACGATGCCGTGCGCCGTGGTCAATTTTCCGAGGCGCGCCCGGGTCTGCGCATCCGTTTTGAGCAGTTCAAACATCGCGCCAAGGGTAAATAAAAACGGCGCGGAAGCAGATGAAATTTTCGGCGATGCGGAACCGGAACCTGGTTTATGCTGTAACGCCGGCTGGTTTTCGCATAAACCAACCCGCACTTATGGCTGAATCCTCGACCGATACACCCGGGGTCGTGGCGTGTCCGCCGCTGATTTTTCTGGGCGCGCTTGGGCTGGGTTTGCTGCTGCATTGGTGGATACCCGTGCACCCGTTCCCGGCATGGTTTTCACGGCCGTTGGGCGCCGGGCTCTGCCTCGTGAGCGTCACCGTGGGTATTTGGGGCAGCACCATCATGCGCCGGGCTGGCACCAATGTACGCCCCGACCGTCCGGTCACCGCGCTCGTGATCGACGGTCCATTCCGGTTCTCGCGCAACCCACTCTACCTGTCGCTCACCGCGCTTTACCTGGGGATCACCTTGCTCTGCGACGCGCTGTGGCCATTCACAACCCTCGTGCCGTTGCTGGCGGTCGTGCATTGGAGAATCGTTTTACGCGAGGAACGATTCCTGGAAGCCAAATTCGGCGACGCGTATCGCGCCTATAAAATCCGCGTCCGCCGCTGGCTTTAACACCTCAACCCTTGCGCTCAAGTTCCATAAACGAAACATCCACCAGCAAATCGGCGGCGATTTTTTCCAGCCCGGTTTTCAAGGCGGCGGGATCGCAACGCTCGGGCAACTGCAAACGGGCAATGGCCTTGAACAGGGCTTCGCCGGACATCGGCGCGCTGACAATTTCGCTGGAAAATTCCTCGACGTTCACGCCCGCCCGGGCCAGCGCAGCTGCGATCTCCCGGACAATGCCGGGGCGGTCGTGGCCGACAATTTCCAGCCTGGCCGGCCGGCCCGGCGTCACCGGAGTTTTTGCGTCGTCGGGCCGGACGACGACGGTCAGGCCGGCGCCTTGAAGTTTTTGCAGCGCCTCGAGCAGCGGCTGTTGCTTTCCGGCGGGCAATTCGATGCGCAGGATGCCGGCGAACTCGCCGCCGAGCCGGGACATGCGGCTTTCGAGCCAGTTGCCGCCGTGCTCGGCCACCACGCGCGCGACGGATTCGACCAGACCGGTCCGGTCGGGACCGATGATCGTCATCACCAGGGGAATCAGCATGACGTCTAGTTAACCGCTCCCGACGCCCGTGGCAAGCGGTTCTCCGAATATTACATCTGTTCGACGGTTTCGATGCCGAGCGTTTCCAATCCTTGTTTCAGGACGCGCGCGGTCAGATCGCACAGCGCCAGGCGACTGTCCCGCACGGCGGAATCGGCCTTGAGCACCGGACAATTTTCGTAGAACGCGGTGAATTTGCCGGCCAGTTCAAACAGATAATTGCACAGAAAATTCGGGCGATATTCCTCGGCGACGGCTTCCAGTGTCAGCCCAAAATTCAACAGATGTTTGGCCAACGTGATTTCTTCCGCTGCCGCCAATTCAATGTTCAACGTTCGATGTTCAATGTTCCCGCCTTCGCTCCGCTTCGGCGCGGCAGGCGATGTTTCCTCTGCCTTCCGAAAGATGCTTTTGATCCGGGCGTAGGCGTATTGGAGGTACGGCGCGGTATTGCCCTGCAACGCCAGCATCTTGTCCCAACTGAACACGTAATCGCTCTGCCGGTTCGGCAGCAGGTCGGCGTATTTGACCGCGCCCAGGCCGATCACCCGCGCGATTTCGTGCCGCTGCGCCTCCGGCAGGTCCGGATTCTTTTCGGAAACGATCTTGAGTGCCCGTTCCCTGGCTTCATCAAGCAAATCCGCCAGCTTCACCGTCTCGCCGCTGCGCGTCTTGAACGGTTTGCCATCCTCGCCCAAAATTGAACCGAACCAGACATGGGCCAATGTTGGCAGATGGGGGTTGGCAGATGGGAGTTGGGACTGCCATTTGCGGAACGCGGCGAAGACCTGCTGGAAATGCAACTGCTGCCGTCCGTCGGTGACGTAAATGATCTCGTCCGGCTGCCAGGTTTTCAACCGGTATTCGAGGGTCGCCAGATCGGTGGTGGTGTAATTGAATCCGCCGTCGCTTTTGCGGATGAGCGTGGGATGCTCCTTCAATGACGGAATGTCGTCGAAGAAAATGACCAGCGCCCCTTCGCTTTCCCGGGCGATGCCCCGGACCACCAGTTCCTCCACCAGCGGTTTCAAACGCGGATTGTAAAAGCTTTCGCCGAGCGTGTGGTCGAACTTCACGCCGAGCCGCGAGTAAATTTCGTCAAACTGTTTTTCCGACAACGCAATCATCTCGCGCCAGATTTTCAGGTTTTCCCCGTCGCCGCTTTGGAGTTTGACGAGTTCCTGCCGGGCGGCGTCCCGAACCGTGGCCATGGCTTCGCCCGTGGCGTTGACCATCTTGTAGAGCCGCTCCATCTCGCCGATGGGATCGGTTTTGAGGGCGTCGGGCTTCAGGTGATGTTTCCAGCCCAGCAGCAACATCCCGAACTGCGTGCCCCAGTCGCCGATGTGATTGTCGGTGATGACGCGGTGGCCGAGCAACCGCAGCGTGCGTGCGAGGCAATCGCCAAGAATGGTCGAGCGGATATGCCCCACGTGCATCGGCTTGGCCACGTTCGGCGAACTGAAATCGATGACGGCGGTTTTCGGCGACGCGGCCTTCTCAGAAAATAAATGTTCGCCGCGCGCGGCGGCCTGGAGCGTTTGGGCGAGGACAACGGGCTTTAGCCGGAAATTCAAGAAACCCGCGCCGGCGATTTCCACCTTTTCGCAAATTTCAGAAACGTCCAATTTCGCCAGGGCATCGGTTGCCAGTTGCCGCGGATTCAGTTTCCGCGACTTGGCCAGCGACATCAGCGCGTTGCTCTGGTAATCACCGAATTTCGGGTCGGGACACGGCCGGACCAAAACCGCAAGGACGTCCGCTTCCGGCAGGACGGCGCGGACGGCCTGCTGCAAACGGAGTTCGATTTGTTTGTGCGGAAGCATGAAACCGTTGAATAGTTAAACCGTTGAGACGTTGAAGCGGAAAGAAAAATCTGCGCGACCAACGGTTTAACCCGTCAACCCGTCAACGAATTTACTTCTTCCCGTATTCCTTGATGATGTTAAGCATCGCCTCGGAGTCCGGCGCCAGCTCGAGCGCCTGGCGGAAATCGGCTTTGTGGAGGAGTTTGGCGATGTTGGCGAGCGTGTGCAGGTGCTTTTGAAACTGGCCCTGCGGCACCAGGAACAGCATGACGAGCTTGACCGGCTGGTTGTCCAGGGCGTCGAAGTTGACGCCTTTCTTGGAACGACCCAGCGCACCGACGACTTCGTGAATCAGATCGGTCGAGGCGTGCGGAATGCCAATGCCGAACCCGATGCCGGTGCTCATGGACGTCTCGCGTTTTTTCACGGCGGCCGTCACGGCATCGCGGTCGCCGGCCTGAATCTTGCCGGTGGTCACCAGATTGCCAATCAATTCGTCGATGGCTTCCCACCGGTTGGTTCCGTGCAAATCGGGGATGATTTGCGTTTTGCTTAAGATGTCACCCAAGTCCATACAAATAAATAAGTATGCCGGCAATTTGAACCAGACGCGCACCATTCCACAAGCGCGAAATATTTTCAAATTCGGCAAATCACTTCTAAAACCAACGCGCCAGCCGGTTGAAAATCTCGCCCGTGCCCTCCAGCCACCAGCCCAGCGCGTTGAGCCAGCCCACTTTCGCCGTGAGCAACGGAACGCCAAATAATAGCACACTCACGTTGCCCAGAAAGATAATTACCGCGGAAAACAGGTAACCCTGCGACGTGATGTCCGTCTGCCGCGTCTTCAAGGCCTGCCACGTCAGCGTCACGTGAAACGCGTACGCCGCGCCCACGGCCAGGTGGAACCAGACGAGATAACCCCACCAGTCCCAAATCCAATGGCCGATGGCAAAGGCCAAAATGACCAGCACGGCGTACAACGGGAAAAAATACGGCGCGAGCACGATGAGAAAATTGGTCTTGGAGATGACCACGTGGCCGCCTTCGGCGGTGACCTTCATTTTTTTGACCCGGCCGCCAAACAGCCAGGCCCACAGGGCATGCGTCAATTCGTGGCCGAACACGTAAATCCACATGGGCTTGGGCAACAGCAGAAAAATCACCAGCCAGCACGCCGCGCCCGCCAGGAACGGCACCCAGACCGTGTCCGCCCCGTAACTGGAGTGCAAGACCCGCCCCAACGCCATTGCCGCCCCGGCGCAGACCGGCAGCAGCAGGACGGCAATGATGAATTTGATCCACTTCGGCACGGCGGAAGCTTAACCGCAGAGGCGCAAAGACGCAGAGAAAAAACTTTTCAGGCTCTGCGCCTCGGCGTCTCGGCGGTAAAATAAACTTTGAACTTTGGGCTTTGGACTTAACATTTGCCCGATGACACAAGACGAAGTGCTGCAAATCTTCCGCGACAGCGGCGCGCTGCTCGAAGGCCATTTCATCCTCCGCAGCGGCCTGCACAGCCGCCAGTTCTTTCAATGCGCCCTCGCGCTCCAGCAAATGCCCGTGGTGGAAAAACTCGGCGCGGCGCTCGCCGCCAAGGTCAAATCCCTCGGCGCCGTCACCGTCATCGCCCCCGCACTCGGTGGACTGGTCATCGGCCAGGAGGTCGCCCGGCAACTGGGCACGCGGTTCATCTTTCCGGAAAAGGAGGAAGGCAAACTGGTCCTGCGACGCGGATTCAAAATTGTGCCCGGCGAAAAGATGCTCGTCGTCGAAGACGTCGTGACCAAGGGCGGCCGCGTGCAGGAGACGGTTGATATTGTCCGCGCACACGGTGGAACCGTGGCGGGGATTGTCGCGATCGTGGATCGTTCGAACGGTGTGGTGAACTTCGGCGTGCCGTTCCAAAGTATGATTGCGCTCAAAGTCGAGGCCTTCGAACCGGACCAACTGCCGCCGGATCTGGCAAAAACTCCCGCCGTCAAACCGGGCAGCAAGTGAGGAAAGGTAGGGCGGGCTGTCCTCGGACCGCCGCGGCGCGATAGGGACATCGCGCCCTACCCGTCGGTTAATCAAATCAATCGACAGCACACGAATTCAAAAGGTCGGGCGCTTTCTCCGAATGCACCTGCGGTGGCTGGTGACAGCTCATCCCATAATACCAGCCAAGCGCCGTCTGGTTTGGATTAAACTAACGACCCAAAACAGGTAGGGCGCGATGTCCCTATCGCGCCGTCTCAGGAAACTTTTGGGTTGTCCGGCTGAATGACAGGGCGCAATTTTCCAGCGATGAATCTTCCCGTCCGCACCCGCCTCGGCCACGAAATTCCATCCTGGGCTTCGGATGGTTCATTCTTTTTCATCACCATCAACTGCGAGCCGCGGAACGAAAACCAACTATGTTGCGAAGGGATTGGCCAGGCCGTGTTAGCCGCTGCCGCACACAATTACGAAGCATTGATTTGGTATTGCCGGCTCATGTTGCTGATGCCGGACCACCTTCACGCTATCATTGCATTTCCGAGCGATCCGGGGATGAAGGTGACGATTACAAATTGGAAACGGTTTCTGGCTCGAAATGAGAAAATTGTCTGGCAATGTGATTTTTTCGACCACCGTTTGCGCGACCATCATGAGGAAACCGAAAAGATTAGTTACGTTTTGATGAATCCTGTCAGACGCGGTATATGTGAACGGACTGAAGATTGGCCGTGGGTTTATCGGCCCAATGACCGATTGCCGCCCTTACTCGCGGCGCGATAGGGACATCGCGCCCTACCCGATTCAACTGCGTCATTTGAAAACATCCATTTCAGAGGTAGGGCGTGTTCTCCGAACACGCCGCCTCAGGAAATTATTCAACAGCTCTTGGCTCTACGTTACCTTCCTCCCACGGCGCGATAGGGACATCGCGCCCTACCTAAACACGTCAGCACACTGTGCCATTAACTGCGCCACGCCCGTTTTAACTGTGCCATCCTGACGCTTTTGGCACTACTTTCACAGACTTATAAAAAGGACGAAAACACAATTTTATCCTTTATTTGCAATGGTTTTATCATCTTTCAAGCTCCACGGCACCATCGTTGCTTGGAAGAAGGGGACACAGTGTATCTAACCGAAAGATTTTATGGCAAAAGTATTAGGTATTGATTTGGGAACCACGAACTCCTGCATGGCCGTCATGGAAGGCGGCGAGCCGTTGGTTCTGGAAAATTCCGAGGGCAAACGCACCACGCCGTCCGTCGTCGCGTTCACCAAGAGCGGCGAGCGCCTTGTCGGCGAGGCCGCCAAACGCCAGGCCGTCACCAACTCGCGCAACACGGTCTATTCCATCAAGCGCTTCATGGGCCGCAAATTTGAGGAAGTGCAGGAGGAAATCAAACGCGTTCCCTATAAGGTCGTGAAGGCCGCCAACGGCGACGCCGCCGTGGAAGTGGAAGTGGACGGCAAACCAAAACAGTTTTCGCCGCCGGAAGTGTCCGCGATGATCCTCGCCAAGCTGAAAGCCGACGCCGAAACGCGCCTCGGCGAGAAAGTCACGCAGGCCGTCATCACCGTTCCCGCCTATTTCAACGATTCGCAACGCCAGGCCACCAAGGATGCCGGCCGCATCGCCGGCCTGGAAGTGCTCCGCATCATCAACGAGCCGACCGCCGCGTCGCTCGCCTACGGTCTCGACAAGAAGAAGGACGAGAAAATTGCCGTCTATGACCTGGGCGGTGGTACGTTCGACATTTCCGTTCTGGAAATCGGCGATGGTGTTTTTGAAGTCAAGGCCACCAACGGCGACACGCACCTGGGCGGTGACGACTGGGACAATCAGTTGATGGATTGGATCCTCGACGAATTCAAAAAGGACAGCGGCATGGATCTGCGCAAGCAGCCCGACGCCCTCCAACGCATCAAGGAAGAGGCCGAAAAAGCCAAGATCGCCCTGTCCAGCGCGCAGCAATACGACATCAACCTGCCGTTCATCACGGCGGACGCCAGCGGGCCCAAGCACATCCAGAAGACGCTTACCCGCGCGAAGATGGAACAGCTTACCGATTCACTTTTCGAGCGCACCATTGCACCGGTGAAGGCCTGTTTGAAGGACGCCGACATCGAGGCCGCTAAAATTGACGAACTCGTGCTGGTCGGTGGCATGACCCGCATGCCGCGCGTCGTGGAAACCGCGCGCAAACTCGTCAACAAACAGCCGCACCAAGGCGTGAACCCGGACGAAGTCGTCGCCATCGGCGCCGGCATCCAGGGCGGCGTGCTCAAGGGCGAGGTCAAGGACGTGCTCCTGCTCGACGTGACGCCGTTGTCGCTCGGCATCGAGACGCTGGGCGGCGTGTTCACCAAGCTCATCGAGCGCAACACGACCATCCCGACCCGCAAATCGGAAATTTTCTCCACCGCCTCGGACAACCAGCCGGGCGTGGAAGTGCACGTGCTCCAGGGCGAACGCCAGTTCTCCAAGGACAACAAGACCATCGGCAAGTTTCAGCTTACCGACATCCCGCCGGCCCCGCGCGGCATGCCGCAAATCGAGGTGACGTTTGACATTGATGCCAACGGCATCTTGCACGTGGGCGCCAAGGACCTTGGCACGGGCAAGGAACAGAAAATCACCATCACTGCCAGCAGCGGCCTTTCGAAAGACGAAATCGAGAAGATGCGCAAGGACGCCGAGCTGCATGCCGACGAGGACAAGACCAAACGCGAGGAGATCGAAACGCGCAACGAGGCCGACAACGCGGTGTATCGCTCCGAGAAGATGCTCAAGGACAACGCCGACAAAATTTCCGGCGACGACAAGGGCAAGATTGAAACCGCCGTCAATGCGGTGAAGGAAGCGTTGAAAGGCAACGACGCGGCTGCAATTAAATCCGCCGCCGAGAAGCTGAATGAAGCGTGGCAGACCGTGAGCGCCGAGCTTTACAAGGCCGCCGCCGCGAAGGCGCAGGCCGCAGGCCCAGCCGGCGGCCAGCCGCAAGGCGAACAGCCGAAGTCCGAGGAAAAAAAGGACGAAGGCGTGATTGACGCGGAAGTCGTGGACGAGAAGAAGTAGTTAAAACGGATAACATGAGTGCAAAATTCGAGCCGATTCGCGTGGTAAATTTGCTCACCGAAAAAACGGAGCAATCTCCGACGGCTTCCGGTTTGCGTCTCATGTATTTTCAACTGTCTGCGTCTCCGAGAAACGAATGGATTCAGCTGTTCAACAATCAGCGACAAATACCAATGGGCAGAAATATGCTCGAAGGGTGCAGAACAGATGTCAGAGGAAATTACATCATTCTTGATTGTGTTCCTGAAGAAATAGAGCGACAGCACGAATGTCTGAAGCACGATGTCGCAGTTGCAAATGGAAATTATCAGCAATACTTGGACAGAGTTGAGGCAAAAGCTTTGCAAGAAACTCAAGCTCGGAAAGCAGAACTGGAAAAGCTTGAAGGATTTAAGTCACGCCTGAAATTTGATTAGGCATAAAACTTTTCCCGCCGCGAGTACGGACCGGGAGTTAATTCGGACAAACCAAAATGAAATTGGCGCAGACAAATTTGAGCAAGCTGAAGGCTTGCAGGCATTCAGCCCAGGGTAAGGCTCCGCTTTTGCGGAGCCGCCACCCTGGGTCGGCGTCCCATTTCATCACAACCCTGAAGGGGTTGCAGAATTTTTGTTCGCGCGTCTGCCTCGCGCCCTTTCAGGGCGCGGAAATGATTTTGGATTTCTACCCAGGGTATCACCCGCTGACGCGGGCTCAACCCTGGGCTGATTTCCGGCAACCCTTCAGGTTGCTCCAAATGGCGGAGGCACGGATTTGAACAATTTTCCCACCGTGAGTGCGGTGGGAGTTAATTACAATTAACAAACCAACAACAAACAAGAAAACAACCTATGGCACTAAACGTTAAACCGATCGGCGACCGCATCCTGGTCGAGCCGGTTGAAGAGAAGGAAGTCAAGAAGGGCGGCATCATCATTCCCGATACCGCCAAGGAAAAGCCGCAGGAGGGCATCATCGTCGCCCTCGGCACCGGCAAAACCAACGACGACGGAAAGAAAATTCCGTTTGAAGTCAAAAAAGGCGACCGCGTGCTCGTGAGCAAATACGGCGGCACGGAAATCAAAATTGACGGCAAGGAATACAAGATTTTGTCCTCGGACGACATCCTGGCCGTGCTCGACTAAAAAGGGTAGGGCGCGATGTCCTCATCGCGCCGTGCGGCTGGCTCGGAGAGCCCGCCCTACCAACAAAACATTTAACCAAAAACAATAAACGATTAAAAATTTATGGCAGCAAAACAATTAATATTTGACGAGGCGGCGCGGCAGGCGATCCTGCGCGGCGTCCAGAAACTCTCCAAGGCGGTCGTCGCCACGCTCGGGCCCAAGGGCCGCAACGTGGTGATCGACAAGAAATTCGGCTCCCCCACCATCACCAAGGACGGCGTGACGGTGGCCAAGGAAATCGAGCTGGAAGATCCCTACGAAAACATGGGCGCCCAGATGGTCCGCGAAGTCGCCAGCAAAACCAGCGACACCGCCGGTGACGGCACGACCACCGCCACGGTATTGGCCGAATCCATTTACCGTGAAGGTTTGAAATTCGTCACCTCCGGCGCGAACCCCATCGGCATCCAACGCGGCATCAACAAGGCCGTCGAGGCCGCCGTGGCCCAGCTCGACAAAATCACCAAGAAGGTCAAGGACAAGGACGAGATTCGCCAGGTCGCCGCGGTTTCCGCGAACTGGGATTTCGAAATTGCCGATAAAATCGCCGAGGCGATGGACAAGGTCGGCAAGGACGGCACCATCACCGTGGAAGAGGCCAAGTCCATTGAGACGACGCTCGAAGTGGTGGAAGGCATGCAGTTTGACAAGGGCTACCTGTCACCGTACTTCGTCACCAGCGCCGAAACGATGGAAGTGAAGCTCGAAGACGCGTACATCCTCAATTACGAAAAGAAAATCAGCAGCCTGAAGGACCTGTTGCCGTTGCTTGAAAAGGCCGCGCGCTCAGCCAAGCCGCTGCTCATCATCGCCGAAGACGTGGAAGGCGAAGCGCTCGCGACCCTGGTCGTGAACAAGCTGCGCGGCACGTTGAACGTCTGCGCCGTGAAGGCGCCGGGCTTCGGCGACCGCCGCAAGGCCATGATGGAAGACATCGCCGTCCTGACCGGCGGCAAGTTCATCAGTGAAGATCTCGGCATCAAGCTCGAGAGCATCGAACTGACCGACCTTGGCCGGGCAAAATCCATCGTTGTGGACAAGGAAAACACCACCATCGTCGAGGGTGGCGGCAAGTCGTCCGACATCCAGGGTCGCGTGAATCAAATCCGCCGCCAGATCGAGGAGACGACGAGCGATTACGACCGCGAGAAATTGCAGGAACGCCTGGCGAAACTCGCCGGCGGCGTGGCCGTCATCAACGTCGGAGCCGCGACCGAGACCGAAATGAAGGAAAAGAAAGCCCGCGTGGAAGACGCGCTGCACGCAACCCGCGCGGCGGTCGAGGAAGGCATTGTCGCCGGCGGCGGCGTGGCCTTGCTGCGGTGCCTGTCGGCGATTGAAGCCGTCAAGACCTCGAACGAAGACGAGCAAATCGGCGTCGGCATCATCAAACGCTCCATCGAATCACCGCTCCGGGCGCTGGCGCTCAACGCGGGCGTCGAAGGCTCGGTCATTGTTGACCAGGTCAAGAAGGCCAAGGGCAACGAGGGTTACAATGTCGCCACCGGCGAATATGAAGACCTCGTGAAAGCCGGCATCGTGGACCCGAAGAAGGTCACGCGCTCCGCGCTGCAAAACGCGGCCTCCATTGCCGGATTGCTGCTCACGACCGAATGCCTCATCACCGACCTGCCGGAGAAGGACAAGCCGGCACCGGGTGGCGGCGGTCACGGCGGCGGCATGGGCGACATGGGCGGCATGGGCGGATATTAATTGTTTAGGTAGGGACAGCCCGCCGGGCTGTCCACCGGACGCGCGAGCCGCGCGTCCCTACCAACGAATCATAGCGAGGCGGGAAGCAATTCCCGCCTCGTTTTTTGTTTTAATCGCCGGTGTCACCTTGACGGGCACTGATTACCGGTGGATACTTTGGTTTGCTGGACGGGGGCGCACCGGTTTCGACCTGGGGAATGCGCCAGAGGCGGCATGCCGAGGACGATGCGTTGGCCTCGTTAATCATCGCATCAAACAAAACAGCTAACCAAGAATTAGCTCTCGCGGCCTAA
>JAJPJM010000100.1 GCA_021324235.1 Verrucomicrobiota bacterium
CGAAGTTCCCGCCGCCCTTGTTTTCCAGCCATTGCAGGCCGTGCCAGGGGGGAGGCCCATAAAACCCCGTGTTGAAACCATCGCCGTTGCTGTAAAGCAGGTCCGGCAGGCCATCGCCGTTGACATCCGCCACTTCCAGGCCGCTGCTGTTCCAAGTTTGTATGTTCGACGCCTTCCACACCACGTTGTCCTGGAAGTTTCCGCGGCCGAGGTTGTGGAACACATGAACCTCCTGGGAACCCTTGGAAACAAGCGCTGCAAAATCGGGTTTGCCGTCCCGATCAAAATCCGCCACGGGCGTCATGATCGTACCGGGCTTTTCAAGCAGAATATGGCTGCGGAAATTCCAGTCGCCGAGATTTTCCATCCAGCGGATCTCACCCTGGACGTAACCAAACTCGCCGACGACGAGGTCCATGCGGCCGGTGCCTCTGAGATCAACGGCGCGGACATCGGTCACCCGGGGGATGTTTTCAGCGACAACATGATTGCGAAAGCGGCCGCCCCCGAGATTTTCCAGGATCACCACCTTTCCGATGCGGTCATTGTCCGGAAGGATCACCCCCATGCTGGCGACCAACAGGTCCGGCTTGCCGTCACCGTTGATGTCCGCCACGGAAACATGGGCGGGCGCGGCAATCGGATCGCCCAGGGGATATTCCGTGAAGACACCGCGTGGATACTGGCGGATCCAGCTGACCCGGTTCGCGGTGGCGTCACAAACGAGAATGTCGGGCAGACCATCGCCATCGAGATCATAAATGGCAACGTGCGTGATCATCGGAATCCCTTCCACCGGCAACCCGATCGCCTGCGGCACGTAGGTCAAGGCTGGCCGGCTTGGGGCGGAGGGCGTGGCATCGATTGCGGGCCCTGCCGGCGCTGGCGCTCTGCGTAACAACAGGGAAACCAGGACCACCACGGCCACGACAGCCAGAAATCCGAGTGCGACGAACAGCCCGGACATCAACTTCACCGGCGGATCGGATGGATCAGGATTTCTGGATTTCACAAAAAAAAATTTACTGGATAAAAATCGCACTCTAGCCACACCTTCCTGGAACGCAAGTTCAATCCCGGAATCATCGAATGAAGCCCGATCGCCTCCTGTTCCGCGCCATCCGACCACCGGTACGAACGCAACCCGGACGGGTTTGGCGAGCTTGACTTCTTGACTTGTCGGCGTCGAATGACCCGTCTGGCTGTCAACGCCGCGCTGCTTACTCCACCATGCAACTATCCGACGCGCGATTGGGAGGCTGGACCGTCGTACGAACAAGAGTGTGTGTCGTCGGGCCAATCGCCCGCGTCCAGATCATCGCGGTACAACCGGAGCAATGACGGGGCGAGCTGCTGAAACCGCGGAGGCAACGCGTTGCTTATCTGGTTTAAGGCAGAAAAAGTACCAATCACTTTCCATCGGAAGCCCCCGTCACTTCCATAAAGGCCTTGCCCCGGCAAGCCGCCATTTCTGGCTTCCGGCCGGGGCAAGGTTGTTAGATTAACGTACTACGGACCCAAAACCGGGTTGGTAGTTCCCCACCAGCTGGTCCATTGAGCGTAATCCACATAGTTCGTCGGGAAAGTCGGCGGACTATTGGTGGCGGACGGATCATCGAAGCTGGCGGGGTAGCTTCTGATGACAGTGTTCACGCTGTTCGACTGAAGCAGGTACGTATTGATATAGGCGGCCATGTTAGCGTCAACGTTGGTTGTCGTTGCGCAATGGGCATGGTCTCCATCAAGGTTGAAGCCGAACCGGTTATCCAGTCCAAAAGTGTCATAGACCTGTTGCACGGCCCGGCAGCAGCAATAGCACGACCGGCTTCCCAGCCAGACCTGGCTGGGGTTTCCGGTGACGAACAGCGCACGAGGCGCGACCAATGCATCCAGCATGTGATGGTCCTCCGGCAGGAACACAACATTGGTTAATTGGAAATTCTTCATTTGATTCCCGAACCAACAGTAATCGGTATTATCAATGTCTTCGACGCTGCCAACGGGCTCGTCGAATTCATTGAAGCGCCACGAATTGGCGCCACCACCGCCCGATTCCTGGGCAATGGTCAGCGTAACCCGCTCGTCCATCGCCCCGCAGAAGAGCGCCATCTTGCCCGCATACGAGCAACCGGTGACCATGAGGCGTGTTAGGTCCAATTGGACTCCGCCGCCGAGATTGCCATTCAGTTTATACAAGCCATCGATGAGGCGGCTGCAGCCCCAGGCCCACGCCGCGTACTGTCCCGTATGAACCGTATCGATAGCCGGAGTGTAAGGAGCAGCGTAAAGGACGTAGAAGGGATCCGTGTTGGCCTTGCCGCCATACGTCGTGACCTGATTGATGGTGAAGGTGACTTTGGCCACCGCCGTAAGCAGGCTGGCGTTGACACTGCCGCTGGGGCCATTCATCCCGATGCAGACCGGGTAGATCCCGTTCGTCCCTGGCAGGGTAATGGCGGCCGTCAGCGTGAGTGTCCGATTCGTGCCCGATACGACATTTGTTACAACCACTGTGAGCGTACGAGTGGTGCGGCTGCCAGTGACACTGGCCGAGATCATTGAAGGATCAACCGTCGGCTTGGTTCCGATTTCGTAAGTTTGAATCTCGGCCAGGAACTCAGCGCGGTGGTGTTCCCAGTCGCTGAAATTGGTGCTGGCGGTGCCCCCCATGTTCAAGGGGTCACTGACCCAATAGAACGGGTCGGGCAGGGGATAAATATCCGCGAACGTGCCTGGAGGCGGCAAAGCCGGCAACGTCACCGAGTAACCCGCGGCCGTGTTCTCAAAATCATAGTTGAGAGGCAGCGTGGACGTCGGCGTTGCGTTCGCTTCCGGGGAATTGGCGCTCTCACCGCTGCCGTTCACCGCAGTTACAATGAAATAATAGGTCGTTCCCGGGGTGACACCGGTGTCGTACACGGTCGTCGCGGCCGTATTGGTAAACGTGGTGTACGGTCCGCCGCTCGTGGTCGCGACCTTGACGTTGTAACTGGTCGCCCCGAAGGAAGCCGGCCAATTCAACCTCACCTGCAGGTATTGGCCCGTGGCTGCCAGTGTGGCCGGAGGTTGCGGAGGCACGTTCAGAGGCGTTGCGTTCGTTTCCGAGGAATTGGGGCCTTCAACCGGCGACCCAAATTGGGTGTTGAGCGCAGAAACGACGTAATAATACGTTGTGCCATTGACAACATTGGTGTCGGAGAAGCTGGCCGTGGCCGGATTGCCAATCGTGGTGTACGGCCCGCCGGTCGTGGGCGCGCGCTTGACGTTGTAACTGGTTGCAGTAGGGACACTCGACCAGGTCAGGAACACCAGCTCGCTGGCAGTCTGCGCCGTCAGGTTGGTCGGAGTAGCCGGGATGATGGGCCCAGGCGTTGCGCTTGCTTCCGCGGAATTGGCGGTCTCACCATAATAATTCAGCGCGGAGACGACGTAGTAATACGTTGTGCCATTGGCGAGACCGGTGTTGGTGTACGTGGTCGCGATGGTGTTGGCAATCGTGGTGTACGGCCCGCCGCTCGTGGTCGAACTCTTGACGTTGAAATTCCTCGCATAGTTGGGAGCCGCCCAATTCAATATCACCGCAGTATTGGTAGGGGTTGCCGTCAGTCCGGTCGGAGCACTAGCCGGGAGCGGCGGCGCGATGTAACGCATGCGGTAGTACACCGCAAGATCCGTCGGATTCGTAATATTCAGCAAGTTCACGGAAGCCGAAGCGGGCAAATCGAACCACGCCGCGGGGTTGGTTGAAATGGAACCGTCCACATCATTGGTCTGCGATTGCAGCAACCAGCCCGTATGGTCGGACGGCCATGCAATCGCGATCGTATTCGTGAAACCGTCGTTGCTGTCGCCGACGGTGGAGATGGTGGCGGTAACGTTGGTCGGAGTTGAGTTGGTCGCGTAGGCCCCGGTCGAAACCACCGACAGGACGCCGTTGTTGAAACTGTAAGCCAGCCCTGTCCCGGGAGACCCCACAATCGAGCTAAAGCTGCCATTCTGCGAAGCGGCGCTAAAGATCGTGAACGAGTCGCCCGCCAGCAGCGGCCCATCCACATTGCTCACCACCAGGGAACCGCCATAGTTGATTGGGTTTCCTCCCGTCACCACGATCCGATCCGCTTGTGCGGTGGCGGCGTTGATTTTCACAAAGACCGACCCGTTCAGCGAGGGTGTGCTGTTCAGCGTGAGGGTGCCGATACTGGTGGCGGTGGCCCCCGCTCCCAGTTGGCCGCCGGACAGGACGGTGACCAGGCCGCCAATGGTGCCGCTGCCGCCCAGATTCGCTCCCGGCATGACCGTCGCCGTGCCCGGGATGGAACCGTTTATCAAAAGGGTGCCGCCGCTAACGAGTGTAGTACCCGCGTAGGTATTTGCGGCGGTCAAGGTGGTCGTGCCTGAGCCGGCCTGAGTCAACGAGCCGCTCCCCGTGATGGCCCTGCTGGTGAAGTCCGTGCCCTGCACGACGGCATTGCTGCGATTGATCGTCAGGTTTGCATTATCCACGATGGTGGCGTTGACCCCAAGCTTGCCGGAGGCGCCATTGGTACCCAACTGCAGAGTCCCCCCGTTGATCGTTACCGGCCCCGAAGCAGTGCTGTTTCCCCCGAGCGTCAGCGTGCCGGTGCCGACCTTGGTCAACTCCACCAGATTGTTTGCCGCGCCATCCGAGTTGCCGGTTTGAGCATTGCCCGCCGCATTGTCAACGAAGATTCCGAGGAAGGTCGAGCTGGTATTCAGATATCCAACCGAGAATTCCTGATATGACGGAGTCGTGTTAACCGCATGCCCGCAGAGGCCGCCGCCGGACGATCCGCTCAACTCGCCCATATAGTAAGTTCCTCCCCCGACCAATTGCCCCGCCAGGCCGCCATTGACTACAAATTTGGCATAGATGCTGCCCGAGTTTGTAAAGCCCAACCGGTTATTGGATCCCGCCACGATCACGGTGCCGGTGAATGCGGAATCGTCTCCATTGAAAAACAAGCCGTTGACATTGTAAACCCCGGACATGGTCACCGTACCGCTCCCGGTGATATTTCCGTTGATGGTCAAATCCGGCGAGGCCGAGCCATATTGAAACTGGCCGCCTGCCGGACCGATTACGATCGGATTACCGACCGCGTAACCGGCCCCGGACGCAAACAGGGTTCCCCCGTTCATCGTGATCGTGCCTGTACCAAGCGGGCCGCTCGTCGGCGTACCGCTCGTCGGCGTGCTGCTGGCGCGAATCCCCACCAGCGCGCCTGAGTCAAGAGTGACCCCCCCGCTGAAAGTGTTGGAACCTTGGAGAAGGACGCTTTGGTTGTTGGCTCCGTAAAACGTAAGATGGAGCGGGTTGACGTTGTCCGAAATGACATTCGACAGCGTAATGCCCGAAGTCCAGGCCGCCAATACGAGTTCATTCAACGTCGTGTCCGCCTGTTGCATGGGAGTGAACAGCGCCAGAAGGCCGGTGCCGGCGTTCATAATGGCGTTGGCGCGGAAATTGGCCGTTCCAGGCTGACTGTAGGCACCGCCAACGTTGCGAAGGGTATTTACATAGGTATCGTTCGTCATGCTCCCGCCCGCCGTGTTGGTAGTTCCCAAATCATAGTTGACCGTCGAATTATTGCCGGTTGGAATGCCACCAAAAGTAAAGCCGGTGCCCGCGTTCGTCTCAAGCGTTGCGCCCGTATAGGCAACCACGTTTATACCACTAACAGTCGCAAAGCTGTTGCCGGTGGCGAGGCCATTGGTCGCGGCACCGGAACTCTGCACGGTCGCCCAAGGGACAACGCCGTTCTCGAGAGCCGGACTGGCCAGCACCGTTCCCTGACTGGCGGCCGCAACCGACGAAGAGCCTATGACCAGTGCGGTTCCGGCAGGGCGCGTCAACGTGCCGGCGACAATAAGATACATCCCGTTCGTCACATTCCAGGTTTGCGCTCCCCCACCCAAGTTCAAGCCCGACAAGATTACCAGATATTGTGTCGCCGCACTCATGTTGATGCCGTTGGTGCCGAGAGTCAGCGTATTGCCGGGGTTAATCCGCACCAAGCCGCCCGGATTGACGATGCTGATGCCGGCCCAAACTGTGTCGGCACCGAGCGCCACCGTATTTGCGTTGGTTACGGTTGAGTCCCATCTGGCCGTGTCCAACGGGCCGGGGACCACGCCGCCAACCCAACTGGTCGTCAGGTTAAGGTTATCCGTGTTGTTGGTTTTGATGATCGTGCCGGCACGCAAGCACGCCGCACTTGCGAGAACAGCAAGACAAGCGAGGAAGATTTTGATGGTTTTGGTATTCATGGGATTGAATCTGTGATTAAGCTTTTGTTTGCTGTTTGGGATAAAACGTCACTGGCGAGTTTGTGTAACGGGTTGACTGTTTGTACGATTTTCATAGCAATGACTTCCGGATTTTTTAGCTTACCAAACAGGCTTGTACTTTTCTCACCGCCTCCAGTGCCGATTGGCGTTCGCCGAAAACAAATCGGACAAATAGAACATCCGTTTGACTCCTAATCGGGAACATTAAAGCCATCAATAACAGACGGAGCGACGAACGTCCATACGACGAACGTCGTATTTTGCATTTGAAGTTTTAGCGATTTTTTCCCCGGCCCCACTTGATTCTGTCCTGCATTTTGTCCGGGATACTGCAGTGAGGCCAGGATCGGATAAAGGATTGCTTGAACATGCGTGTGGTCTAAAATTGTGCCAGTGCGTCACAATTCAACCAGATGGACGGTTGTCTGCGGTTTGAAATTATTCCTGCCCCTTGTGTTGAGTTGGGGTTTTACGGCAACGGCGCAAGTTCCGGCATTGCCACCGGCGAGGGCTGATTCAGCCACAATTACCAATCTTCTGCAATTATCGGCATCTCTTGATTCGACCAATGTACGCCTTTATCGGGATATCCGCCTGGACGTGTTGGTCTGCGCGGCGAGCCGACCCGAGGTCGGCGTGTTCATTGTTCAAGACTCCACCCGCTTTGAAGTGTTGGAATGGGGAGTTACGAAGGACAAAATTGTCCCGGGCGACAAAATCCGGATTGAAGGCCGCGGATGTCTGTTGCGACGGCGCGATTTTGGGATAGAAATTTCCGCGCCGCCGGTTGTGGATAATGACGGGCTCCATGAAATGACAAACACGGCCGTCGTCAGCTTGAAAGCGGGGTTGGTTCCGTTGCGCCTGGACTGGTATAATTGCCTTCGCTTCGGCATTCTGGAGGTGACTGGTCATGGACCGAACGGCAAGGGACTGGACCTTTCCAAGTCAATCTTCTATCGGCCTGACCCGGCCCGAGGCACCAATTTATTGCCCGGCCTGCGCGCGAGCTGTTACGAAGCCGAGGGCAAAGGTTATTGGGAAAATGTGCCGAATTTTAGACTGTACCAACCGACAAAAACCGGGGTCACGACCAATTTTGATCTGCAATTCAGGACGCGGGATGAAATGGTTGGGATGCGGTTTGCCGGCTATTTCAATGCGCCGGCCGATGGCACTTATGATTTCCGGTTGCATTCGGATGACGGAAGTCTTTTGTTTCTTGGCAATCCGGACGTATCCATCACCAGACTGGGATCCACCACCGTGCCGTCGGCGAGTCCCGGCACCATCGAAAAGCCTTTGGACAGCTGGCGGGAACGGCCTTGGATGACTGTCGAAGGGCGCGTCAGTTTCGTTGCGAAACAGGGTGAAGGGGTAAAATTTGAACTGCGTTCCGGCCGAAATTCCATCTGGGTGGAACTGGCAGACTCGAGCGGCCTGGATTCAACCCGGTTACTCAACTCCTATGTGCGGGTAACCGGGGTTGGCAACGGCATTCTGACCACGGATGGCAGGTTGGTATTGGGACAATTGGTGGTCGCCAGCACCCATGAATTGGCCGTTCTGGAGCAAATGCTCGATGTGCGCAAATTGCCCCCGACACTCGACCGAGCGTTACAGGTGCAAAGCCTGCCGTTGGATGACTTAAAACGCAGGTTGCCGGTGCGGATTCGCGGCGTGGTGACCAGCATCGGTCCGCCAACCCAGTATTGGCTGTCCATTCAGGACGATGAACGCGGGATTTTCGTCATATATGCGTGGGTGCCGAATGTCGCTCCGGCGTTGGGGCAATTATGGGAAGTGACCGGTCACACGGCCATCGGTAACTTCTCTCCCATCATTATCGCCAATCGGATGCATTTCTTGGGACCGGGACGGATGCCGGAACCGATACGGCCCAAGTGGAATGAGCTGAATAATGGAGCCATGGATGCGCAGTGGGTTGAATTGGAGGGGCTGGTTACAGGAATCCAGACCAATATGTTGACGTTGCTTTTACCCGAAGGCCATCTGGATGTTGTGATGGAGGGCTATTATCCGTCCGATTTGAACAAGTTCCAAAATGCGGCGGTGCGCATTCGCGGCGCGCTTTTCGCCGTATGGGGCGCGGCGACACGCGAAGTACGGGTGGGCCAGGTTTTAATGCGAAACGCGACCATCGATGTGGATATCCCGGCGCCCGCCGATCCGTTCGATGCTCCCGCCAAAACTCCTGCCGAACTTTACCTGTTCGATGCCCAGGCGACGGCGTTTCAACGCGTCAAAATCCGGGGACAAGCCATCCGCGTTGAGCCCAAACGCATCTTCTTGATGGACGGCAGAGCAGGGTTGCAAATCCTGCTGGCCAAGACCGAAACCGCAACTGTGCGTACCGGAGACATCATCGAAGCGGTCGGATATCCCGACATCAGCGGCCCGTGGCCGCTGTTGCGGGAAAGCATCGTGCGGCGGGTCGGCGACGGCGCACTGCCGGCGGCAGTGCCTTTGCCAAAAGGTGATCTGACACGCGCCGGCCTGGATTCGACGCGCGTGAAAGTGGAAGGCACGCTGATGGGCTGGCATCTGGATCCCGGCCTGGTGATTCTTGAAATGCAATCAGGCAGCCGCCTGTATTTTGCGAAAATTTCATCACCTTCAGGCCGTTGGAATCTTTCCCAACGCCTCGGCAGCCGTCTGGCATTGACGGGCGTGTATGTGGGCCGCCCGGAGTCGCCGCTGGAAACCGAGGTTGAATCGTTCGACGTGTTGGTGAATTCGTCCGCCGATGTCACCGTGTTGTCCAAGCCCTCATGGTGGACGTTCCAGCGGCTGGTTATCGTCGTCGGTGTGCTGCTGGTCGTTCTGATGTTCAGTCTCTTGTGGATCACTCAATTGAAACGTCTGGTGGAGCAACAGACCGGTCAACTTCAACACGAAACGCGCGAACGCGAGCGGGTTGAGCGCCAGCATGCCATCGAAGCGGAACGCTCACGCATCGCCCGCGATCTGCACGACGATCTGGGTTCGGCTTTGACCGAAATAGGCGTACTGGCCAACACCGGTCAGCGTTCAGACGCGGCGGACGGCAACGAGGTGTCACTGTTCGGCACCATCGCCGGTAAAGCCAGGAACCTCATCACCGCATTGGATGTCCTCGTCTGGGCAGTGGATCCCGCCGAGAATTCACTGCAATCCTTGGCCGATTACTTGAGCGGTTATGCCGATGAATTTTTTGCCCACGCCCGGATCCATTGCCGGTTCAAAGTTCCCGTTTCTTTTCCGCCCATCACGCTGGACGGACGCATACGGCACGAATTGTTCATGTCGGCAAAAGAAGCCCTCAATAATGTGGTGCGTCACGCCGGAGCAACCGAGGTTGAATTTCAGATGATGGCCGCCGGTAACACGCTCGATATCGTCATCGCCGACAATGGCAAGGGGTTTGACCCTGAAAGCGGACGGCGGGGACACGGACTTGAAAACCTGTCCGGAAGGCTGAAGAAACTGGGGGGGAGTTGTATCATCGAATCCCGTCCCGGCTGCGGCGCCACCGTAAAAATTAGCCTGCCATTGTCGGCTGGCAACGGGGTAAAGCCTGCTGAAACGCGACGCGAAGATACGACGAATGACTGATTCCATGCAGCCTGTAATTTCCCTATTTTGTATTCAACAGGCTTCCCGCCTGGGTTTCGAGTTTGAGGAACGCAGAATATGTTGACCCAAACAGCACAGGGTTCCGGTGAAGGATCGATGACCAAAGTGGCCATTGTTGAGGACAATGCCACCCTCCGTGGTTATCTTGCGGAACTCATCGACGGCACGCCCGGATATCGTTGTGTCTGTACCTGCGCCTCGGTTGAAGAGGCGCTAGCCAGGATTCCGGCGGCCCATGCCGATGTGGCGCTGATGGATATTCATCTTCCGGATGAATCCGGCATCGCCTGCACGGCCCGATTACGGCAGACCATGCCGGAATTGCAGGTGATTATGCTGACCGTTTATAAAGACATCAAAATGATCTTTCAGGCGCTCAAGGCGGGCGCGTGCGGTTACGTGCTCAAACGGTCCACCGAAAAGGAAATCCTCGATGCCATCGCTGAAGTGCGAGCCGGCGGCGCGCCCATGACCAGCGAAGTTGCGCGCATGGTGGTCCGTTCTTTCATGGAGACGCCGGCTGCCAACCCGACCGACACCCACGAGCTTTCCGCGCGTGAACTGGAGATTCTTGCCCTGGTGGCCGAAGGTTGCGCCAACAAGGAAATCGCCAACCGTTTGCATATCAGCAGCGCCACCGTCCGCACACATTTAATGCACATTTACGAAAAACTGCACGTGCGGTGCCGAACCGAAGCGGCCGCCCGATATCTCCGCTCCAAGCCATCGGATTTCCGGACGTTCCTTTGACTTTTCTGCGCCGAAGAAAATGACGGTGGAATCGATCCGGAGGAGCATGGCTTCCTGTTTCAGCGGGTTTCCCCCGGTTCCGCGCGCCTGTTTCTTCAAGCCCACAATTGCCGGTCAAGTGAGCGATATTGGATCGCCTCGGAAATGTGGTCGCTGAGGATTTTTTCGCCCCCGGCCAGGTCGGCAATCGTTCGCGCCACCTTCAAAATCCGGTCGTAGGCGCGGGCACTCAAATTCAAGTCGGCCATCGCGTGCTTGAGCAGTTCCCGGGTCACTTCGTCCAGTTCGCAGCATTCCTTCAACTCGCGCGTGCCCATCCGGGCGTTGCAGGTAATCCTTGGCTTGTGTCGGAAACGGTCATGCTGGCGGCGGCGCGCAACCACCACGCGGTCGCGAATCTGCGCCGACGTTTCTCCGATGCGGTCGCCCGCGATTTCCCGGAACCTGACCGGCGGCACTTCCACGTGCAGATCAATGCGGTCGAGCAACGGCCCGGAAATCCGGCCGAGGTAATTCTGGATTTCGCGGGGCGACGATCTCGACTCCCCGGGCATTTTCCCATCCGGCGTCGGGTTCATCGCCGCCACCAGCATGAGCCGCGACGGAAAGGTCATCGTCCCGGCCGCGCGGGAAATGGTCACCTGGCCTTCCTCCAGCGGCTGGCGCAGGGTTTCCAGCACGCTGCGTTTGAACTCCGGCAGTTCGTCCAGAAACAAAACGCCGTTGTGGGCAAGGGAAATTTCACCCGGGGTTGGATTGATGTTGCCGCCGAGCAGGCCGGCATCGCTGGCGGTGTGGTGCGGCGCGCGGAAGGGACGCCGCGTCACCAGCGCCTGGCCCGGCGCCAGCAAACCGACAATGCTGTGTATCTTCGTCGTTTCGAGCGCCTCCTCCAGGGTGAGCGGCGGCAGAATGGTCGGCAGCCGCTTGGCGAGCATCGATTTGCCGGTCCCGGGCGGGCCAATCAACAAGGCGTTGTGCCCGCCGGCGGCGGCTATCTCCAGTGCGCGCTTCACATTTTCCTGGCCTTTGACCTCGGCAAAATCCAGGTCGTCTTCCCGGGGTTGGTCGAAAATTCCGGCGATGTCCACCTTCGCCGGTGCGATCTTCACCTCACCATCAAGGAAACTGGCGGCCTCGCGCAGGTTTTGGATCGGGATGACCTGCAAACCCGAAACCACGGCGGCTTCAGCGGCATTCTCCGCCGGCACCAGCACGCCGACCTTTCCGTCGTTCCGGGCGTGAATGGCCACCGGCAAAACCCCTTTACACGGGCGCACCGCGCCGGTCAGTGCGAGTTCGCCCACAATCACAAAATTGTCGAGCTGGTCGGTTTCAATTTGTTCACTGGCCGCCAGCATTCCGAGCGCAATGGGCAGATCAAAACTGGGCCCTTCCTTCTTTACGTCGGCGGGTGCGAGATTGATGGTCGTCCGGCCCATCGGAAATTTGAAGCCGGAGTTGGTCAGCGCGGTCGTAACGCGGTCGCGTGATTCCTTCACCGCGGCATCCGGCAGGCCGACGATGACAATAATTGGTCTGATTTATCCTATTGATGAATCTTGATATTTGGATTGGCAATCAGCCCACTTTGGCTGAGCGAATCGGCCAGCGTAATCAGTGCGGCATAGCGGTTTTGTTCCAAAAGTCAAATGTGGTAAAAATCGTTAGAGATTGCGTCTATTGAGAAAAGTTGCTATTTGGATTTCACATGGCAACCACCTCGAGGCATCTCAAAAATCTACGGGTCGGTTACAAACAAACTAAGGAATCGTGTCAAAAAGATTGGGGTGCTAAAGGTTCATCCTTGGCCATTAGACAATTCGTCAAGACGAGTCTGGAATTTCTGGAAAATCAATGTGTTAAGGTGGTCTTCAAATCACTGGTAGCCGAAAAAGAGTATTTCGGATTCACAAAAAAATCCTCCAAGACAATCGTTTCAAGACCCGCTAATGCGGCCTTATTCAGATGTGATTCAAAATGGGTAGATGATAATTGGGAACAATGGTTCAAAAGTGAATTGAGTGTAACGGATGCGACCAAATTTGCGTACACTGCGGCGTTGGCTCCGTGTTTGGCCCTTGAGGTTTTTGACAGACAAAATAAGAAAGGGCCGGCCACCTTTTTTGAATATTTCGTCGGCCACGTTTTTGCGAAGGTTTTGGGCGTTAATCCACAAAGAATTGTTTCGTTGGATGTAGAGGGAACACGGGCAAAAATGACGATGGATTTTCTATTTCACCTTTCCAAGAAAGCCAAGGTCCATCTGGCAGTCAAAATGTCCACACGTGAACGTGTTGTACAGGCGTGGGCCCACCAACAGGTTTTGAACTCGGCGTATGGTGATAATATTTACAAAGGTATAATGGTTTTGTTCGGTGAGACAAAGTTGGATTTGAAGTCCTTGGAGGTTGTAGAAATTTGCGTTCCTGACCAATGGCTTGTTTATCAAAAACACCTTTCGCGGATGGAGCGAATATACTATTTCGACCCACCACAGCGTTACCAACAACTCGCGGTTGACCACCCAAATTTCATTCAGATTAAACAGTTCGGCCAATTCATTGGTGAAAAGGAAGCAGTTCTAAAGGTGTAGCATTATTTGAGGGCGATTTCTTTGGCCGTTTAGTGGATGAATGGGTTTTCAAATCCACGTGAAGTCTTTTTTCCAAGTGAATTCCTGTCCACCTTTTTTTCCCTTTAGGCTTCAGGAAAACCAAAAAATACGAATGATTTTTTCTTGCGTGGCCCTGCGTCAGTATGGAACTCACACCGGGTTTTCCATTCCTCACCACCACGAAAAGGTCTTCGATTACAAAGCCGTAGACAGTCAACTCGTTGATAATCTCGACGTGAGTTAATCGTTGGCGGTTGGCGCAAACTTCGTCTTGGCATTTGACGATGTAAATTCCTCCCTCTTTCAAAACACGGAAGGCTTCCTTTGCGGCGGTAAAATAAAGGTCAAGAACGGCTTCGTGATATTTTTTCTCTGAGCCCGCGGCATTGTTTTGGTAGTATCGTTCAAAATTCTGGTGGTTGACGTGGGCCGTCCCTCCGGGTGTGTGCATGTAAGGCGGGTCGAACACAACACAATCCAAATCTGCATCAACGTAGGGGAGTTGTCGGCAATCAATTCCATCCTTCAGGTCGGATTTTTTCAACTGGTAGGCATCTGTTGGAACACGTCTCCAAAAAACTCCTTTGCCGTAGGTCACATCGGCAACTTTACTCCCTTTGGCTACGAACAGCGATAACACGTAAGGAAAAATGACATCATTCGTTCCGGCGTATGCGCTAAAAACCAACTCGTTGGTGGAATTACCGGCAGGTTTTTTCCGTTTTGGTTTCGGGACTTTTGTAATTTCGTTTGGGAGCGGCGTCATTTTGAATTCGATATGTTCGGCTGTTTACCTAATTGTATCAATCTTTGGTCATCTTCACCCACTATTTTTCCACGTGCGTCACGGGTGCGATTGTCCCAAGAGTCATAACGGGCGACAAGTTTTCCCGTTCCATCGCGGAGCCAATTCCCATCTTGGCGGCCGATGATTTTCCCCTCTCGGGAGCGGATGTATTGGTCTCTCATGGCGTCAGGATCAGTTTAACAGACGATGAACTTGTGTCGCGGTGAACTGGCAGTTGCGATTGGTTTTGACC
The DNA here is from genome assembly GCA_021324235.1 of Verrucomicrobiota bacterium. GTDB lineage: Bacteria > Verrucomicrobiota > Verrucomicrobiia > Limisphaerales > UBA11358 > UBA11358. The sequence goes on from JAJPJM010000100.1 coordinate 14,353, forward strand.
CCTCTCAAATTTAGGGCGTTGGCGACTTCGGTTAATTTGGTCAGACCGGTCTTTTCCATGACCTCTGCGACCATCCGGCGGAGAACGTCGTTGCGGTCAGCGGCCAATTTTTTCCAAGCTGCGTTAGCCTTCGGGATGGCTTCACCGTAACGTGGATTTCCAAACTTCACCCCGCGATTTCTGGCGGCTTCAAGTGCGGCTTTGGTGCGGCTGGAAATCATGTTGCGTTCATGTTCTGCGACGGCGACCAAAATATGAATCAGGAACGGAGTCGCGTGCGGTGTGTCACACGCGACGAAATCCACCTTGGAGTTTTGGAGTGCGGTAATGAAGTGAAGATTTCTGGAAAGTCTGTCCAGCTTGGCCACACAGAGGCAATATCCACCGGCCTTACACTCGCGGATGGCCTCATCCAATACCGGACGTTGAACCCCACCTTTTGCGGATTCAATTTCAACGAGCTCACGGATGATTTCGGCATCCGGCCCTATTGAACTGACGAAGGTTTTTACGGCGGACCGTTGGGCCTCTAAACCCAAACCCATTTCACCTTTTCGGTTCGTCCCTTGTTTGTTTGTCGAAACTCTCAAATACACGATGAATTTTGTTTTCATGTGATTGATCTACCACGGGGCCCACAGGTGGCGACGAGAATTTTACAAATTAATACGAACGTTATGGAATGTCCCGGCAGTTGAAAAGTGGTCATTTTTCAGCAGTTGTTGCGGTTTTTGACCCTTTGGGCGGATATGTATGGGTAGTCGTTACAGTGTTCGGAACCCACGTCTGGAGACCCTCTGGATGTGGGTTCTTTCGTGCGGATTTTGCGTCTGGCTGCGGTCGGGCGAGCGGTGATTGTAATCACACTTCGACGGGGTCAGACCGTGGCAGACGAAATGGGTGCGGATTATAGAAAGTATCGTTTTCCCCTCAGACACCCCCTCGGTTGTCGGGGACGACAGTTTATCACAATTTCGCGAACCCACAATTTATTTTAATCCTCCGACCCAAAAAATCTTGCAGGTGTGGTGGAGGATACGGGGATACATGTTTCAATCCATCCGGCAGGATAAGGACCCATTGCAGACAGGTATGACCGCGTTAGCCGCGCATTTTTGTCTTCATGTTCAGAAGTTCACCAAAGTTCACCGGCGACCGAACTGGATCCGGCGAAGGTCATCCAAAGGGCAGGTTAAATTGTAATTGTCACACGGTAGTGGGTGGAGCATTTTGGGCCATTATGGCGGAAGACCCTAAAAGACAAAAATCGGGCGGGATATTTCTCATAGTCGGAATGACGACTGGCATTTTTTTAGCGGTAGTTTGTCTCATCGTTGGATTTATCGACTTATCCATTGGAAATCAGGCCTTGTCCAACAAGGATTCGGCTCAACTGGTCAAATTGGCGAGCTTCGGTAGCTACCTCCAAGGTACAACAGCCGCGTTTTGGGCATTGGCTGGAGTGTTTCTCATCTTCGTGGCCTTCCTAGCCCAAATGATGCAGCTTCGATTACAACGGCAAGATTTGGAGGACCAACAAGAGCGGCTTGAAAACCAAGAAAAAATCACCAGCCGACAGAATTTTGAGACATCATTCTTCCAGCTTTTGAACCTGCAAAATCAAATCGCATCTAACATGCGACAGGCAAAATCGCGTTACGAGCATAACGCGGGTGGTGGTCACACTGTGATAGACTGGGTAGTGGGTCGGAGCTGTTTCGCTTTTTGGTACGAAAATTTGAAAGACACGCATAAGGAATTTCAAATGAACCTAAATTTCAAGAAATGGACCGGGACTACGGAGTTCGAGCGGGTGAGAGAATGTTATGAGGCGTTCTATACAGAAAAGGGTCACCAAGAGGACTTGGCCCATTATTTTAGGACTCTTTACCACCTTATTAAGTTCGTGAAAATCAGTGATGTTGTTGTCGAATACAAAGACAAAAGGCGATACACAAGTTTGGTGAGAGCCCAATTGTCGGCATACGAATTGGCCCTCCTCTTTTACAACGGCCTCAGCCCATACGGTGAAGGTTTCAAACCGTGGATTGAGGAATTCGGGCTACTTGAACACCTAGACACAAAACACTTGTTGTTGGACCCATCCCACGTGGGTCTTTACGACAAAAATGCGTTCAAGTGACCACAGTCACTACCCCTCTTCCGACACGATAACCACCCCCTCCAATCGATTCCAAACCAACTTGAATTTTTTGGCAGGTTCGTATGGTCGGTCGAGCCGACGTTCCCCATCAATCTTCATGCGGAGCGGAAGCCCTCTTTCGTCCACGGTCGAACCTTTAAGAAATTCAGGCGTTTGGGTTTTCTTATCCTTGTTCATTTGACTCCTTTCGGACGGGTGTTGTCCTTGTTCTGTTTGTCCAACTCACGACGGCGAGCCTCAACCCCGCGTTCCTTTTGAGCCTTCGTTTGGAGGTCGGCAATTTCCTCACGGCGTTTGGCCATGAGCAGTTTGTAGCGGTCAAGGGCTTCACCCTTCAACAACTTTGAACAACGTGGACACAGAACGGCTTCGGCTTTCTCATACAGAACGTCGGTGAAAGCTTGGCGAAGAACTTCATCAATCATGGCGTCCCCCTTTCGATTTACTGGCGAGCCAGCGTTTCAATTTTTCCATCTCCGCGGCATTGTGTCGGGCTCTTTCCAATTCGCGAGCCTTCGCGTCGGCGATAATTTCATTTGCGATGGCGTCAATTCTTGCGGCCCTCACTTCGTATATTTTTTCATTCATGGTTGTCCTTTTGATTTTGGGTTGTGTCTGCGGAGCAGACGGCGGCAAGGTGTCTATCCAAGCCGTCACTAAATTTCAAATGGCAGTTTTCTCCTGCATTGAAAAACGGTGAAAATGGAACACGACAGAAGCCCTCAATCTTCGTGACGTAATTGACGGCCCTTTGGAAGCCGTGACGGTCGAGCTCGACGGTGTAGGGGCGGACATCGTGATTTCCACCACCGGATTTCACCCAAAGTTTTCCAAAGGACGAGGCGAGCTTGGCCGCGTCCTTATTGGGCATGTTTGAGCCATCCAGCAGAAAATGGAAGTGGAACAGCTTGTTGACGAAATCACCTTCCTCCTTCAACACCCAACTGAGTTCATCGGCTGCAATTTTGACTCGACGTGAGAGTTGGTGAATCGTTTTGAGGAAGATTTCAACCCTCGACTGTTCCGAGCATGGTCGGATGAATGAGAGGTGTCCCATGATTTTCCATGTCTGAATGAGGTTGAGTCGTTCTCGACTCGGGTCGTATCTGAATGAGGTCGTTGTCATGTTCGTGTTCGGGACACACCGATTACCAAGCCCAAGTTTTTTAGAACTCGGTAGGGGGTCTGTGAAAGTTCGATTCATCAATGGATGTCTGACTGAAACCACCAAGAGGAGTCGGTGTCCGGTCTTCCTCTCGTCTATAAATATCCAACGGTTCTGAAATCGATTATTTATTTTGCTTGGGTCGTTTTTTTAATTGCCTCCCCACCCCAAGCGAGCTTTTGCGATCCATAGAGCATGTGTTTGGGATGCGAATAGACGAGGCGAGTTTCGGGGCCGTTTTTAAAATAAACCCAATACCCCCTTTCTTTGCGTTGTACGTCCGACGTTATGGACCATCCAGCCTTCGTAATTTGTCTCTTTTCGGTCCAACTCATCAACTCCGGCCGCGGTTTTATAATTTCGTACGGCCACACTCTGATTTTTTCCACACATCCTCGGATGGCTTCTTTCAAAGCGAGTCGAACCTCGTTAGCGTTGGAACCACAGGTGTCTTGGGCTTTAGAGACCAAGTTTTGCAGGTCTTCAAATTTTTGAACAGGCGTCGTCTCGTTGGCTTCTTTGATAAGGAGTTCTTTTTGGCGTTTCTCTGTTTCCATCCTCTCGGTCTGAAGGGCTTCAATCCTTTTTCGGAGAGGTTCGAGCAGCGTTTTATTTTCGGCGTCTGCGATTGCGTCAGTGAGGTTGGTCACCTTCGTAATGATGCGTTCAATCTGAGCGTTGCATTGTTCGATTTCTTCACTGAGAGAGTCTCTTCCTGTTGACGGTTTTAAAATAGACCTCAAGTTCAATTCCGTTACAAAGCTCAAGAACGATGTCTCGAATTCACGATACGGGTAACTGACGTATCGGCATCCAATCCCCCTGCGAGCGTGGTCACAAACAATTTCAGGATAGCGAGGGTCTTTCTGTACTGAAACCATTGTTGCATCACAAAACCCACATTTAGCGATGTGCGAAAAAAGGTTGCGTACCACTTTTCCCCTTCTCCCTGCTCCTGCGATACGTCTGTTTTTTTGGCGGTATCGAACGACATTGAACAACTGTTCCGAAATGATTTTCGGATAGTAACCTTTGATGGGTTCTCCGTCAGGAACCCTGTGCGTTCTCGTGGTGTATATGTGCGGTTGAAATTCTCCCAACACGGCTCTGTTAATCAGGATTCGGGCCACCACACTTGCGTGCCAAGACTTGGCTCGGAGACCGATAGGTGACTCTCCTTCTGCGTTAAACAGCTTGGCGATGGTTTCATTCCCCATTCCGTTCTTACTCAGCTCAAAAATACGGCGAACTGTTTTTAAGGACGAAGGGATTACATCGAACTTGTTCGTCTTCTTATTAAACGTCAGCCATGATGGGCAGATTGCAGTAAGGGGTTTTTCCTTAGCGTTACTGCGTTTCCGTTTCCAAGCTGATTTCAACCAACGGGACTTCTCGTCACTCGATTGGTTTGCCTGCGATATGAGGGCGAGGGAGTAAACCAAATCTCCCATGTCGTTTATTGTGTCTTCGTTCCAAACCTTTTCGTCCTTCAGCGTCACAATGTCAACACCCTTACCGACAATTTGAAGCATTACCGAAAGTGTCTTTCCGATGGCTTGACGACTGAGGCGGTCAAACGACTCGATGGCGAGAATTGAACCTTTTGGAATTTTTCCGGCTTCTATCAGTTCCAAAAAATTTCCCAAACGGCCACGATGGATATTATCACCGGTCCAACCACTTCTCCCCATGTCATGCAAGTCAAGGGAAGTATCGAGGACGTAACCGTCCTTCTTGTGTTTGTTGCAGAATTCAACTGCGAGACTTTTCTGGCGTTCAAACGAGTCCTTCTCGGTTTTGGCTTGAACCTTGGTGGACATGCGGACGTAAGAATAGACCTTGCGAAGTCCAGCTTTTGAGCTCAACGTTTTCATACCGGAATTGGTAATCCTTAAAAGAGGTTAAATCAACCCCATAATTACGATCAACGTATCGCCCCAACCGGCGTTCACCTCGACTTCGACCGGATAAGCCTCAATCCCCTGAAGAGCCGCCGAACAGACCTTGGCTAACATGTTATGATTATTAGCCGCGGCGACGAAATGTTGGAAGAAAAATTACTTTGTCAAATATTTGACCTGCCCGGCAATGTGTTTTCCTCGCGAACGCGGTCCAGCAAAAGAATGACAATTTGAAAAACGAGAAACCGCATGAAGGAGTTCCACAGGACCAGACCCCATTCCACATGGCCCACACGTTCCACACTCTGTATCGAAGACCATAGTGTCGCCGCTATCAGAGCCGCGAACGTTCCCCAGCGGCGACTGATGGTCAGCGAGAGAAACGCGGGCGGGATCAGATAGAACGGCGCCAGGGTCAGGTCCGGGCCACTGAGATAATCCAACCCGGCCACGGCGGCCAAAATCGAGTAACTCGTCAAAATGGTAATGCTGTGGTTGGAAAACTGTTCGCGCAGGGAAACCTGCGCCACGGGTCGCTGAACCAAAAACCATTTCTTGATCTGGCGATAACTGCGCAACCAGGCCAGCGGGAGAAATTCGAAAAGCATTCGTGTCCCGTCGTCGATCGTCCTGAAAAATAAACCTGTGATTTTGCAATAGAGGCGTTCTGCGCCGGAGGGCTCCGGGCCGGGCAGCGGATCCATGGGAATGCCGGACCATTGGCTTTTCAGGCGTCTCCAGCGGGCGTCAAACCGTTGAAGCCTGCCCAGCACCGAAGGCGTGATGATTTCCCCCTTTTCCTCTTCAAATCGCTGACGTTCAATCCGGCCCCGGCGCAAATGATCGTGCTCCGACCCGGGACCAATGGCGGACAAATCGGCATCCGTAAGATTGAGCATTCCGTCTTCAAACGGGATCGCCAAAAACTGGCAGATTTTCCGGCAGGTCTTTTCAGCGTCTTCCATCAATTCGTCATAAGTGACATGACAGACCCGGATTCCCGAACGGTTGAACTCGGCCGTTTGTTGAATCATCTGTTCCTGACAAAAAATAAGCCGGCTCAGAACGCCGCGCCGCTGGAAAAAGGGCTCCTTGCGCGCCGTGCGCAGCACACTGCGATAAATTTCAACCGGATCGCGCCAGAGCAGCACGAAGGACCCCCGGGGATAGCGCTGGGCCAGTTTTCCAAGCCGCACACAGTAGGCGGGGGATTTCTCGCCAAACCGCGCGCTGTTCTTCATTTCACCGAATGTGCGATACAAATCATCGGGGGTGCGGGTGTGTTCCAGACCGCGCAGGCTGTCGCCGAAAATCAGGCGATGACGGGAGAGGGCTTCATTGTAAAATTCCTGGCGCCGCAGCCAGTCACGCTTGAACCGCAGCCTGGAAAACACCTCCGGAAAATCCCAGACATTGCATTCAAACATCAGGGCCATCTGCGAATGCCGATTCAACAAGGCATACAATAACGAAGTGCCGGACCGATAAAATCCGACTACAAAAACCGGATTCGAAAAGGAAATCTCCCCATTTTCAACCCCCTGATTTTCTTCGAGCATACGATTAGGTTCTACAACTTTCGTTTTACTTTTGCAATACCGAAGGCAGCCGGCGTGCTTCATCATCCCGGTAATTCCATGATATTTTAATCATTCTTATTCCCGGTACCGCCCACCCTATATCAGGCCAGCATTAGCGGTGCCATCATCGGCTGTGGGCCAGGCCGTCAAGCGGGCCGGGCCGGGCCGGGCCAGCTGCGACAATTCCCATCCCGGCGACCGGCGGCGGGGACCTACAAATGGTTTTGAAACCACAGTAGCAGGTTTTTCAACCAGTTGAAGTTAAAATAGCCGTGGGCGAACCCCCAGCAAACCAGAAGTAATCCGGCGAAAATCGCCGTCCATTCCCAGCAGAGAATCTTCCCTTTACGGCCTTTGACCAAGGCCATCCCGGCCAAAATATTTCCGGCTGTCCCGATGACCAGTCCCCCAAACAGCAACCGCCGCCCGGTGGAAACCGAGGCAATTTGCCAGTCCTCCCATTGCACATGGGTTGCCGCCGGCAGACCGATAAGCAGCAACGCCAGCAATGCGCAATTCGTGGCGATGATTAAAAACCGCTGCATGACCCGACCAAGTTGAACCGAAGCGACGGTTTTTTCAACCGCGGCTCAATTAATTTTGTCCACGATCCGGTATTGGAACATCCGCTTCTTCATCCAGCGCACGGCGAGTAAATCGTAAAATGACGCGAACAACCGGTTCCACACGCCGTAATGGCTCTGGCCGGCGAAACGCGGATTGTTGGTCACTTCGATTTCCGTGACCGTGTGGCCCTCGATCTTGAACAGGGTCGGTAGAAACCGGTGCATCCCCTTGAAAAATTTCAGGTTCCCGATGCATTCGCGTTTGAAGGCGCGGTACGTGCAACCGGCGTCGGCAATTTGTTCGCCGGACAGTTTGTTCCGCACCCAGTTGGCGATGCGCGACGAGGCCACGCGAATAAAATTATCGCCTTCGCCGCGCGCCTTCACGCGCGTGCCGCACACGCAATCGAATTGCTTTAATGCCTCCAGGAATTTCGGCAGGTCCTTGGGATCGTTCTGCAGATCGGCATCGAGCGTGACCAGGTATCTGCCGCGGGCCGCTTTCAGTCCGGCCCAGCTGGCCGCGCTTTCGCCGCAATTGAAGGCAAACCGTTGTCCGCGGATGCGCGGGTCGGCGGCCGCGAGTTCCTTGAGGATTTCCCACGATTTGTCCCGGCTGCAATCGTCGGTGATGACGACCTCGTAAGGCAGGTGGAGCGGGTCCACGGCCTCATGGATCGCCTTGATGAGTGCGCGCAAATTGTCCTGCTCGTTGTAGCAGGGAATCACGAGGCTCAGTTCGGGTGCATCGCCCATTATTTCTTCCCGTAAAACTCCGCGATCGCGCCGCAAACCTGGTCCGCCGCGTCGAGGGTCATTTCACCGTGGATCGGCAGCGACAGGATTTCCTTCACCGCCTGCTCCGTCCGCGGGAGTTTGGGAATGAAAGGGAACAGCCCGGTGACCGCCGGTTGCAGATGGTTCGGCTTCGGATAATGGATGCCGGTATCAATGCCCTTTTCCTTCAGGAATTTCTGCAGGTCGTCGCGCTTTTCGCATCGGACGACGTACATGTGGTACACCGGCGTGGCCCATTCGCGCACGGGCGGCGGCTGCACGATGCCCTTGAGCCGCTCGGTATAGCGCGCGGCAATCTTACGGCGGTTTTCGTTGAACCCGTCGAGATGTTTCAACATCACGCGCCCGATCGCGGCGTTGATTTCATTGAAGCGCACGTTGTAGCCGGGAAACTCGTGGTCGTATTTTCCCTCGCGACCGTGATTGCGCAGCATGCGCAGGCGCTGCGCGAGGGCGGCGTCGCCGGTCGTGATGCAACCGCCGTCACCGAGCACGGTGAGGTTCTTCGACGGGAAAAAGCTGAACGCACCGAACGGCGCGATCGAACCGACGGTGCGGCCCTTGTACTTCGCACCCTGCGCCTGCGCGCAATCCTCGATCACCCAAAGCTTGTGCTTCGCCGCGATGGCCAGCACGCGGTCGACGTCGACCGGATGCCCGTACAGGTGCACGGGAATGATCCCCAACGTGCGCGGCGTCACCGCGTC
>JAJPJM010000146.1 GCA_021324235.1 Verrucomicrobiota bacterium
AAGCTGGTGTGTCCATCGGCATTGATGACATGATCATCCCGAAGGAAAAGGATGAGCAGATTGAAACCGCGCAGAAGCTGATCAAGGAAGTTGAGAAGCAATATCGCAAGGGCGTCATCACGCCGGGTGAACGTTACAACAAGATTGTGGACATCTGGACGCATTGCACCGACCAGATTTCCGGCGTCATGTTCCGCACGCTCGAAGCCAACCAGGGCAAGAAGGAGTACAATCCGGTTTACCTGATGGTGGATTCCGGCGCGCGCGGCAACAAGCAGCAAGTCCGCCAGCTCGCCGGGTTGCGCGGCCTCATGGCCAAGCCCAGCGGGGACATCATCGAAAAACCGATTCTCGCGAACTTCCGCGAAGGCCTCTCGGTGCTGGAATACTTCATCTCCACCCACGGCGCCCGCAAGGGTCTGGCCGACACCGCGCTCAAGACCGCCGATTCCGGTTACATGACCCGCAAACTGGTGGACGTGGCGCAGGACGTCATCATCCAGGAGCAGGATTGCGGCACGTCGAACGGTATTTGGGTCACGGCGGTGTACGAAGGCGAGGACGAAGTGGTCCGGTTGGGCGACCGCCTGATCGGCCGGTTCGCGTGCGACGACACGGTGAATCCGACCAACCCGAAGGAATTTCTCATTCGTGCCAACGAGGAAATTGACGAGGAAAAGGCCAAACGCATTGAGGCCGCGGGCATTGAACGCCTGCGCATCCGCTCGGTGCTGACGTGTGAAAGCAAGAAGGGCGTGTGCATCAATTGCTATGGACGCAATCTCGCGACCGGTGGCCTGGTGAAACTCGGTGAAGCGGTCGGTATCATTGCCGCGCAATCCATCGGCGAGCCGGGCACACAACTGACCATGCGGACGTTCCATATCGGCGGCACCGCGGCCGGTGTGTTCAAGATTCCACAAATCAAGGCGAAGTTCGAAGGCACCGTCCGATATAACGAACTGCGCCTGGTGCAGCTCGAGGACGGCAACAACATCGTTCTCAACAAAAATGGCTCGGTGTCCATTCTCGCCGACGACGGGCGCGAACTGGAAAACCACAACATCGTGGTCGGCTCGGTCATTTCCGTGCCGGACGGCAGCCCGGTGAAGAAGGGTGAAACCTTCGTGCAGTGGGATCCTTACAACGTCCCAATTCTCTCGGAGAAGGCCGGCAAGGTGAAATTCCACGACATCATCGAAGGGGTCACGATGAAGCAGGAAATGGACGAAACCACCGGCCAGGAAGCGATGGTGGTCATTGAACACAAGGAGGATTTGCATCCGCAAATCATCATCAGCGGAGCCGATGGCGAGGTGGTGGCGAATTATCCGATTCCTTCCGGCGCGCACATTGTCGTGAAGGAAAACCACGATATTTTTCCCGGCACGTTGATGGCCAAGACGCCGCGCAAAATGGCGAAGACCAAGGACATCACCGGCGGTCTGCCGCGCGTGGCCGAATTGTTCGAGGCCCGCCGGTCGAAGGACGCGTCCGAAATTTCCAAAATCGACGGCCTGGTGGACTTTGGCGCGAGTGTGCGCGGCAAACGTTGCATCGTCATCAAGGACACGCAAACCCAGGCGGAGGAGGAACACCTCATTCCGATTGGCAAACACGTCATTGTCTTCAAGGGCGACATGGTGAAAAAGGGCCAGCAATTGACCGAAGGCCCGATGGACCCGCACGAAATCCTCGAGGTTTGCGGCCCGCAGGAATTGCAGGAACACCTCGTCAGCGAAGTGCAGGAGGTCTATCGCCTCCAGGGTGTCACCATCAATGACAAGCACATTGAAATCATCGTGCGCCAGATGCTCCGCAAGGTGCGTATCACGGAACCGGGCGACACGTCGTTTCTGTGGGGCGAACAAATTGACAAGCTCGACTTCGAAGAGGAGAACGAGCGCGTGGACAAGATGGGCGGCAAACCGGCCGAAGCCTCGCCGGTGCTGTTGGGCATCACCAAGGCGTCGCTCGAAACCGACAGCTTCCTCAGCGCCGCGTCCTTCCAGGACACGACCCGCGTCCTGACCGAGGCGGCCACCCGATCCAAGATCGACAGTCTGCGCGGGTTCAAGGAAAACGTCATCATGGGTCACATCATTCCGGCGGGCACCGGCTTTGACCATCACCGCAAGGTGCATCTCAAGATGTTGGTGGAGGTCAGTGACGAACCCGAGCCGGAGGAACCGGTGGCAGCGGTCGCGGCTGAAAATCCGTTGCTGGCGTAGGCGACAGTTTGCTCAATTACCGGGGCGTCCGACGAAGGTTGGACGCCCCGGTTGATGTCAGCGGCCGGCAACCCCGGATTCCCGCAGGCGTTGAGCTTCGGGAAAAGCCCTTTACACCGGGGTAACGGTTGGCTACACTCCGCCACTCTTATTGATTATGGAAGCGAAGGCGAAAACGATTGAACAATTTAAATTGCACGCGCAGGACACCGGTTCGGCGGATGTGCAGATAGCGCTGCTGACGGAACGGATTAATCATTTGACCGAGCATTTGCAGACCAATAAAAAGGACCACAGCTCGCGCCGCGGGCTGCTGGTGATGGTCAGCCAGCGCCGCCGGCTGCTGGATTATTTGCAAAGCACGGACCGCAAACGCTACCAAACCGTCACGAAGAAATTGAAACTGCGCCACTAATTTGCGGCGGCGCGGTCCTGGGTTTTCATGTCCAGCCGCCCTTCCGCTTTCGGATTTGAGCCGGGAAACGCGAACGGCCCGATTCCCCAACCAGAACATCGCGTATGAAAAATTCGTTACCCCGGGAAATTTCATTCAGTCCCGATTGCTTCGGGATTCACTGAAGTTCCTCCGGCGGTGACGGGAAAGTTAGACATGTCAGAAAAAATCGTTGCCCAGGTGGGCGATAAACAGATCGTCATTGAAACCGGAAAACTGGCCAAACAGGCCGACGGCGCCGTTACCGTACAACTCGGCGAAACCATCGTTGTGGTGGCCGCGGTCGCCGCGACCAAGGCCAAGGAAGGCCAGGAATTCTTCCCCCTCACCGTGGACTACCGCGAAAAGGCGGCCGCGGCGGGAAAATTCCCCGGCGGTTACTTCAAACGCGAAGGCCGTCCGACCGAAAAGGAAATTCTTACCTCGCGCCTGACCGACCGGCCGATTCGACCGCTTTTCCCCAAGGGGATGTATAACGAGGTCCAGGTCCAGAGCATCGTGCTCAGCGCGGACGGCGAGAACGACCCGGATATTTTAAGCATCGTCGGCGCCTCCACGGCGCTCATGGTCAGCGACATTCCGTGGGCCGGGCCGCTCGGCGCGGTGCGCGTCGGCCGCGTCCAGGGCAAGTTCGTCGCCAACCCGACTCATTCCGAAATGAAGGAAAGCGATCTCGACCTCGTTTATGTCGGCAATGAAACCGACATCGTGATGTACGAAGGTTCGGCCAAGGAAATCAACGAAGCCGATTTTAATGCGGCGTTGAAGTTCGGCCAGGAATGCTGCCAGCCGTTGATCGCCGCCCAGAAGGAACTGGTCGCGAAGGCCGGCAAGAAGAAACGTGAAATCAAGCTCACGGTGGTTCCCGACGAAATTCTCGAGGAGGCAAAAAAACTCGCCGGCGACCGTTTCGTGCCCGCGCTGTTGACGCCCGGCAAACTCGCGCGCGAAGACGCGTGCAAGGCGATTCAGGATGAGGTCGGGGCGAAGCTGGTTGAGAAATTCGGCGCCGAGAAGGTGACCGATTTCGTGGTCAAGGACGCCTTTTATTACATTCAGAAGGAGGCCGTTCGCAGTTTGATTTTGGACAGCGGCAAACGCCTCGACGGCCGCGCCTTTGACGTGGTGCGCCCGATTTCCAGCGAGGTGGGCATCCTGCCGCGCGCGCATGGTTCGGCGATTTTCTCCCGCGGCGAAACCCAGGCCGTGACACTTGCCACGCTCGGCACCGGCGACGACGTGCAGGAGTTTGACTCCTATACCGGGGGCGAGAACGAAAAGAAGTTCATTCTGCACTACAATTTCCCGAATTTCTCCGTGGGCGAAACCGGACGCATTGCCGGCCCGGGCCGCCGCGAAATCGGCCACGGCGCGCTGGCGGAACGTTCCATCGAACCGATGATACCCACCGAAAATTATCCGTATTCCATCCGCGTCACGAGCGAGATCATGGAATCGAACGGCTCGACTTCCATGGCGAGCGTTTGCGGTGGCACCCTGGCGCTGATGGACGCGGGCGTGCCGATGATCCGGCCGGTCGCCGGCATCAGCGTCGGCATTTGCACCGCCTACGGCGCCGACCACAAAATCGCGAAATACAAACTTCTTACCGACATCATCGGCTGGGAGGACGCGTATTGCGACATGGATTGCAAAATCGCCGGCACGGAAAAGGGCATCACCGGGTTCCAGCTCGACCTGAAGCTGAAGGGCATCCCGCACGCGATGATGGCTGAAGCCATCGAAAACGCCCGGGTCGCCCGGTTGTTCATTCTCGGTGAAATGGCCAAGACCCTGGCCGAGCCGCGCAAGGAAATCAGCAAGTACGCGCCGCGCATCCAGACCGTTAAGATCAATCCGGAAAAGATCGGCGCGCTCATCGGACCCGGCGGCAAGAACATCAAGAAGCTCGTCGAGGAATCCGGCTGCGAAATTGACATTGAAGATGATGGCACGGTGAACATCTTCTCCGTGTCGCCCGAAGGCATGAAGATTGCCCTCGATGCCATTACGGGCATGACCGCCGAGGCCGAGGTCGGCAAGATCTATCGCGGCAAAGTCGTCACCATCAAGGAATTCGGCGCGTTCGTGGAATTCCTGCCCGGCAAGGACGGCCTCGTGCACATCAGCGAACTGGCCAATTTCCGCGTCAAGAAGACCGAGGATATTGTCAAAATGGGCGATGAAATCTGGGTCAAATGCCTGGGCGTGGATGAAAAGGGCAGGGTGCGCCTGTCCCGCAAGGCCGCCATGGAAGAGCGCGACCAGGAAATGGCCGAGCCGGAGAAGAAGTAGGCGAATTTACGATACGCGATTTACGATTTACGAGCCGGTGGCCGATTTTGAGGCGCCTCGTAAATCGTATATCGTAAATCGAAAATGGTCAGAGTCTTTTTGCCAGCTCCGTCTGGCTCCTGGCGAAAACTTCCTTGTGCAGCGAATTGCCGTGCGCGTCCATCGTGACCACGGCCGGGAAGTCTTCGACTTCAAATTCCCAGATGGCTTCCGGTGCGCCAAACTTTTCCATCATATAAACGTTCCGCACCTTTTTGATGCACTCGGCCAGCACCTGCGCCGCGCCACCGACCGCGTGCAGATATACGCAGCCAAATTCTTTGCAGGCGGCCAGCGTCTTGTCGCCCATGCCACCCTTGCCGATGACCCCGCGGATGCCGAAGTCCTTGATGATTTGCGCCTGATACGGCTCTTCGCGAATGGAAGTCGTCGGCCCGGCGGCGGTCGCCTTCCAGGTGCCGTCATCTTGTTTCATTACCACGGGGCCGCAGTGATAGAGAATGCCGTCACGCAGGTTCACACCTGGTGGCAGTTTGCCGCCCTCGTGCAGATATTTGTGGACTGCGTCGCGCCCGGTGAAGATGACACCGGAAATCAGCACCTCGTCGCCGACCTTCAGCGCCCGGATTTTTTCTTCGGTGAAAGGAAAGGAAAGTTTAATCATCGCGCAATCTCCTCAGTACAACCATTTTGCAATTTTCCCATTCGCATCCAACGTGATGCCCTGGCGGCGATAGGCCCAGCACATGTAGCTGATGCTGACGAAATAGGATGCGGGCAGGCGGTTGGCAGCACAAATCTTCACGCCCAGCAGCGTGGTCTTGCCGCCAAAACCCATCGGCCCAATACCGAGTTCGTTCGCGGTCTTCAGAATGTCCTGCTCCAGCTTGTCCAGTTCCGGATTCGGGTTCCGGTCCGGAATCAACCGCAGGAACTGGGTCTTGCTCATCTCGTAGCCGGTCGCCCGGTCGCCGCCGATGCACACGCCCAGAATGCCCGGGCCGCAGCCCTTGCCCTGCGCCTGCAACACCGCGTCCAGGATCGCCTTGCGACAGCCGTCCAGGTCGCGATTCGCCTGGAGCTTCTCGTTCGGCAACGAGTATTGTGCCCCGACGTTTTCGCAGCCGCCACCCTTGAGCACCAATCGTACGCTGACTTCCGGTGAGCGGTGTTGATGGAAATGAAAAGCCGGCGCGCCGGGACCGACGTTCGTGCCGTCGTTCTTGCCCGTAAGCGAATCCACGGAATTCTGGCGGAGAAATCCTTTCTTCGTCGCCAGTTTCACGGCTTCCTTGGCCGTTTCCTCAAACACGATCTGGTCGTAGCCGACCGGGGTATCCACATAAAACAAAATACTGCCGGTGTCCTGGCAAATGGGCTGCGACTTGCGTTTCGCCAGTTGAATGTTTTGGTCAATAATCTTTAGTGCGCTCTCGGCGATGGTGCCTTTCTTTTCCTGTTCCAGCGACGCGAGGATGGATTGATTGACGTCATCGGGAATTTCCGCCGAGGTTCGCCGGATCAGTTCGAGCAAGGAACTTTGCAATTCACTCATAAAGCTGCGATAGCGTAAGCGTTGCCTGGGGAG
>JAJPJM010000096.1 GCA_021324235.1 Verrucomicrobiota bacterium
GGTGGCGGTGGGCTATCAGGAAGCCAACGGGGTGGCGGTGGCCGACCGGGTGACGCAGCAACCGATGCAGTATGAGGGGATGGTCAAGGCGATTGACCCCAAGGGGCAGACGCTGACGTTGCATGTGGGGATGATGGACAAGACGTTCGCGGTGCCGGCGGATTGTGCGGTGACATTGCGTGGGGACAAAACGGGGACGGTGGGAGACATCCAGGCCGGAGATCACGTGACGGTGACGTATGAAGTGCCGGGAGGGAAGGCGACGGCGCGGGAGATAGCGCAGACCAGCGCGACGTTCACGGGGGATTTGACGGCGATTGATTTGGAGCAAAAGACGCTCAAGGCCAAGGCGACGTTCAGCACGAAGAAGTTCGAGGTGGGGGATGACTGCGCGATCGTGATGAACGGGAAGCCGGACGGGAAACTGACGGACCTGCGTCCGGGCGAAAGCCTGACGATCAGTTACGACGAGGTGAACGGCGTAAATATTATCAACCGTATTGCGCCGGGAGGAGCCCAGAAGAGTTCCGTTGCTTCCTCCACGCCACCGCAGATGGGTTATTAAATAATTTGGCCCGTTCATACTCCGGGCCAATGTCGGGCACGTCCTGAATCCGGGCTATGTTTTCAGGACGTGCTCTTTTTGTTCGGACTGATTACAAGAGGAAACAAGAGGAAACAAGGGGAACAAGGTTTTGTATTCCTGGAATCGGGGTTGACGTCTGGGGTCCCGATTTTCTGTCATCGGTTTCCCCTCCGGGCCGCTGCCAGTTGGCGGCGGGTGAAGGATTTTCTTCTTTACTTTTGTAGCGTTACCAACAAAAAGAGTGCCTTGATTTCCACAAGAGGCGCGAATCCTTGAAGCCGGTTGCGGCCCTGACACCCGGTCACAGTTCGCCGGCGCGTGGACTCTATTAAAAAATGGAAAGGCACCCGATATGCGACCGACGAAAGAGCAGTTTATCCGCGCGATGAAGACCGCCGGTCTTTGCGCCCTGTTGGCAACCTCTTCCGCGCCGGCGGCCACGCCCAACCCGGGAACCGGGGTCAACCTCCCGTGGGATTGGTCGGGAGTCATCGGCACCGGACAAAGCCTGGCCGTCGGCGAGAAGGGCCGACCGGTCCTCTCCCGGAGCCAGCCATACCATAATCTCAAGCTCTCGACCGGGCACCTGCCATGGCCGATTGATCCGAACGACACCAACCTGACCATGGTGCCGCTGGTCGAACCCATCGGCCGGTATTCCACGAATTATCCGAGTTCGTGGCCGGACAATATTGCCGGCGAAACCCCGCATTCGGCCATGGCTAACGAAATCACCGCCCTGGTCCGGGCTGCTTCGGGCCGCGACTTTATCGGGGTTCATGAGGAAGTGGGTGAGAACGGGCAGGGCATGATTTACCTGAAAAAGAACGCCCGACACGTGGGCGTCAACGGCCGTTCCTACGAGGCGGCGATGATCGAGACGAAAGCCATCACCCGCCTGGCCAAAGCCGCGGGCAAAACCTATGGCGTCGGTGCGATCATCCTTACCCACGGCGAAAACGACGCGGGCAACAAAGATTACGAGAACGGGCTGTACCAGTTGTGGTCCGACTATAATACCGACCTCCCGGCCATTACCGGACAGAAGCAGAAGATCCAGATGATTGTGTCGCAGCAGAACTCCTGCAACGACCGCTCTCCCTCCACGCTGGCGCAATGGAAAATCGGGGTCGATCATCCCGCGGACATCGTCTGTTCGGGCCCAAAATACCAATACCCGTCCGCGGAGGGCATTCACCTGACGGCGAACGGTTACCGGGAACTCGGCGAGAAATACGGGCAGATCTATTACGAACGGGTGGTTCTCGGCCGGGACTGGCAACCGTTGCAGCCCGCCCGTGTGGAACGCCAGGGCGCGGTCATCACGGTTCACTTTCAGGTGCCGGTCGCACCGCTGGTGTGGGACACCACCTTTGAGCCGCCGCACCCGTCCATTGAGCAATGGAAAAACGGGAAAGGCTTTGAAGTGAACGCGGCGGGGGGAGACAGGGTGACCATCGCTTCCGTGGCTATTTCCGGCGATGCGGTCATCATCAACTGCGCGTCGGATCCCGGCTCCGGTGCGCGCGTGGGTTATGCCATGGTCGGTGAAAAAGTCCGGATGGGTGCTCCATTCAAGGGGACTTATCGCTGGGGTTTGCTGCGGGATTCCGACCC
The DNA here is from genome assembly GCA_021324235.1 of Verrucomicrobiota bacterium. Classification (GTDB taxonomy): domain Bacteria; phylum Verrucomicrobiota; class Verrucomicrobiia; order Limisphaerales; family UBA11358; genus UBA11358. The sequence continues at coordinate 2,204 of JAJPJM010000096.1, forward strand.
ATTCATCGGCGCCGTCACGGGAAAGGCCCAGCCCAACTACAGCGTGGCCTTCGAGATGCCCGTGCCTTGAATCGTGGGCAGGACGCGGGAACCTTCGGCGAATCGAACCGTGCTGTCACTTCGGACCTTGACCTCATTTCCTTCCCGCCGGAACGTCGGACCTCACTTCTTTTCGTTCCACCACGTTTGGACGTCGTTCGCGGCCTGATGGACGAGGGCAGGAATGCTGTGGACCGCGTCCCGCAATTCCGGGAAAAAGTGGACGCCCAGCCACAGGAGGGCGGCGGCTACCGCGAGCCACACCAATGCATCCAGGAGGAACACGACCGGCCAGGTCCATCCCGGCCGGCCCGAACCCCAGTAGCACGCGCGTCGCGCCACTTTCAGCGGCCCCGCGATAATGCCGTAGGCGATGAACAGCAGCAGCGCGGCGACCCACGTCGGTACGTTGGCCGGCAGTGCCAGCCCGAGCACGGTGCCGGTCGCCAGCAACGAGATCAAGGCGCAGATCCACAGGACCGTGGCCGCGCCGTGCAACATCGAAAGCACGGGCAGCGTAAAACCCATACCGGGATGAAGGGGGGCATGCTCCGTCCAATAGCTGTGCCAGTTATACCGCCATTGGTCCGCGTTCGCGCGCATTTCCCGCTTGAACCGGCGTTTCCATTCGCGCCGCGCCTTGCGGTCCGGGAAACCTTTCATGGCCTCGTAATACCCTGCTTTCGCGCGCCGGATGAATTCCTGCGCCGTTGACGGGTCTCCGGACGCCGCCGCTTTTTCTTCCGGCGAACGCGCCTCGGGCACCACGATCGCCATCACCACATAGACGAGCAATCCGGTGCCCCAAAATATTGTCAACAGCACAAAGGCCAGCCGCACCAGGGTCGGATCAATGTTCATGTGGGCGGCGATCCCGTTGCAAACGCCGGCGATCATCGCGCCCTCGTGAATCCGATAGAGCCGCCGGGGCGGTCCGCCGTGTCCCGTTGCCGGTTCTGCTCCCGCTGCCCCGGTTCTGCTCGATTTGCCTGAGGCGCCGGCGACGCCGGCCGCCGGGTCCGCGGTCTTGCCCGGATCCGCCTCGATCGGCCCCATCTCCGCCAGGACGGCGTTGACCTCCCTGGTCTCCACGACCGTCTTGTGGCTGGCCAGCAGCGCGCGGAACTTCTCACCGATTGCGCCCTCGATGTCCGAGAGGATTTCATCCCGGTCCGGGTTGCCGTGCAGTTGTGCGGCCGCGGTTTCCAGATAGGCGCGCAGGGCATCATAGCCGCCTTCTTCGAGTGGATACGCGTTTCCGCCTAGGTTGATGGTGATGACCTTGTTCATGATCGGGTTGTCTCCATTCTATTTTTGTCCCAGTTTTTTGACCGTTCCGTTGATCTCGCCCCAGTATTCCAGGGTTTCACGCAATTGCTCCCGCCCTTTCGGGGTCAGTTCATAATATTTGCGGGGCGGGCCGGCCTCCGATTCCTTCCATTCATAATCCAGCAGTCCTTCGCGGCGCATCTTGCTCAACAACGGATACAGCGTGCCCTCCTGGGTTGCGAATTGGGTCGCGCTGAGTTGTTTCAAGATGTCCGCCACGTAGACCTTTTCCGCCGCGATGATCTGCAGCACGAGGAACTCGAGCAGTCCCTTCCGGATGGCGGAAAATTTTTCGTTCACACTCATGGCTAAATTTATAACAAGCTACCTTTTTATATAAAGGTAGCTGGTCTCTCTAAAGGAGTCAAGGGAAAGTTTTACGATAATTTGGCAGAAAGAATGGCGAAGGATCGGGCGGCTCAACGGTGTCTTGTCAGCCTTCGGGGCGCAATGCGGCGGGATGATTTGAATGGTGCCGATGGAGGGGGCGGAGCCGGGTGAAGACGGAAGGATGGTGGGGGGCAGCCTTTTTAACTGCATGTTCTTTGTGCACTTTGTGGTTAAATGATTGGTCCCTTTTCTTCGTTTCCTGCGTTTGCTTCTGTAAAATGAACTGAACCGCTTCTGTGCCTTTTGTGCTTCTGTGCGGCCATTTAATTTGCGTTTACCGGCGTCTATCCGCGCAAGCGGCTGTCGAGTCATCGTGTCGCCGCCCGGTACAAGTGCCTCATCGCCGTACGGTATTGGGACAGCCTGGGAATTATTTGAAATCGGTAGCGTCAAAGGTCCCGCAAATCCGTGTTGGCAAGGGATTAGCTTTTACCCGGCTCGATGGATGCAATGTTGTGGATCATTCTTATCGCAGCGCTGATTCTGGCGGTCGGCACCGTGGCATACTTTGAACTGGCGTTGCGCAGCAGCCCATTTTCACAACCTTCCCCGTCATCCCCCGGCCCACGGGAGGTCAGCAGCGAAACCGAACGCAAGGCGCAACCGGCGTCAGTCAACACCCCGGTACCCGGTCAGGTTGCGCTGATGTCATCGCCGCTGCCGCGCTGCGAAACCGGGCAAAGTCAAAGTTGAACGAAGTTTTTAAATATCCACCACTAACCTGTTCTTAACACCCCCGGAGTTTCCACCCGGGAATTTTTTCAAGACGCACCCTTTTTAAGACGTACCTCAGTCACACCACCTTCTCCAGCAGTTCGTCGTAACTCCACGCATAAACTCATGAAAGCAGTATTTGAAAAGGCAAACCAGGGTGATTCGTATGGTCGCCTGACCCGACCGCTTTCCTTGGGTCGGGCAACAGAGGTTGATTTTGACATGCCGGGCCGGCCAAGCTGCATCCGATGGGTTGCGTGTGCGGCGGGGGTTTTGACTTTAAGCGCATTGCTGGAGGTCTTTACCCTGCAATCCCAGGCGCAATCCTATGGGGCCCTGCTTGAATTCACGGCTGATACCAACATGCCGGCCAGGCCGGTTTCAGCGTGGCATAGTGACACCAATTCAGTGGTTGCAGTATTGACATGGACCCGTCCGCCGAAGGCGGGGTCAACCCCGGAGCTAAAACTGGTTGTTGAGCAGAAAGATGAGAAGAGCCTTTCCTCTATTCTTGATAAAGTGGGAACCGAACGGGCCGAATCAACCCTGGAGTCGGCCAGGGTGCTTACCGGGGATTTGATGTCACGCGACGCGTCAGCCCTGGGAAGCCCCGTCAATTTGGCCGACCATCATGTCGCATCTGTCTTTAGAAATACGGCAAGGGATTCCCTCGGAGATTATGTGAAGGACAATTACCATCCCGGCGGCATCGTGGAAATTCTCCGGGAAACGTTTCTGGACGATTCTTTTGACAAGAGAATTGTCTCTCCTTTTTCCCCGACTGACGCGGGGAATCCCGGAGCCGCTTATGCCAAAAAAGACGGCATCCACGTCGGATTACGGGATGTCTTGAGTGACTGCCCCAGGGGATTCGTTACTTTCAGCGACAAGGCTGAAATTGATGTGACGCCGAGTCACCCGTCGATCACCCTGCGAGATCCCCTGTATCTTGACTACAGTCACAACCGGAAAGCGTTGATCACCGCGCTGGCTGTGAATTATCCGGACTGGTCGGTGAACCGGTGGTCCATCCCCAATGTTGGCGCAACGCTCGCCTATGTTTACGACAACGATAGTGTCAACCTGACCGCCGGCGCCGGCCGGTGCAATTTCGCCTCAGGTCATGGTGGTGTCGAAAGACAATATGGGGAACAAGTCATGCTCTACGCGCAGTGCACGTTCTAAATGTCAAGGAAACAAAGTTGGAAGGGTTGGGGGGACTGGGAACCAAATGGTAAAGACAGAACCTGGTTCGCTCCGTTTGCTTCTGCAGAAAAATTCAAACTGAAGGTATCATTACCGTACTGACTGTCTACTTTGTTACCGGCACGGCATTGATCTCGATTTGGTTGGTACGGTCAATCACCGCTGTTCCCACGATACGGGAGTTTGACAACTGCCACGGCGGTTGGTTGATGGCAGCTTGCTGTTTATCTTGCACCGCCCGGTCAGAACCACCACCACCGCCACCACCACCGAAACCGCCAAGAGTTGATTGCATGTTGGAACTCGCACCCTGGATCGTCTCCATGCTGCCAGTGAACACCACATTCCGTTTTAAGGTCTGGTTCATCCCCACGACACGGAAGAGATAGTTTTGGGCTGCCAATTGTTTGGTCGCGATCAATTGACCCGCAGTTGTCTCGCCTTCCGATGGCACGGGGGTTCCACCTGGAGGCAAATTTGGCGCCGACCCCTTGCGTTCCGCCCCGGCAGCTGCCTGCACAGAGCCTTGGTAAACCGAGCCATCCCGGTCCACGACGGACACGGCATCCCCGTTTTGCAACACTTGGAATGATTGCAATACGGGCGCGGCCTGGGCGGAGGCAGAGACGTTCTTGTAGAGATTCTGCGATCCGGTAGCCGCAGCAGCCTGGGCAAATGATAGCGAAATCGTGGCCCCCGGCAAGGGCGCGGCCGCGACACTTGGTTCATTAACGGCTGTTTTGACGGGTTCCTCGCGGATGTCATTCTCCGTCAGGGCCAGTTCGGGAGATTCCTGGTTCGTCAGCGCAGTGAAACTCCCATTCGCCACGAGCTCAACCCGTCCATCCGCAAAAAGCACCGCGCGGCCGTTTTTGTCGGACGGTGAATACGCCAGGACGGCGTTTCCCGACAGGGTCTTCAAGTCCTTTCCGGCGGCGATATAGACGAACGGTTTTCCGCTGACCGAATCGGTGAGCACGGATTTTGTGCCCAGGGTGTTGGACAATTCGTCGAGTGATCCCGGCAGCCGGCCATTATTGTTTTCGGCGGCGATTTGCGCGGCCATGCCGATTTGCTTGAGATTGGCCATGGTACTGATGCTTTGCGCCCTGTGTTTTGCGCTGCTTAATCCCGGTAACAGAAGCATTCCACCGAGAAACGCCATGAGTGCGAACCCCAGCAAAAAGGCCCATTGCTGGCGGAATAATTGCCAGAGCGAAAGCGACGTCTCGTCCGTTTCCTCCGGTTCCCGCGCGTGGCGTGACACCCCATCCTGCAACTGCCGTCGCATTGCCGGATGCAGCTTGAGCGGATCACCGGCGTCGGCCCGGCGTTTCCGTGCGTAAGCCCGCAGCAGTTTTTCAATTTTGCGTTCCGGTTCCATTCGTTCTTTTAGTTGGACGGGAAAACCTCCGGGTTTTCCCGCGCAAAAATTCCACGCGCAATCTCCTCCAGCCGGTCCAGACACTTGCTCAGGCGCGAACTGACGGTCTTCGGATTCAATTTCAAGGTGGTGCTTAACTCTTCATAGCTCAAATCGCCGAAGTACCGCAGTTCGATGATTTCGCGGCACGGCTCGCCAACGTGGTCGAGCGCGGCGCGAACACCGGCCATCTGTTCTGCGTTCATCGCCCATTCGGCCGGTCCGGGCGCATCGACTGGTGGATCCAGCGCGAGACCGGTTTCGGGGTCCTCGGCCTGCAGCGAGACGGTGGTCTGGCCGCCGCCGCGTTTGGCGGCGTTTCGCTTTTCACGGTAATCGCGCGCCTGATTGGCGGCGATGCGGAAGAGCCAGGTCTGGAACCGGCTTTCGCCGTGGAAGGAACCAAGGCTTTTGATGACGGACAGAAAGACTTCCTGACAGATTTCCTCGGCATCTTCACGGGTAAAATCGGGTCCAAGCTGGAAAATGAAACGCCCTGCCGCCGCGTAATGGAGATCAAACAATTCGTCCCACGCGTCCGCTTCGCCGCGACGGCAACGCGCCAGCAGTGCCGCTTCCGGATCCATGCGGCTTTGACTCTATTTCAAACCCGCCCGTTTGAACAGGATTTCCACGGGAGCATTTTACGCGAGGTTCCGTCTGACTCAGCATGAACCGGTCGTTTGAGTGCGCGAACATCCCGCAACCGATGTGTGTTCCGCGCGGAATCCACGAAACCATAAGCGGTGATTCGGGATCAGCGCATGGATTTTCACCCGGATCGCCGCGTGACCTGGCCTCGGCCAGGCGCTCCTTGATGAAGTGGAACGCATCCACCGGTTTCCAACCGCAACCACGGAGATCGCCATGAAAAAATCAATCATCACCCTTCTGGTTTGTCTGCTGACTGCCACCACATTTGCCCAGCTCAGGTCCCAAGCCGGCTCGGCGGGCAAGGCGGTCGGCGCCCGGCAAACCCAGCCGTCCGGCGGTTTTATTTTCCGCGAAATCCATTACGACGGCCGACTGGCCGATGACGAGGCGATGTTTACGGTGGGCATTGACGCCGAAGCCACCGGTGAAAGCTCGGCGCCATTGCTGGAAGGCGACGTGGCGGTGCTGCCGGCCCGGTTGCCGGATGCGTTGAAAATCGTTCGCGACGGCAATTCTTATCTACTGGTCGCGTCGCGCCGGGGACATTTCCAATTCAAAATTGATGTGGTCGTTAAAATCCAGCGCGACGAGCCGTGGAACCAGGTTTCCTTCGTGGGACCGGCGGCGACCATTGCCTCCATAACCGCCCAGGCCGGCAGCACGAACACGGAGGTGCAATTGCTCGCCGGTACGCTGGTGGACGCCGTCCGGACCAATGGCATTTCGCGCGTGACCGGCTTTTTAGGCGCGGACCAGACCGTTGCTTTGCGCTGGCAGGGCAAAATTGCCGAGGTCGCGCGCAACGCGCTGTTGACCGTGGATTCCAGCATTGGCGTGCAAATCACCCCAACCGTCATCAAATACACCAGCCGGTTTCATTACGATGTTGTCCAGGGCAACGCCGCGCAACTCACGCTCACGTTGCCGGCGGCGCAGGCGCTCACGCGCCTCGAAGGCGACCAGATCCGCGACTGGCACACGGTTGTTGCCGGCGATCACCAACTGTTGATCATCGAATTCATCAGGCCCGTGGAGAACGCCTGTGACCTCACGCTTTACTCCGAACAGGCCGTCGGCGCCGGCGATGCCCCGGCGGCTGCGTCTTTGAACCCGCCGCAGCCGTTGAATGTGGACCGCGAGTCTGGATCACTGACAGTTTCCGCCGAGGACATGCTGGTGGAAATTGAATCGCTCACCGGCCTGCGTCAGGTCAATGCGCCGGACAACGCCGTGGCGGCTTACCGTTTCAACGCCCGCCCCTTCACGCTGGCCCTCCGGCTCAAACCGGTCGAACCCGTCATCAATGTGGCCGATCGCGTCAACACGCGGCTCGAGGAAACGCGGTTGCTGGTGGCGCACATCCTCATGCTCAACGTCGAAAAGGCCGGCATCTATACGCTCGAACTGACGCCGCCGCCCGGGTTCGACGTGGCCGACGTGCGCGGCGAAGGCGTCGAAGATTGGAAAGTAAGCACCGGCCGGTTGCAGGTGAGTTTCTCCAGCCGTGTGCTTGGCCAGCGCCGGCTCGAGGTGCAACTGGAGCAGGCCCTTAAAACCTTTCCCGGGCAAATCAGCGTCCTGCCGATGCGTGTGACCGGCGCGGCGAATGAAACCGCTCAAATCGGCGCCGCCTCCGCGCCGGGCATCCGGTTGCGAACGGCCGAATTGAATGGCCTGAGTGAAATCCCGGCGAACCGCCTGCCGGATCGCGGGGATGAAATTCTCGCCTACGCCGCCGGGCAGCCGGACTGGCAACTGAAAATTGCCACCGAGAAACTCGCCGCCCGCGTCGTGGCCGACGTTTTCAATCTCGTCACCATTGGCGACGGTGTCGTGGGCGGCAGCGCGACCATCCGTTACAGCCTCGTGAACCAGGGGGTTCAGGAATTCAAGATCCGGGTCCCGGCGCAGTTCAAGAATGTCGAATTTACCGGTCCCAACATCCGCCGCAAGGAAATGAGTCGGGAGGCTGATATTGCCACCGGTTCTCGTCCCTCGAATCTCGAAACGAACGATGTCGTCTGGACGATCGGATTGCAGGACAAGGTCTGGGGCGGTTACACGCTGGTGGTTACATACGATTATCCGTTTGATTCCGCGCATGGCGACACCCGCCTGCCCATTGGCGGCATCCACACCGTGGACGTGGAACGGGAGACCGGTTCCATTGCCGTCACCACCGCCGCAAGTTTGCAGCTCAGCCCAAAGACCGTGAGCGACACGTTGCGGCGTGTGGATGAGACCGAGTTGCCCGCCGCCGACCGGTCGTTCATTACCCGTGCCGTGGTGCTGGCCTGGCAATACGCCGGCAACCAATATGACCTGGCGTTGGATGTGCAACGCTATGCCACGGAACCGGTGCTCGAGGCTGTCGCCGACCGCACGCAAATCACTTCGGTGCTTGCTGACAGCGGCGAGATGCTCACCCAAGCCTCGTTCATGGTGAAGAACAACGAGAAACAATTCCAACGCTTTCAATTGCCGAAGGACGCAACGCTGTGGAGCTGCTACGTCAACGGCCAGCCCGCCAAACCGGAGCGTGACGGCGATTGGGTCCTTGTCCCGTTGCCGCGCGACATGGACCGCGACCAGGCTTTTGTCGTGGACATTGTCTATGCGCAGACCAACGGCGCGCTGGCTTCGCACTGGTCGAAAATCCTCGCGCTTGACGCGCCCCGCACCGATGTGCCGAACACCTATGCCGAATGGCAGTTGCTTGTACCGCCGTCGTTCCGGCTTTCCAGTTTCGGCGGCAGCATGAATATCGCCCAAGGGACGACCTACGGATTGCTCGACGCATGGGAGAAATTCCTCGGGTTCTACGGCGAGGTTTTGCGCGCGGCCGGTGGGGCGATACTCTTCATCGGCTTTCTGGCGGCCCTGGTCATTGCGCTGGTGATTTCCGCGGTCCGGCGCGGTTGGAACGGCGTTTTGACCCTGTTGGCGGTGATGCTCATTCTGGCCGTTCTCGGGTCCATGTTGCTGCCCGCGTTGTCCGCCGCGAAACGCAAGGCCCAAACCATCAGTTCGGTCAGCAACCTCAGACAAATCGGGGTCGCTACGCGCGTTTTTTCCGACAACAACGGTGACCGCCTGCCGAAGTCATTTGACGAAATGACCAACGAACTGGGTACGGACCAGATAACCTACGACACCGAGACCGGCCAGCGTTACACATACCTTGGCGCCGGCATGTCGTTGGACAGTCTCAAACCTGATTCCGTACTCGCTTACAGCCCGATTATCGATGGTCATTGTGAGGTGCTCTTTGCCGACGGCGGGGTCGAACAAATGAACGCCGAACGATTTGCGGAATTGGCTCAACGTGGCCTGGTGCAGGTGGCCGCGCCGCAGGAGGTCGCCGCGGGACAACAACAGGCAATCGCCCGTGGCCAGTTCGTCAACCAGTCATCGGCCGTTCCCGTTGCGGGAGAGGTACTCAGTGGTTCTGCAGTCCCCGTCAATTCCATGGGAGGAGGAGGTGGCGGCGCACCGGCGACAGTCGGAGAACCCCAAAACGGAGTTCCGGCCGTGGCTCCGCCACCGGCCTCGACCATCGCCGGCATCCATTCGCTCCGCATCGAACTGCCGCAAACCGGCCAGCCTTTCCTGTTCACGAAGGTGCTCAATATCCGTGACGAACCGCTTTCCATCAAGGCGCGCATCATGTCGATGCACACCTTCCAGGCCATTCAAATGGCGTGGCAGACGGCGGCGTTTCTGTTGGGGCTCGGCGTGTGGTGGTGGCAGTGGCGCCGGGTGGAGCAAAACAGTTTCATCCTTACCATTGCACTGGCGCTGATCATCGGCTCGGTGTGCAGCCTGCTGGTCCAATGGCGCGCCCTGCATGATGCGCTCATCGTCGGCTTCCCGGTTGTGACTTTGGCTGTCTTGGCCTGGCTCATCTGGCGCTACTGGCCGCGCAGTCACAAATCGGAAGCGACCGGGCCGCCCGCCATGCCGCCCGCGCCGGCCGGCAGTTCACCGCCCGTCCTCGCCGGCATTGTCCTGCTGTTCGCATTCAGCCTGGCCGGCGTGCAAGCCGCAAATTCCGAGATCGGCAATCAATCCCCGGCCATCGGTGGCGTCTCAATTGTCTCTGCCAGTTACTCCGGAACGGTAAACGACCGGGTGGCGCTGCTGGATGCCACGCTGCAATTCTCCCCGGCGACCGCCGGCCAGACTGTCCCGCTCTTTGGCGGGGACGTGGCGGTGCAACAAGTCACGGTCAAACGCGGCAGCGCCGAACTTATCCGTGACCGGGATGGCGTGTCGGCGCAACTCGAGAGCCGCGGCACCGTGACGCTGCAGATCAAGTTGTTGGTCAAAATCGCCGGGGACGTGACCAAACGGCGGCTCGCATTCGGTATTCCGCCCGCCCTGTCCAGCCAGATCGCACTCGCGCTGGATGAACCCGGGGCGGACGTGGATTTTCCCACGGCGATAGCGTTCAAGCGCATTTTGGAACGGGACCAGACCCGCGTCGAAGCCGTAATTGGCTCCAGCGACCACATTGAACTGCTCTGGACGCCGCGGGTGAAGCGGGCGGCGGAAGTGGCGGCCACGGTGTTTTGTGAGGATGCTGCGTTGGTGACGTTTGGTGGCGGTGTGGTGAATGTGCGCGCGACGCTCAATTATCAGATCACCCAGGGGGAATTGCGTCAGGCGCGGATCGAACTGCCTTCCGGCCAGCGCCTCCTGCGCGTCGAAGGAAAGGGGATCCGGACCTGGGAAACCAGGAATGAGAATGGCGTGCAGGTGCTGGTCGTGGATTTGCTCAAGGGTGTCCCGTCATCATGGAAACTGACGGTCGAAACCGAAAAGACCCTGACGGCGTTGCCGGTCAGCGAAGCGGTGGCCGTGCCGCATGCGCTCGACGTCAAGCGCGAAACCGGACTGGTGGCTTTGCGAGGAACCGAGGAACTGGGGTTGTCAGTCGAGTCCCTGTCGGGCCTGGAGCGGGTGGACGCGGAGGAATTCGCGCAGACCGGCCCCGAAAAAACCAACCGGCTGTTCAGCGTGTTCCAGTTTGTAACCCCGGACTTCGCCCTGCGCGTGCGGGCCGAGACGGTCCAGCCGGAGATTGAAGCCGTGGTGCGGAATGATTTCCGCGTGAGCACCGGGCAGGTGACGCTTTCGGCCACGATTGACTACACGATCAAGCGGACCGGGTTGTTCGCGTTGCGCGTCGCTTTGCCCGACGGGTACCGGGTGGAAGGCGTTACCGGCGACAACATCCTGCAACAGGTCGAACACAATGACGGTGGTGCCCGCGTGCTGGAGGTGACCTTGAAGGACCGCACGAGCGGCAGCTATGCCTTGGGCATCGAATTGACGCGGAACTTCAAGGAATTGCCACATTCATTGGCCATTGCCGGCGTGCATCCGCTCGACTCCGCCAAGCTCACCGGCTTTATCGCGGTTTCCGCCGAACCGGGTGTGGCGGTGAAAACGGAAGCCTTCGACGGTCTGACGGAGATTCCGGCCGTGTCCCTGCCGGATTACGCGGCGGTTGCCGGGTCGGGTAATGTGCTGGCCTACAAATTCATTTCGGCGGAGCCGAAATCCGTGCCGGGATGGCAATTGCGCGTCGTAACCGAGGCGGTCGCCGCCTGGGTGCGGGCCGAGGTGGTCGACACGTTCACCTTTACCGAAACGGTGGTCACCGGACATGCATTGGTGCGTTATGATATTGCCAACGCGCCGGTTAAGGAGCTGAGCATTCGCGTGCCGGACGCCTTCACGAATCTCGAAATCAACGGTCCCAACATCCGCAGCCGCGAACAGGATGGAAATCTCTGGCGCGTGGAATTGCAAAGCCCCGTGCAGGGCTTCTATACACTCACGGTTACGTGGGACCAGCCGCGCCCGGCCGCGGCAGCTGCCATGGGAATTGTCGGAGTGTCGGCGGAAGGGGTGGAACGCGAAACCGGCCTGCTGGCCATTTCCGCCAAGGCCCCGTTGCAGGTGAGCGAATCGAGGGCAACGGACCTGCAACGCGTCGACTCCGGCGATTTTCCAGATTGGGCCGGCGAACCCGACGTTTCGACCGCATTGGCGTACCATTACGTGCGGCCGGGTTACCAACTGACGCTCGATGTGCGGCGGTTTGACCAGGCGGAGGTGTTGCAGGCGCTGGTCGATAGCGCCCAATTTACCAGTGTCATGGCCGACGATGGTCAGATGATGACCGAGATGTCGCTGTCCGTGCGAAACAACGGCCGGCAGTTCCTCGAAGTGGGACTGCCGGCGGGCGCCACGGTCTGGTCGGCCTTCGTGGCCGGGCAACCGGTGCGGCCAAGTTTGCGGGACGGCAAAATCCTGCTGCCCATCCAGCAATCCGGCGCGGATGACGGGGCAACCACGGTTGACCTGACGTACGTGGGCACCAACACCTTTCCCCGCCACCGCGGCGCCGTGGGGTTTGTCTCGCCGAAATTTGACGTGCCGTTGAAGAATGCGCGCTGGGAGGTTTATCTGCCACCGGATTACGACTATCAGGATTTTGGCGGCACCATGACGCGTGAAACTGTCGTCACGCCGGAGGAGTCTTCCAGGAGTTTTTCCATCCTCGACTATTCGCGGATGGAACAGGTTAACCAGAAGCAGAGCGAGGTTGAGGCCCAACAGGACGTTGACGCAGCCCGCCAGGAACTGGCCAATGGCAACGTGCGCGAGGCCAGCGCCAGTTTTTACCGGGCCAAGGTGAAGTCAGCCAAAGGGGCAGGGACGGAGGATGACGTCAGGCAGCTGGAGAAGGATTTGCAAAACGCCCAGGCCAGCAACTTGATCAACGCACAAAGTGAATTCAGCTGGCGCAACAATGGGCAGGTTGCGGGCGGGACGGATACGCCCGCCCCGGCGGGCGGCCCCGGCCTGCAATACGACACTGCCGACGCCCAACAACAATGGGCAAAACTGCAGCAGGCGCAGGAAATCATGGTCGCGCAGGCGCGACCCCTGCACGTTAACCTGCCCGTGCGCGGAGTGCATTACGCCTTCACCCAGGTTTTGCAGACGGAACCCGACGAACCGATGACCATTCAAATGCAGGCGGCCAGCACCCGGCTGGTCAGTTGGCCGGGGCGGCTCCTGGCCCTGGCGGCGGCATTTCTGGTGCTTTGGGGCCTGGTCGCCATGCTGTCGCGCCTGACGGTGCGGACTCAAAGCGCATGAACGAGCGGAAATATTTTGTTCGTGGCCGCCGTCGCGGCTTGTTAACTTGTGCGAGACGATGCCAATGCCGCAGCCACCATTTCCCGCTGTCGGTGTTTCTATTGCCAGGACCTGCCATGACGCCAAACCCGTTTGAAGCCGCGCGCGAAACCTACCGGAAGATCGCCGACAACATCTCCCAAGTCATGCGCGGCCAGGCCGGCCCGACCCGCCGGCTCCTCGCGGCGCTGGCGAGCGGCGGACACGTGTTGCTTGAGGATTTTCCCGGCACGGGCAAAACCACCCTGGCCAAGGCGCTGGCCCGCTCAATTGACGCGCAGTGCAAGCGCCTCCAGTTTACACCGGATTTGTTGCCGTCGGACATTCTGGGTGTTTCCATTTTCAGCCAGCTTGACCAGCAGTTTCATTTTCATGAAGGCCCGGTCTTCACAAATATTTTGCTCGCCGACGAAATCAACCGCGCCTCGCCGCGCACGCAATCGGCGCTGCTCGAGGCCATGGGTGAGCAACAGGTGAGCGTCGAAGGCGAACGCCGGAATTTGCCGGACCTGTTCTTCGTCATCGCCACCCAGAATCCGGTCGAGTTTCGCGGAACGTATCCGCTGCCGGAGGCGCAAATGGACCGGTTTGCCATGCAATTCACGCTCGGCTACGTCCCGCCGGATGAGGAAACCGCCATCCTCACCGCGCAACAGCACAACCATCCGCTCGACGAATTGAAGCCATGCGCGACGCTGGCCGACGTCCTGGCATTGAAACGCGCGGTCGAAGACGTGCGGGTCAGCGACGAATTGAAACGCTACGCCGTGGACATCGCCGCGGCGACGCGCGCGGCGGGCGGCGTCCAGCTGGGCGCCAGCCCGCGTGCATCCATCGCGCTGATGAAAACCGCGCAGGCGCTGGCATTGTTCGATGGGCTTGATTTTGTCACGCCGGAACAGATCCAGTCACTGGCGGTGTCGGTCGTCGCCCACCGGCTGGTGCTGGAGCCGCAGGCGCGATTCTCCGGCCTGACGGCGCAGGGTGTCGTCGAGGACATCCTGAAGAAACTCAAGGTGCCGGCTTGAATGGCGTGACGTATGACCAGCGAGGCGTGACTGGAAATTTGCGCCGGTTGTCAAAATGAAATTCTTCCCGCTTGTCACCCGTCACGGGTCACCGAATTTGTGAGGCCGATTTACAGGTTGTTGTACCTGATCTACCGCCCCGGTTCTTCGTTGTGGCGCTGGGCGCAGCAGCGGTTCACGCTGGCCGGATTGTGCGTGGCGGGAGGCTGCCTGGTGGCCGCGTCCGTTGGCACCGACGTGGAAAACAATGTCGTTTATCAGGAGTTCGCACTGCTGTTGGCGTTGTTGGTTTCCGCCTTTGCCGGCAGCCGGTTTTTCCGGGCCAGGTTTTCCGCGAACCGCCTCCTGCCTCGCTTCGGTACTGCCGGGAGGCCGATGCCGTACCGCGTGCGGGTCAAAAATTTGACGTCGCGAACGCAGACCGGGCTGACGTTGCTCGAGAATTTTGCCGATCCGTGCCCGCCCTTTGAGGAATGGCGGGCGTTTCAACGCGCCGAAAACAAGCGGCTGCGTCCGTTTCAGATCAGCGAGCGGCGGCGGAACAATCCGTTCCGGCTGGTGAATCCGGCGCAAGTGCAGGTGCCTCCGCTTGCACCGCGCGCGGAAACGGAGGTGGATGTGGAAATTCTGCCGTTGCGGCGCGGAGTCCTCCGCTTCACTGGCGTGACCTTGGCGCGACCCGATCCGCTCGGGCTTTTCCGCGCGTTTAGCAGGTTTTCCCTGCCACAAACGGTTTCGATTCTGCCCAAACGTTATTGGCTGCCAGCCATCGCTCTGCCCGGCACGATGAAATACCAGCAGGGCGGTATCGCCCTGGCGGCGAACATCGGGCGCAGTGAGGAGTTCGTTTCTCTGCGCGATTACCGCCGGGGCGATCCAGTGCGGCATATCCATTGGCGAAGCTGGGCCAAGGCGGGCAGGCCCATCGTGAAGGAGTTTGAGGACGAATTTTTCGTCCGCCACGCCCTGGTGCTCGACACGTTCACCGACGAACCGTACAGCACGATCCTGGAGGAGGCGGTTTCCGTGGCGGCGTCGTTTGCCTGCACCGTGCTGACCCAGGAGTCACTGCTGGATTTGCTGTTTGTCGGTGTGGAATCGTATTGCTTCACTGCCGGCCGCGGCCTGGCCCACGCCGACCGGATGCTGGAAATTCTTGCCTCGGTCCGTGCATGCAGTGACAAGCCCTTCGCCACCCTCGAACACCTTGTCATCGCTCATGCGCCCATCGTGAGCGGCTGCATTTGCGTGTTTCAAAGCTGGGACGCCGCGCGGAAAAGTCTCGTGGAAAAACTGTGCGCCTTGCGCGTGCCGGTGCTGGTGCTGGTCATCGTGCCGCCGGGTCAATCGAAGCTGGACGCAGGCCCCTTGCGCGCCGCGCCGGATAAATTTCACGTGCTCGAAGTCGGAATGATTGAGGAACAGCTCGCGAAATTGTCATGATGGAAACCGCTCCAACGCCTGAATCGCGTGCCATAAAGACACCGCCGTTTTTGCTGCTGGCGGCCCTGGCTTTTTGGGGCTGGCAATCGGGCCTGCTGCTCGCGGGAGTGATCATGGGGATCGTCCTCGAAAGCGCGCGGTTCGTCAAAGCCCGCTGGGAATTGTCGGACACCGACTTCCGCCGCATCCTGACTTTCTGTACGGTGTTGGCCTTCGCCACGGCGATCTACGCCTTCACCTCCAACGAGGAGGGCGGCAATTTGAGCGGCCTGTTCCATGGCCCGGGGGCCGCCCGGAACACCACCCTCACCAGCATTCGTGCATCTGCGGCATTCTTCCGCTGGCTGCCAATGACCCTGTTTCTGTTTGTGTTCGCGCAGTCGTTCAGCGCGCGCGAAAAGATTCCCTGGACGGCCATCTCGATTTATTCGCGCCGGCGCGCACAGCAGGAGCGGAAATCCAGCGGTACTCCGCCGCCCGGCGGCGGGCTCAACGTGTCTTACCCCTATTTCATTGTGTGCCTTTTTTCCGCCGGCATCCATTTGAACAACAGCGACATTTCGTTTTATTGGGGGCAATGCGTCCTGGCCGGCTGGGGACTGTGGCCCTTTCGATCGCGGCGTCATGGAATCGCCGTTTGGGCGGGCACGTTCGTGGCCGTGATTGTTCTGGGATATTTCGGCCAGAGCGGCATCGGCGCCATGCAGCGGTTGCTCGAAAGTTACAATCCGCAGTGGTTTGCGCGGTTCCTGCGACAAAAGGCCGACCCGATGCACAGCACGACCGCCATCGGCCAGATCGGAAAATTGGAGTTGTCCGGGCAGATAGTCATCCGCCTGCAAACGCAAAACAACCAGGCGCCACCGGACTATTTGCGTGAGGCCAGCTATCGCACTTACTATTCCCCCAGACAAAGCTGGTATGCCGGCAGCCCGCGAAGCGATTTTGAGAATCTTCCATCCGAAACCAATCAGACGACGTGGGTATTGTTGGCGGGCAAAACCAACACGGCATCGGTCAACATTGCCTGTTACCTCGACGGCGGCAAGGCGTTGCTGCCGTTGCCGACGGGCAGTGGCCGGCTGGAGAATCTGTACGCCTACATCCTTCAGGAGAACAGCGAAGGGGCAGTGCTCGCCGAAGGGCCGGGACTGGTCATCTTCGATGCGCACTACGCCCCGGGCGCGACGATTGATTCGCCGCCGGACACAGGGACCAATCGGTTGGATTTGACCGTGCCGACCAACGAAGCGCCGGCGCTTGAACAGGTCATTTCCGAAATGAACTTCTCCGGCAAGGAAGAATCGCAAACCCTCCGGACCGTGGATGAATTTTTCCAAAACCATTTCACCTACAGTGTCTGGCTGGGACCGGATAAATTGGCGACCACGAATGAAACGCCGCTGGCGCGCTTTTTACTGACCAGCCGCAGGGGTCATTGCGAATACTTTGCCACCGCGACCGTGCTGTTGTTGCGCGAGCTGAAAATTCCCGCGCGCTACGCCGTCGGTTACCTGGTCCATGAAAGATCCGGCCACGGCTATGTTGTGCGCGAACGCGATGCCCACGCCTGGTGCCTCGTCTGGAACGCGCAAACCAAAACGTGGGAAAATTTTGACACCACCCCGGCCTCATGGGTGGCGGAAGAAGGGAAGCGCGCATCGATATGGCAGTGGCTTTCTGATTTCCGGTCCTGGATCGGATTTCAAATTGCAAAGTTCCGCTGGGGGCAAACCAATTTGCGCAAGTACATCCTTTGGGCGCTGGTTCCGTTGCTGGCCCTGCTGCTATATCAAATCATTTTCCGGCGTGGCCGGCGGCGGCAGCCGGGGGCTGGCAAAAAGACCGCCGTGGCCCTTTTCTGGCCGGGGCTGGATTCGGAATTTTATCTGCTGGAGGAGAAACTGGCTGCGCGCGGCGTACCGCGGCAGCCCGGTGAGTTGCTTTCCACCTGGCTCGAACGTGCGGTGGAGGAACCGGCATTGAAGGATTTGCGCGGGCCATTGCTGGAATTACTCCGGTTGCATTACCGCCATCGTTTTGACCCGCGCGGTTTGAGCACACCGGAACGGGAAACGCTGACACGCGAGGTCAAACGCTGTCTCGACACACTTTCACGCCTGGCCGTTTCGCGATAAAACATGACGAGGATTCCCTCTGCCGTGCGAGGGCAGGGGTTGGTGGATGGTAGAAAGTAGATGGAAGATGGCGAAACCAGAGAACGGAGGGCAAAGTTTTGTGCATTTTTGCGGCTGTCAAATCCGCGTTCATCTGCGTTTTTCTGCGGTTCATAGCAAAGTCCAAAGCCTAAAGTCCAAGGTCCAAAACGGCACGGAACCCGCTGTCATGGATCAGAATGAGCCTGAACCGTTTGCTCAGTTTCGTGCCGCTCGCCCGCTTGTCCCGTCGTGGCCAGGCAGAGATGGATCGGCTCGTCCCGCAAGGGCAGGATTCTGATCGCCCGGCGTTCTCGGGCGCATTTATGATATACCTTTCACTCAATCTGCTGGTGGCGCTTTGGGGGTTGATGCTGCTGGCGAGCGCAGCCGCTCTGATTGTTTTCGCATTGCTCACACCCGGGGTGGCCTTTTTCAGCAGTACCGATGCGCGCGACGCAGAGATTCAGAGTATAAAGTCGGTAAGTGACGTTGGCCTGCTTCAACAAAAGGCAGTTTTTGATATTTCACAAGGTTCCGCCAGCAGCGCGACCGCGACCTTCCTGTGTCATATCGCCCTGGGCACTCTCTTGTTTATGATGATCGGGTCAATCGCGGGTCTGCTGCTGATTCGTTGGATTAAACGACATTTGAGGACCGGCGATGAAGAAATGCTGAAGGCTGAAGGGTGAAGGCTGGAAGGGTTCCAGCATTTGGCATTGAGGCTTCAGCCTTTTCCCGGGTAAAAGCCCGGGGTGATGGTGCCGACGGAGGGGGTCGAACCCACACATCCTCACGGATACTAGATTTTGAGTCTAGCGCGTCTGCCAATTCCGCCACGTCGGCACGTGCAGGCCAATATATTTCAGCGCCGGGCGAAGTAAACCAATTTCAGCAGTTCCATGTCTCACGCGGGCGCGAATTGGTTCTGGCCGGGACTGGTCTCGAAGAATAATCTGCGGGCAACTGGTCGGGCAAACGCGCGCGCATGGGTTGCCCGCCAGCTGGACAATTCATTGATTCATCAATGGGACCGGCGGAAAGAGAGCAGGGGCCCGCCGGTGCAAAAATCTCATGTTACCGTGCAAAAGATAGTGATTATTTTGGCCGGCAGAACGGTTATCTTGGGTGTGCACTGGGAATGGATAATTTATGGCAGACTTATTGAAACTGGAAAAATTTTCGTTCGGGGTCGGGGACCGTTTTGCACGCCAAGCCCGGGCACAACTTCAGGCCTTCGTCCTGGCCGCGCAGCAGGGCGCGGAAGTCACTCCGGTCTGGAACAAGTCCAACCGCGAACATGTCATCGTTGGCTCCGAGCCGTCCGGCACCACGGCGGCGGTGGAGGCGGCGGTGAAGGCGTTGCACTGGCAAAAGCCGTATCATGTGGACGCCGACCATATCCAGTTGGGGACGGTGGGCCGGTTCATTCCGCATTCGGATTTTTACACGATCGACGTGGCGGATTGGATTGGAAAGCCCGCCGACGCGAAGGCGGTGGAGGCTTTTATCGGGCGGCACGCCGAATTGGTGGGACGGATTTCAATTCCCCAGATTGAATGGCCGTTTCAAACCACGCGGGGGGACGTGGAGCGGATCGTTGGCAAGTATCTGCTGGCGGTGCAGGAGGCCGGGAAAATCTACCGCCACATCGCCGGGATCAAGGGCGCGCGCACCTTCATCACCGAGGTTTCGATGGACGAAACCGACAGTCCCCAGACGCCGCCGGAGCTGTTGATCATCCTGGCGGCCATCGCCGACGAACAGATTCCGATTCAGACGATTGCGCCGAAGTTCACCGGGCGTTTCAATAAGGGTGTGGATTACGTGGGAAACGTCGCGCAATTTGAAAAGGAGTTCAACGAGGACCTGGCCGTAATCGCCTTTGCTGTAAAACAATACGGTTTGCCCGGGACGTTGAAATTGAGCGTGCATTCCGGCAGCGACAAGTTTTCCATTTACGCGCCGATGCGCCGCGCACTGGCGTGGTTTGGTTCGGGCCTGCATATCAAGACGGCGGGCACGACCTGGCTGGAGGAAGTGATTGGACTGGCGGAGGCTGGCGGTGACGGGCTGGTGCTGGCCCAGGAAATTTATGCCGGCGCGCTGGAGCACGCCAAGGAACTTTGCGCCCCCTACGCTGCGGTAATTGACATTGATTTCAAGAAACTGCCTTCGACGACAACGGTCAACGGCTGGACCGCGAAACAGTTCACCTCGGCGCTGCGTCACGACCAGAGCAATCCGGCGTTCAATGTCCACCTGCGGCAATTAATCCACGTTGGTTATAAGATTGCCGCCAAAATGGGCAACCGTTATCTTGACGCCTTGCAAAAACACGAAGATTCGGTGGCGAAAAACGTCACCACCAACCTTTACGAGCGTCACATGAAACCCCTGTTTGTCGGTTTGACCAAAACCGCGTCCCGGGAAGCGGCGGTTCCGGCGCGGGAAGCCACGCTGTCGCTATGAAATTCATCCACGAGGATTTTCTACTGCAAACCCGTACCGCCCGGCGCCTGTACCATCAGTTTGCCGAGACGGAACCGATCCTGGATTTCCACTGTCATCTTTCACCGAAGGACATTGCGGAGAACCGCCAGTTCAACAATCTTTACGAGATCTGGCTGGAAGGCGACCATTACAAATGGCGGGCGATGCGTTCCAACGGCGTGGCGGAGCGCTTTTGCACGGGTGACGCCGATCCTTTTGCAAAATTCCAGGCCTGGGCCGCGACCGTGCCGCACACGCTGCGCAATCCCCTCTATCATTGGACGCACCTGGAATTGCTGCGTTATTTCGGCATCGACCGGTTGCTGGACGAGGCCAGTGCGATCAGCATCTGGAAGGAAGCCAACGAACGGCTGGCCACGCCCGAACTGACGACGCAGGGCATCCTGAAAAAATTCAGCGTCAAAGCGGTCTGCACCACGGATGATCCGGCGGATGATTTAAGCCATCATAAAGCCATTCTGGCGTCCGATCTGGCGACGCGGATCCTGCCCGCCTTTCGCCCCGACAAGGCGCTGGGGGTTCACCAGCCGGAACCTTTCAACCAGTGGGTGAGCCGGCTGTCCGAAGCGAGCGGCATCGACATCGGCAGTTTTTCGGAATTTCTCGATGCCTTGCGTTCCCGTCACGATTATTTCCACGCGCAGGGTTGCCGTCTTTCCGACCACGGCATGACCCAATGTTACGCGGATTTTTGCCCGGAAAAGACCGCCGCCCTGATTTTTGCCAAGGCGCAAAAGGGGAAACCGGCGACGCCGGAGGAACAGACCCAATTTTCCACGTTCATGATGCTCTTTTTCGGACATCTGGACGCGGAAAAGGGCTGGACGAAACAGCTGCATCTCGGGGCGTTGCGCAACAACAATACGCGACTGCTCAAGCAATTGGGGCCGGACACCGGTTTTGATTCCATCGGCGATTTTCCCCAAGCCGGCGCCCTGGCGGCCTATCTGGATCGTCTGGACCAGGAAAAGGCGCTGCCCAAGACCATCATTTACAACAACAATCCGACGGATAATTACATTTTTGCGACGATGCTGGGTAATTTCCAGGACGGCACCATGGCGGGCAAAATCCAGCTCGGGTCGGGCTGGTGGTTTCTGGATCAGAAGGAAGGCATCGAATGGCAGCTCAACGCGCTGTCCAACCTCGGACTGCTCTCGCGCTTTGTCGGTATGGTGACGGATTCCCGTTCATTCATGTCCTATCCGCGCCATGAATATTTCCGGCGCGTATTGTGCAACCTGGTCGGGGGCGACGTGGAGAACGGCGAAATTCCGGATGATGACTCCCTGTTGGAGCCGATGATCCGGAACATTTGTTACGCGAACGCGCAACAGTATTTGCACCTGCCGAGGGATGAATCAAACGGGGAAGGGCGGAAACGGTCCGCCGCGCGTTCCGGCCAGCGGGTTCAAAACACGCCGCGCCGGGGAAAATAAAAGGCCGGCGGCCGCCTCTTTCCAGGTCAGCGCACCACACTGTCGCGGAATTGCTTCGGGGACATGCCGGTGGCCTGCTTGAACGCCACGCAAAAGGTATTGGCGCTTTGATAACCACACTGGCCGGCGAGCACCTCCAGTTTGTGGGTGGATTCGGCCAGCAGGCGCTTGGCACGCTCAATCCGCACGCGTTGCAGTTCCTGTCCGGGGGTCCGCCCCACATTTTCCAGGAAGGCCTTGTGCAATCCCCGTCGTGACATCGCGGCCACGCCAACCAGATCCTTGACGGTGATTGGTTCGGCGGCATGTTCCCAAATGAACCGGAGGCTGTTGGCCACGCCCTTGTGGTTGATGGCGAGCAGATCGCTGCTCTTGCGGGTGACAATGCCGGTGGCCGGAACCCGGATCGGCTTTTTGGGCGGGGTTTTGCCGTTCATCAAATCGTGCAACAACGAGGCGCCGGTGTAACCCAGCGCCTCCAAATTGGTGTCCACGCTTGAAATCGGCGTGTGCATGGTGTCCGCGGCCAGAAGATAATTTTCCGTGCCGATAATGGCGACCTGTTCGGGCACGGTCAGGCCTGCGCTTTCGCAGGATTCCAGCACGTCGAGGGCCTGTTCATCATTCGCCGCGAAGACCGCCAGCGGCCGGGGTTTGGACTTCAACTGCGCGAGCAGCCATTTGCGTTTGTACTTCCATTGTTCCCGATCGTTGCGATACGCCGGAGATTGATGCCAGCGCAACCAGGTGCAGTCATGCCCGGACCGTTTCAAGGCCTCGACGAAACCCTTGCCGCGTTCTTCATAGGACCAGTTGTCCGTGTCGCTGTAATACAGGAAATGGTGAAAGCCGCGGGACAGAAAATGCTCGGCCACCAGTTGCGCCGCCTGGGCGTGGTCCTCCAGAACGCGGTGGAATCGCAACTGGGGACGGCGGTAACTGAAATCCACGGTGGGTTTTTTGGCGCTGACGACAAATTCCGCGAGGTCATCGCCGGCGCCGAGCCACGCCAGGATGCCATGGCCTTCCCAGCCCCAGGGGATCACTTTTTCGCGGGTCAAATTGGCTGAGAGATGCCAGTTGTGTTCCTGGGCAAATTTCTCGATGCCGCGATGCAGGCGGTAATCGTACCAGCCCAGCGCAATCAGGACCCGCTTCTGTTTGTTTTGCATGCCTGTGGAAATTGGCCGTGCCGGGTGCTTTTATCAATCGATTTTTGCCGGGCTCCGGGCCGGGGAGCGCCGCTTTCAAGGCTCCTCAGGCCGGCAAAACGGGATTTTCTCCAATAAACCGGCGTGAAAAAATAACCGCCAAAGACCGGAAGGGTGCCCAATTTTCAAACATCTTTGCAACAAAACGGGCTGACGCGTCTGTGCCATTTGTGATAAAAATGGTAGAACGATAACTATCCAAACTGATAAGCCTATGAAAAAACTGTATCAGATCTCTTCCCTGATGATGGCCGTGTTCGGACTCGCGCTGGCGGGCCAGGCCCAAACGAATATTATTGAAGACATGACCAACTGGCCTACGGCAACCGCTAGTGGGCTGGCCACCAACACTCAACAAAATTTGCCGGATTCATCCGCCTGGTTTACGGGGACCAAGGCACAGTTTAATGGGACCAACGGCGCATTGGTGGCTGCTCCCGTTCCGGCCGGAAGCTCCATGACGTGGTGGACCTATTATGCGCCGTCCAATGCGCCGGTCACGCTAAGTCCCAGTAACAGCCTTCAAATCACCGTAAACTTTATGGTTTTCGGAAGCGGATTGCAAAATACCAATCGTGGTTTGCGCATCGGGGTGCTGGATAGTGGCGCCGGCAGAAATGAAACCGGCAGCGGAAACGCCAAGGAGACGGGGGTCACGGGCTATTGTCAGAACATGAATTTCGGCGCGTCGTTTGGTATCGCCTCGTTTTCACTGGCCGCCTGCACCAATATCGCCAGCAC
>JAJPJM010000095.1 GCA_021324235.1 Verrucomicrobiota bacterium
CACCGCCGAACGCCATGCCCGCCCCGGCGTCCTTCTTTGGCAACTGGATCAGCACCAGCAAAATCAGCACCAGACAGTTGAGCACCAGCAACGCCGTCAAAATGACAATAACAAAACCCATAACCCAGTTTATATCGAGTTTTTGATGATGTCAGCAAAACTTCGCGATTCCAGCGCCGCCCCGCCCACCAGCGCGCCGTCCACGTCCGGCTGGCTCATCAATTCCCTCGCGTTCGCCGGTTTCACGCTGCCGCCGTACTGAAT
The DNA here is from genome assembly GCA_021324235.1 of Verrucomicrobiota bacterium. GTDB lineage: Bacteria > Verrucomicrobiota > Verrucomicrobiia > Limisphaerales > UBA11358 > UBA11358. The sequence goes on from JAJPJM010000095.1 coordinate 265, forward strand.
ACGGACTTTTTTGGCCACGGCGTCACCGAACAATTTCACCAGCAATCCGCGGATGAATGCATGCGCCTCCTGCGCTTGCTGGGTCGTCGCCGTTTTGCCGGTGCCAATGGCCCAGACGGGTTCATAGGCAACAATCGTCTCGGCCATCTGTTCCTTGGTCAAGCCGGCCAGGCTGCCGCTTATCTGGGTTTCCAGGACCTTTTGCATCTGCCCCGCCTCCCGCTCGGCCAGGGTTTCGCCGACGCAGACAATCGGCTTGAGACTCGCCGCGTGCGCTGCCGCCGCCTTTTTGGCGATGAGCGCATCCGATTCCTTTTGATACTGCCGCCGTTCGGAATGGCCCAGAATGACGTAGCGCACGGAAAATTCCTTCAACATGCCGGCGCAAATTTCGCCGGTGAACGCGCCGAAATTGTTTTCGCTCATGTTCTGGGCGCCCAGCCGGATATTGGAATCGTCGATCATGGCTTTGGACACCGATTCCAGGGCCGTAAACGGCGGGCAGATCGCAATGTCCACCTCCCGGATCTTGGCCAATTCCAGCTTGAGGTCGCTCACCAGGGCCAGTGCCTCGGCCACCGTCTTGTTCATCTTCCAGTTGCCCGCAATAATCAATTTTCGTTCTTTGTTCATGTTTTTAAAATCTTAACGCAAAGGCGCCAGGGTTCAAAGCCGCATATGCGCACTTGCAATCGGCAGTTCAACCTGTTGCGCTTCTGCGCCGGTTAAATTATTTATCCGACAGCGCGGCCACGCCGGGCAACACCGCGCCTTCCAAAAATTCCAGACTCGCACCGCCGCCCGTGCTCATAAAGGTCACTTGGTCGCCCAGTTTGGCTTTTTTCAACGCCTTCACGCTGTCACCGCCGCCTATGATGCTTTTGGCGCCGTGTTTCTGCGTGGCGTCGGCCACAGCCTGCGCCACGATGTTTGTGCTCGTGGCGAACCGTGGATCCTCAAACATGCCCATCGGCCCGTTCCATAAAATCGTTTTCGCGCCCTTGATGATTTCGGCGTAGCGGGCGGCCGTTTTTTCACCAATGCCGAACCCTTCGGCGTCATCCGGAATATCGCCGCTCACCGTGCGCACGTTGGTGAAATCGAAGACCGGCTTGCCCTTTTTGTTGAGCTTGCCCGTGTCCACCGGCGTCGCTACCACCACGTCCACCGGCAGTTGAAAATTGACTTTGAGTTTTTTCGCCTTGGTCTCGGCATCGAGCGCGGTCTGTTTATGGTCCGGTTCGACCAGTGATTTGCCGGTCTTTACGCCGTGCGCCAGCATGAACGTATAGGCCATCGCACCGCCGATCAAAATGGTGTCCGCCTTTTCCAGCAACCGGTCGATGACCTTGATTTTGTCCGAAACTTTTGCGCCGCCGAGAATGACCACAAAGGGGTGCGCGGGTTTTTCCAGTTCATCGCCAAGAAATTTCAGTTCGCGTTCCATCAACAAGCCGGCGGCGCATTTGCCGCCGCGTTTGGCGACCACGCGGGCGACGCCTTCCGTGGAGGCATGGGCGCGATGCGCCGCGCCGAACGCATCGTTCACATAGACATCGGCGACCTTGGCCAGCTTTTCCGCAAACGCCGGGTCGTTCTTTTCCTCTTCGTTGTAGTAACGGACGTTTTCAAGCAGGACCACGTCACCGTCCTTCATGGCGGCCACCGCCTGCTCCACCTTTACGCCGACGCAATCGTCCACGAAGGTGACGGGTCTGCCGAGCAATTCGGACAGTTTGACCGCGACCGGCTGGAGGGACATGGTGGCCTCGCGCTTGCCTTTGGGACGGCCGAGGTGGGCGGTCAGGATCAGTTTGCCGCCTTTTTCAATGAGAAGTTTGAGCGTCGGCAGCGTTTCGACGATGCGGGTGGCGTCGGTGATGACCATCTTGCCGTCTTTTTCCTCCAGGGGCACATTATAATCCACGCGCAGAAAAACGCGTTGGCCGCGGACATCCAAATCTCGGACCGTAAGTTTCGCCATAAATTTCTCCTGAACTCTAAAATTTCAGAAAAAAGAGGATAGCCGGGATGGACTTCAAGTAAAGTGAATTCAGTACGGAACAAGGATTCCTAACCGTCCGAATCAGCCGGTTTTCGTTGAATTTTCTAGACGTAGAGCGCGCTTTGCAGGTCGCGCACAAGGACGCTCATGAAAGGGTAACGCTTTTCCGGATCGCGCGCGATGCACCGGAGAATGACCTTCTCCAGGGCCGCAGGCATGTCGGCATTGTGCTGGCGCGGTGGCACCGGGCCGGACAAGTCCAGTTGCCGGGCCAGAATCTCACCGGGGTTTTCACCGGGAAAGGGTTTCTGGTTCGTCAACAATTCATAGGCGGCCACTCCATAGGCAAAAATGTCCGCGCGCGGATCAATCGGCTGCCGCTGCAATTGTTCCGGCGCCATGTAAGCGGGGGTGCCCGGGTTCTTCGACATTTTTTTGGGCTTTTCCGGAATCGGCTGGGCGAGGTCAAAATCGATGATTTGCACATTGCCGTTGCGCGTCACGAGGACGTTTTCCGGTTTGAAATCGAGATGCATGTAGCCGCTTTCGTGCACGTGGCTCAAGCCCATGGCCATATCAATGAGGATTTGCGCCACGTTTTCGAGCAGGATCGGGTCGTGCCGCCCGAACAATTCCTTCAAGTTCGCCGCTTCCACGTAGTCCATGACCAGGTAAGGAACGCCTTCCGCCTTGCCGTGCTCGACGTAACCGACGATGAAATCGCTTTGGTTCATCTGGGACAGCACCCGGCAGCCGTGCTGGAAACGTCGCCGTGCCAGAAAATTAAAACGCAGTTCGTGGCGAAGCTTCCGGAGGGCAAACGGGCGGCTGCGCCCGTCCGTCACCAGCCAGATCTCGGCCATGCCGCCATTATTCAACAATTCCTGAAGATAATACTTACCGAACTGCTTTTGCCCCGGTGCAATCTCTGTCATCGTGTCCAACTTGCTTCCCATGCTGTTCATTTAATAACACGCCCCGTCTGCGTGCGCGAATAAAATGTGTCGCCGATCGCTTCATTAGACGTTGCCCGGCGCAGAAAAGTTAAAATGAATCCGTAAAATCGGCGCACATCTTCCCCGGCTTTCTCCCCTGCCTTGCGGTGGAGCAGGAGACGATTGCCTGCGTCCATCATGTCTTGCGTGTCCGGACACTAGAGGCATGTCCGGTTTTCAGCCGTTTCCCGGACAACTCCCGCGATGGTTGTGGACAACTTTGCGCCTCAAAATTCAAATCGGCCCGCTGCCAAATTAGCACTTGGCATAAAATGCTGGCGGATTTAACGTCGGGTCATGCGGCCTCTGCGGGCGCTGGTCATCTACATCCTGGTGGTGTTTGTCGGCGGTGCGTTGTTGGCGCCGTGGCTTTACTGGCTCGCCCAGGCCTTCGCCCATTCGTTTCCCAAAATTGCCGCCGAGCCCTTCAGCCGGTTCGTTGACCGCTCCCTGCTCCTGCTGGCGCTGGCGGGATTGTGGCCGTTGTTGCGCTCGCTGGGCGTGACCTCCTGGCGCGAAGCCGGCATCGTGCCGCTCCACGGCCAATGGAATAAACTGTTGGGCGGCTTGTTGTTGGGTTTCGTTTCCCTGGCCATGGTCGCCGTTGTGACCGTCGTCGGCGGTGCCCGCGTTTTCAACCAGACCACGACCGCGCACGAGGTGGTCGCCGTCATTTTCAGCGCCCTGGGCGCGGCCGCCGCGGTGGCGGTAATGGAGGAGATTTTGTTCCGCGGGGGTTTGTACGGCGGTTTGCGAAAATTCTTCTTTTGGCCGCTGGCGCTGGTCGCGAGCAGCGTGATCTACGCGCTGGCGCATTTTCTGCACCGGGCGGATTTTGCCGGCGCCGTCAACTGGTCCTCCGGCCTTGTCCTGCTCCCGCGCATGTTGGGCGGTTTCGCGGATGCGCACGCCCTGCTCCCCGATTTTTTCAACCTGACGCTCGTGGGCGTTCTTCTGGGCCTGGCCTATCAGCGCACCGGTAATCTTTATTTCTCGATCGGCCTTCACGCGGGCTGGGTTTTTTGGCTGAAAACTTACGGTGCTTTCACGACCGCGGCGCCGCGCGCTTCCGCGGGGTTTTGGGGAACGGGCAAAATGATTGACGGCTGGCTGGCACTGTTGGTCCTGGTCGCCGTCTTTTTTCTGCTTAAATTCCTGCCGCTCGGTCGCAAGAGCGAACCCTTCGCCATCCCCCAATGACCGCGCTGGCCGAAACCTTCCGGGAGCACCTCGACGTCGGCCTCGCCTTTTTTTATCCGGAAGTCTGCCAGCTTTGCCGGACCGAACCCGCCATACCCGGGGACGGCTATGTTTGCGCGCATTGCCGGTCCCAGGTCCGGTTCATCCAACCGCCGTTTTGTGAACGTTGCGGCCTGCCCTACCCCGGCGATATCAACACGCCATTTGAATGCGCCAACTGCCGGGAAATGGAGCTGCATTTCAGTTCCGCGCGGTCGGCGGTGGTCGCGCACGACGTGGTGCGGGAAACGGTCCATCGTTATAAATACCAGCGGGCGCTCTGGTTCGAGCCGTTCCTCGCCGGTCTGTTTTTGCGCGAAGCCCGGCCCGCTTTGCGGGAGCACGATTGGGATGTCATTGTTCCCGTCCCGTTGCATTCGGTGAAACAACGGGAGCGCGAATTCAACCAGGCCGAGCGCCTGGCGACCCACCTCAGTGACGCCACCGGGATCCCGCTGAACGCCAACCTGCTCCGGCGGGTGAGGCCCACGGCGACCCAGACATTGCTGACGCGGCCACAGCGGGCGGCGAACATGCGGGGGGCTTTTGCCGTTCGTCCCGGGGTTGGTTTGGACGGCGAACGCGTGGTTTTGGTGGACGACGTTTTCACCACCGGCGCGACCACAAGCGCCTGCGCCGGGGCTTTACAGGCCGCCGGGGCGGGTGAAGTTTGTGTCTGGACAATGGCGCGTGGACTCTAGTATTATTGGCATGTTAATGGCCACAACCACTTTTACCAAAAAATCGCTCGGTCTGGAATCAACCGAACCGGCAGTGACCCCGCCCTCAACCAAAGGCGCGCAGGCAAACTTTGCGAAAAAGCCGAAACTCGGGGCGGGCAAATCCAAAAAACGTGACATTCCCGAGGGGCTCTGGACGAAGTGTGAGAAGTGCGAAACGATGGTTTTCGACAAGGAACTGGACGAGAATCTGAAGGTTTGCCCGAAGTGCGAATATCATTTTCCGATCGGCGCGCGCGAACGCATTCACTCCCTGGTGGAGACCTGTACGTTTGAAGAGATGGACGCGGACATGACGAGCCTGGATCCGCTCACGTTCGTGGACAAAACCCCCTATCCCAAGCGCCTTCTGGACCATCAGGCGGCGACCGGCCTGAAAGACGCCGTGCTGACCGGGATTTGCAAGATTGGCGAACACCGCGTTGGACTGGGAGTGATGGATTTCAATTTTATTGCCGCGTCGCTCGGTTCCGTGGTCGGCGAAAAGCTCACGCGCCTGATCGAACGCGCGACGGAAAAGGAACTGCCGGTCATCATTATTTCCACTAGTGGCGGCGCGCGCATGCAGGAAGGCATGCTGAGCCTCATGCAAATGGCCAAGACTTCCGCCGCGCTGGCCTACCACGCGCAACACCGCCTGCCCTACCTTAGTGTCCTCACCCACCCCACCACCGCGGGGGTCATGGCGAGTTACGCCAGCCTGGGCGACCTGATTCTGGCCGAGCCGGGCGCCATGATCGGTTTTGCGGGACCGCGCGTCATCAAGGATACGACCCAGGCCGAGCTGCCGCCGGGTTTTCAGACCGCGGAATTTCTACTCGATCACGGCCTGATCGACGCCATCGTGCCGCGCAAGGAAATGAAGCAACGCTTCATCGAATATCTGGACTTTCTCGATGGCCGGCAGAAAGTCGCCGCCGCTTCCTGAGAAGCGCGTTCATCTTCGCCCGTCGTACCACAAGTGGCACGCCTCACGGCTGGCCAGAATGCGGCGGTTAAAGGCCGCGCGCACCATCAGCCGGGAATGTTCCCGGAACGAATAAAGGTGGATTTTCCGGGCTGAGGTGGTAAGGGGATGCCGGTGAAGAATGACCATCCGCTTTCCGTTTTTTGCGGCCAGCCGTTTGAGCCGCTGGCTCAATTCCAGTTCCTCGCCGGCAAATAATTCCCCGCTGAAACCGCCAAGTTCCCGGAAGGTGCTGGCTTCACAGAAAATAAACGAGCCGGCCAGCAACCGGAAGCCGCGGCTAAGCAGGTTCCAGAATGCCGTCACGCCTTGCGCCAGCCAATGCGGATCATCCAGGCGTACGGTCGCACCACCCGCCAGGCAGTCGCCCGAGGCAATCTGCCCCGCGACGTCGTCAAACAACTCCGCGCTGGGATGCGAATCCGCGTCCACAAAAATGAGCCAGTCTCCGGTGGCCGCGGCGGCGCCGCGATTACGGGCGCGGGCGATTTGATTGACCGGTTCAAAAACGACCTGGGCGCCGGCCGCGCGGGCGATTTCGGCCGTGCGGTCGGTGGAGTTGTTGTCGCACACCAGCAATTCAACCGGCCAACCGCGCCGGCCAAACACACCCGCCGCCGCTTGCATCCGGGCGAGCGACTCACCCAGCAATTTTTCCTCGTTGAAGGCCGGAACGATAATCGAAATTTTCACCAACTTTAACTTGCGGTATTCGGCATGGAGTTTCAATGCCGGAATCCTCCTGCCGCTCCCTTCATTTTCTGCGTGCTTTTTCCGGAGAAACCCTTGTATTTTACGGCATGACCATTTGGATTCTTGCCTTGTTGTTGCTGGGCGCGGGAGCCGGCCTCGGTCTTCGCCAGGGCGCCATCCGCGCGGCGATTTCGTTCGTTGGGATCGTGGTGGCCGTGTTTTTTGCCGGCATGCTGGGAAAACTGCTCAAGCCGCTGTTCCCGCATTTGGGATTGCAAAATCCCACATTGATCTGGGCGCTGGCGCCCCTGGTCGGCTTTATCATCATTCTCATCCTGTTCAAGGTGATCGGCTTTTTCGTTCACCGGAAGATTTACCTGTTTTACAAGTACCAGGCCGGTGATTTGCGGATGAACCTCTGGGAGCGCTTGAATTCGCGACTCGGGCTGTGCATCGGTTTGTTAAACGGCACCGCTTATCTGCTCCTGCTCTCCTTTCTCATCTTCAACTTCAGCTACTGGACGGTTCAAGTCGCCTCCGCGAACACGGAATCCGTCATGATCCGGTTCCCCAATCAGATGGGGCGTGATTTGGAAGCCACCGGACTGTCCGGCGCCGCGCGTTCCATTTTTTCCCTGCCGGACCTGTATTATCGACTGGCTGATTTGGCCGGTTTGTTGCGACAGAACCCGAGGTTGAAGGAACGGCTGGGGAAATATCCGGCGTTTCTTTCCCTGACCGAGCGCGATGATTTCAAACAGCTCGGCCAGGACAATAATTTTCAAAGTGCCTGGAAAGACCTCGCGCCGGTCGGCCAACTGCTGAACGACCAGGCATTCATGACGATGTTAAAGAACAATGATCTGACCACGATGGTCCTCGGCATTTTAGAGGCAAATTGGGACGACCTGAATGGTTATCTCAAAAACGGCAAGTCGCAGAGCTATGATTCGGAAAAGATTCTCGGCCGTTGGGATTTCAACGTCAATGTGAGCGTGGGCACACTGCTCATTGCGCGGCCCAACATTCCGCCGGCCGAGATAAAGGCCCTGCGAAGCCTGTGGTCCGATGCCTATAGCCAGACGGTTTTCATGGCCGCGTCGGATCACCAGGCATTTTTGGAAAATCTGCCGCGTTTCGCAGTTCAAGACGGCATGACGGTCGTTGCCGAAAAGACAACTTCACAGGGAACTTGGGCTAGCAGCGGGACCGATTACAGCTTATCGCTCAACGGCAAATCCTGGACCGCCCATACCGACGGTCTGCGCTTGACCTTAAAGTCCGGCGTGGAGACCTTCGTATTTGACCGCGAGTAAAAAGGATTCAAAATCCCTAGAAAAACAGGCTCTTCCCGGGAGTTTCAGGCCATAAAACGGCCCAATAGTTGCTTTCTTATAAGCGGTATGCGCGGGCGTAACATTGTCGTATTGATGCTGATTACCTTAACCGGTGCGCTTTTGACGGCTTGTCAAAAGAAGCCGGTGGGTCAGA
>JAJPJM010000147.1 GCA_021324235.1 Verrucomicrobiota bacterium
CTGGGCAACGCCGAGACGTATTATTTGCGGTCGCTCTCCCGCGCCGGACGCGAGGAGCGTTACAAGGCCTTGTTCACCTACCGGATTCCGGGGATTGTGTTCAGCCGCCATCTCCGGCCGGATGACGAACTGATGGCGGCGGCGGACACGGCCGGCGTGCCGATCTTTCATACGGCGCTGGTCACGATGCGATTCATCAACTTTGCCACCTTCGCGCTGGAAATGATGTTCGCGCCGCGCGGCACGGAAATGGGCAGCACCGTGGACATCCTGGGCGTGGGCGTGCTGATTCGCGGCGAAAGCGGCATCGGCAAAAGCGAAGCCGTCCTGGCGCTCATCGAACGCGGTTACAGCCTGGTGGCCGACGACGTGACGAAGGTAACGCTGCTGGACGGCCGCGAGGTGATGTGCACCAGCGCCGAGCTGACCCGGGACCACATGGAAATCCGCGGCATCGGCATCATCAATGTCGCCGCCATGTTCGGCGTCAAAAGTGTGCGCAAGGAAAAGAACCTCGATCTGGTCGTCACCCTCAAGGCGTGGAAAGAGGTCGGCGAGGTGGACCGGATCGGCATCGAACAGGAATTTGTCAAGGTGCTGGGCGTGGACATTCCGCATATTGTGATTCCGGTGCGCCCGGGGCGCGATTTGGCGCGGCTCATTGAGGTCGCCGCCTTCCAGACCAAACTTAAAATGTCGGGCTATAACGCGGCCGAAGACCTGAATCAACGCCTGATTGCCCACATGGCATCGGCCAACCCGACGCCGGCGCCGCAAAAATAATTGGAAATCCCACTTTGCCTAAGCTAACATGAGCAAGCCGATGAGCGCCAAGAAAACGCTGGACGGGACGTTCCTCACCAAGGAGCTCACCATTGTCAACAAGCTGGGGATTCACGCCCGGCCCGCCGCCGTGTTTGTGAAGACGGCCAATCGCTTTGCCTCGGAAATTCTGGTCGAAAAGGACGGCGAAAAAATCAACGGCAAGAGCATCATGGGTTTGATGATGCTTGCCGCCGGTCCCGGCAGCAAACTGACCCTGCACGTGCGCGGCGACGACGCCCATCAGGCCATCACCGAACTCGAAGCCCTGGTCGAACGGAAGTTTGACGAGGAATAAAAATTGCCGACCGGCCATTTTCGGTTTTCAATAGGAGGCATGGCTTCCGCCGAAATTGACATCAAATACGTTGCGCATCTGGCGCGACTGCAACTCACCCCCGACGAGGAAAAAAAACTGGGCGCGCAGTTGGGCCATATCCTCGGTTACATCGAAAAGTTGAATGAACTCGATGTCGCCGGCGTAGAGCCGACCGCTCATGCCGTGCCGATGGTCAACGTCACGCGACCCGATGAAATCCGCCCGTCGCTGTCACCCGAAGACGCCCTGCGCAATGCGCCTGCCCGGGCCAACGGCCTGTTCATGGTGCCGAAGATTGTCGAATGAAAACAAACACTCAACATTCAACATCGAATTCCCAATAATGGCTCCAGCGGTCGTCCATGGGATGTTGAATGTTGAATGTTGAATGTTTATGCAGCTAAACCAACTCACCATTTCCGAACTGACGGCCAAACTCGCCCGGCGTGAGGTTTCCGCACGTGAGGTCCTGCAATCGTGCCTCGACCAAATCGGACGCGTGGACGGAAAGATCCACGCCTTCCTCAGCCACGACGCCGACGATGCGCTCGCGCAGGCGGACGCGGCGGACAAGCTGCTTTCCGAGGGCGGTAGCGCCGGCCGGCCGCTGCTCGGCGTGCCGGTGGCGGTGAAGGACGTGCTGGCCGTCAAGGACCAGCCGCTCAACTGCGGGTCCAAAATCCTCGGCCAGTTCGTTTCGCCCTACAACGCGACGGTCGTGGACAAATTAAAGGCGGCGGGCGCCATCGTTTTCGGCCGGTTGAACATGGATGAATTTGCCATGGGCAGTTCGACGGAAAATTCCGCGTTCGGTGTCACACGCAATCCATGGGACCCGACGCGCATTCCGGGCGGCTCGTCCGGCGGCTCGGCGGCGGCGGTCGCGGCGGATGAAGTGATTGCCGCGCTGGGCTCGGACACGGGCGGTTCCATCCGCCAGCCGGCGGCGTTGTGCGGTTGTGTCGGGTTGAAACCCACTTACGGGCGCGTTTCGCGGTATGGTCTGGTCGCGTTCGCCAGTTCGCTTGACCAGATTGGCCCGTTCACGAAGAACGTACGCGACGCGGCGACGATGCTCGGCGTGATGGGCGGGCACGACCCGCGAGATTCGACCAGCGTGCCGCAGCCGGTGCCCGACTACGCCGCCGCGCTGACCGGGTCCTCGCCGGACGGGCCAACCATCAAAGGCTTGAAGCTCGGCCTGCCGAAGGAGTACCTGATTGGCGGTCTGGACGCAGAGGTAAAATCCGCCGTGGACGCCGCGGTAAAAACATTTCAGGAACTGGGCGCGGAGATCGTGGAAATTTCACTGCCGCACACGGATTACGCCGTGGCGACCTATTACATCATCGCGACCGCCGAGGCCTCGGCCAATCTCGCGCGGTTCGACGGCATCCGGTATGGCCGGCGGGTGGATGGCGCCGACCCGGTGGAGCTTTACAGCAAAACGCGCGGCGCGGGTTTTGGCGACGAGGTGAAGCGCCGCATCATTCTCGGCACCTACGTGCTGAGCAGCGGATACTACGACGCGTATTATCTGCGCGCCCAAAAGGTCCGCACCCTCATCCGCAACGACTTTTTGAAGGCGTATGAAACCGTGGACGCCATCATCACCCCAACGACGCCGACGGCGGCCTTCAAGATCGGCGAGAAATCCGACGACCCGCTGCAAATGTATTTGAGCGACATTTTCACCATTTCCTGCAACCTCGCCGGCATCTGCGGCATCAGCCTTCCCTGCGGATTTACGAAAAATCCGAAACTGCCGATCGGATTGCAACTGCTGGGCCGGCCGTTCGGGGAGGCCACGCTTTTGCAGATTGCCCACGCCTACGAACGGGGCACCGGCTGGCATTCGGAGAAACCGCCGCTTTAGCCTCCCGGGCCGCCGGAATTTTGAACAAATATTCCGACTTGCCTTCCAAGTAACTTGGTGGTTACTTATTACCTGTCTATGACCAAGCCCGCCCGGACTTCAGGCTTCTCACCGCGCAATCCCCGGCGCACACGCGAGCGGATTTTATCCGCCGCGCTGCAGGAGTTCGCCCTGAATGGTTTTGCCGGCGCGCGGGTGGATGCCATCGCGCAACGCGCGGCCATCAATAAACGGATGCTCTACCATTATTTCGGCAACAAGGAACGCCTGTTCCGGGAGGTGTTGCGCCTGAAAATGGTCCAGCGGCAGGCCTGGGCGGAAACCTTGTCCGGCGACCCGGCGGAAAGCCTGTCCTTCTGGTTCGAGGCGGCGTGCAAGGATGCCGACTGGGTCCGGCTGCTGGAATGGGAGGCGTTGCAGAACACCGACCGGAGGTTGATTGACAAAAAAAACCGGCGCGCGGCGACGGCGCGCGGCCTGGAACGCATCCGGCAGCGGCAGGCGCGCGGCCTGATTTCATCGGAACTCGACCCGCGCCACGTGATGTTGACGATGCGGTCATTGACCATGTTTCCGGCGGCGTTTCCCCAACTGACCCAGCTCATCATGGGGCGGCCGGTTTCCGATCCCCGGTTTCAACGGGAACGCGCGGCTTTCTTAAAAAAATTTGCCGCGGCTTTCCACCCCCTAAAACACGAGCTTCCGTCAAAACCGATGGCGCAAAGCAAGGACACATGAAAAATTTCACATTCATTCCGATGGTGCTGGCGGTCGCCGCCGCCATCCTCACCGGCGGCTGTTCCCCGGGCGCAAAGCCGGCCGCGGGCAACCCCGGCGTACCGGTGCTGGTGGCACGGTCGATCGAAACCAATGTGCCGGTGCAAATTCAGCCGCCGCCGGTCGGTCACGTGACCCCGTACTCAACGGTGACGGTCCACTCGCAAATCCAGGGGATGATCAGCGAGGTCCATTTCCAGGAAGGGCAGGAGGTCAAAAAGGGGGATCTGCTGTTTACCATTGATCCGCGACCGGCGCAGGCGGCCCTGGCGCACGATCAGGCGCAATTGGAAAATGCGGAAATCCAATTCGCCCGGGAACAAAAACTGTTCGAACAAAAATTGGTTTCCCAGGATGAATACGACACCAGCAAAGCCACCCGCGACTCGCTCGCGGCCACCGTGGAATCGGACAAATTGAACCTGAGTTACACTGAAATCCGCGCGCCCATTGACGGCGTAACCGGCGGCCTCCAATCCTACGCCGGCAACGTGGTCAAGGCCCCCGACGACACCTTGCTGACCATCAATCAGATCCACCCGATTTACGTGGCGTTTGCCGTGCCGGAACAATACCTCCCTGAAATTCGAGCGGAGATGCGCCAGCACACCCTGAAGGCGGAGGCGTCATTTCAAAACATGAAAGGCCGGTCACCGCAGGGCGAATTGACCTTTATTAACAACACGGTTGATGAAACGACCGGAACCATCCTGCTCAAGGCAACATTTCCAAATGAAAATGACGCCTTGTGGCCGGGGCAATTTGTGAGTGTATCGCTCACCTTCTCGGACTTGACCAACGCGGTCGTCGTACCGGCGCAGGCGGTGCAAACAGGACAAAATGGCGAATATATTTACGCGGTGAAGTCCGACCAAACGGTTGAAGAACGACCGGTCACCATCGGCATCACATATCAGGATGAAACGGTGGTCCAAAGCGGATTGGCCGCGGGTGAAACGGTGGTGACGGACGGACAGTTGCGCCTGACGCCGGGCGCCAGGGTGACCCTCAAGACGGCGGACCAATCGGGGCCGGCAACGTCCGCCGCCGCGCCATGAGCATCCCGGCCCTGTTCATCCGCCGGCCCGTGATGACCACGCTGGTCATGTTGGGCATTTTGTTGTTCGGCCTGATCGGTTACAGCCTGCTGCCGGTCAGCGACCTGCCGGACGTGGATTATCCCACCATCAACGTCTCGGCCAGCCTGCCCGGTGCGAATCCCGAGACGATGGCCTCAGCCGTGGCCACCCCGCTGGAAAAACAATTTTCCACCATTGCCGGCGTGGACAACATGAGTTCGGTCAGCGCCCAGGGCGCCTCGCAAATCACCATTCAATTTTCGCTGGATCGCAACATTGATGCGGCGGCGCAGGACGTGCAGGCGGCCATCGCCAAGGCCGCCCGCCAGTTGCCGCCGAACATGCCCACGCCACCGACCTACAACAAGGTCAACCCGGCGGACGCGCCGGTCCTTTACATTGCCATGTCGTCGCCGACCTTGCCGCTTTCGACCGTGGACAACTACGCCGAGAACCTGCTGGCGCAGCAGATCTCGATGGTCAACGGCGTCGCGCAGGTCTCGGTGTACGGCTCGCAACAATATGCCGTGCGCATCCAGGTGGACCCCAACAAGCTGGCGGCCTATGGGCTGGGCATCGATCAGGTCGAACAGGCGGTGGAACAGGGCAACGTGGACCAGCCGACGGGTATTCTCTATGGCAAACACCAGGCGTTCACCGTGGAGGCCGACGGCCAACTGGAAGATGCGGCGGCATTTCGTCCGATGATTGTCGCCTGGCGCAACGGCAATCCGGTGCGACTGAAACAGTTGGGCAACGTGCTCGACAGCGTCCAAAACGACAAGGTGGCGGCATGGTACAACACTTCGGAAAGGAGCACCCGCGCCATCATCCTGGCGATTCAGCGCCAGCCGGGTGCGAACACCGTGGCCGTGGTGGACAACATCAAGAAATTGCTGCCGCAGTTCCGCGAGCAGGTCCCCGCCGCGGTGCAACTCGATATTCTTTTTGACCGGTCCCAATCCATTCGCGAATCGGTCGCGGACGTCGAGCATACGCTGTTTCTGGCCGTCTGCCTCGTGGTCCTGGTCATCTTCATTTTTCTGCGCACGCTCTCGGCCACGATCATTCCGAGCCTGGCGCTGCCCATGTCCATCATCGGCACCTTCGCCGTGATGTCGCTGCTCGGCTACAGCCTCGACAACCTGTCGCTCATGTCCCTGACCTTGTGCGTCGGGTTCGTGGTGGACGACGCCATTGTCATGCTGGAGAACATTGTGCGCCACATGGAAAATGGCGAGCCGCCGATGGAGGCGGCGTTGAACGGCTCAAAGGAAATCGGCTTCACCATCGTCTCCATGACCCTGTCGCTTTCGGCGGTGTTCATTCCGGTGTTGTTCATGAGCGGCCTGCTTGGCCGGTTGCTGCACGAATTTGCCGTGACCATTGTTTGCGCCGTCCTGGTATCCGGCTTCGTTTCCCTGACCCTGACCCCGATGATGTGCAGCCGGTTTGTTCACGCCGAACGCAACCGCAAACACGGGCGGATCTACAACCTCTTCGAACGCTTTTTCAACGGCCTGCGCGACGCTTACGATCGCGCGTTGCAAGTGGTCCTGCGCCATCGACTGATCACCCTCCTGGCGTCGCTGGTCATTCTGATCGTGACCCTGGTCCTGTTCGTCGTCATTCCCAAGGGATTTTTCCCCAGCGAGGATACCGGGCAGATTTTTGCCATCACCGAGGCGTCGCAGGACATTTCCTTCGATGCCATGAGACAACACCAGTTGGCGGCGATGAAAGTTGTCCGGAGCGATCCGAACGTTGAAGAGTTCATGTCCGCCATCGGCGCGGGCGGTGCGTCCTCCACCTTGAACCAGGGCCGCATGTTCATGCACTTGAAACCGCGTTCCGAACGCAAGTTGAGCGCCGACCAGGTCATCCAGGAACTCCGTCCGAAACTGGCACAGGTCATTGGCATCAACGTGTTCCTGCAAAATCCGCCGCTGATTCGGGTCGGCGGCCGGTTGACCAAGGCGTTGTATCAGTACAGCCTGCAGGACACCGACACGAAGGAACTCTTCCACTGGGCACCGATTTTGACGGATAAAATGGGCCAATTGCCGGGACTGCAGGATGTGACGAGTGATTTGCAAATCGCCAATCCGCAGGTCAATGTGGAAATTGACCGGGACAAGGCGGCGGCCCTGGGAGTGACGGCGGAGCAGATCGAAAATGCCCTCAACTACGCCTACGGGGAAATGCAGGCCTCGACCATCTACTCCGACGTGGCCGAATACTGGGTGGTATTCGAGGTCGAACCGCAATTTCAACTCGATCCCTCCGCCCTGGCGCAACTTTACATCACCAGTTCGATGACCAGTTCCAATGGCACTCCCAACCTGGTTCCCCTGAGCGCGGTGGCCAGACTCACACGCAGCCTCGGCCCGGCGAGCATTGCCCACGTCGGCCAGTTGCCCGCCGTCACCGTTTCCTTCAACCTCGCTCCGGGCGTGGCGCTGGGCACAGCGGTCGCGGAGATTTAGAAGCTCGAAAGCCAAATGCACCTGCCGGCAACCATCACCGGCAGTTTTCAGGGCGCCGCCCAGGTTTACCAATCTTCCTTGCAGGGTCTCTTCTGGTTGCTCGTCATGGCCATTCTCATCATTTACATCATCCTGGGCATTCTCTACGAAAGTTTTATTCATCCGCTGACGATCTTGTCCGGCCTGCCGTCGGCGGGCTTTGGCGCACTGGTGACGTTGATGCTGTTTCATCTGGACTTGAACATTTACGGTTTTGTCGGCCTCATCATGCTCGTCGGCATCGTCAAGAAAAACGCCATTCTGATGATTGACTTTGCGATTGATGCGCAACGCAATGGCAAAAGCCCCTATGACGCAATTTACCAGGGCTGCCTGTTGCGATTCCGGCCGATCATGATGACCACGATGGCCGCGCTGATGGCCACCCTGCCCATCGCCCTCGGCCTCGGCGCCGGCGGCACCTCGCGCCAATCCCTCGGTCTGGCGGTCGTCGGCGGGTTGATGGTGTCGCAGTTGCTCACGCTCTTCATCACGCCGGTGATTTACCTCTACCTGGAATCGGCGCACCAATGGTATCTGCGCAAGCATGCCAAACGTGCGGCGGTTCAGACGGGAATCAATCCAGCGGCGGCCTGACCGATTTCAAATTATTAACGAAGGTTTATTGCGCGTCGCCGACCAGCAACGGTGGAACGGTGGGCAGGAATTCAACGCTTTGTTCTGCTTTAAATAACAACACGCGGTCGCCGGCGAAGCGACAGGTGAGCGTGATGGCCAGGGGCGTTTCGTAATACGCCAGTTTCACCGTGTAGGTGTCGTCAGCCGTCCACGCGCCGCTGGCGGCAACGGGCTGTTCGACGGGCGCCGCAATCCACGGAGCCGCGCCGACGGTAAAGGCGGTCCGGTCCTTTTTCCAGGCACCGGAACCACAGGCAATGTGATATTCCTGTCCCAGGCTGCGTACCGCGAGGGTTGCGTCCGACCCATTAAAATCCAATCTCACTGCGTCTATGTTTTGGTCATTGGTTGGAAAAACGTAGGTCCGGCCCGAGACTTGTGCGGCAACCGGCGACAAGGCCGCGCCTTGCGGTTGATGCAGTGTCAGGCCGGCCAGCGCACGTTTCAGCTTGTCGTCTGCTTCGGCGTCAGCCGGCAACGCCGTCGGCTGCATCGCCGGAAGCAGTTTGTCCCAGACCAGATTCATGACGGCTTGCATGTTCCTGGTCCCGCTGGTGATGGCAACGACGGCGTCCTGTTGCGGCATGACGATGCAGAACTGCCCAAATGTGCCGTCGCCGCGGTAAAGGCCATGCCGGCAGCGCCAGAATTGATAACCATAGCCCTGGTCCCAATCGCTCGTTGGTTCACTGCCGTTGGAGGTCTGCCGCGCGGTGGCGGTTTCCACCCATGACGCTGGCAGGAGCTGTCTTCCCTTCCACTCACCTTTCTGCAAATACAGCTGTCCGAACCGCGCGATGTCTTCCGTCCGGATATTCAAACCCACACCGCCAAACGTGATGCCCTGCGGACTCGTGTCCCAGGTTGGATTGGCAATGCCGAGCGGTTCGAAAAGTCGTGGTTTGAGATAATCGAACACGGTTTCGCCGGTCACCTTTTGCACGATGGCGGACAGCATATAACTGCCGGGCGTATTATAGACGAACAGCGTACCGGGCTTGCATTCCACCGGCGCGGCGAGA
Organism: Verrucomicrobiota bacterium; assembly: GCA_021324235.1. Classification (GTDB taxonomy): domain Bacteria; phylum Verrucomicrobiota; class Verrucomicrobiia; order Limisphaerales; family UBA11358; genus UBA11358. The sequence goes on from JAJPJM010000147.1 coordinate 9,060, forward strand.
AACGTCCTGGTTATCTTTTCCCCCGACCGGACGGAATTCCTCATCGCCTCATCCACCTGGGCTACGGTATTCGAATTCTGGCCGCTGGACATGATCAGCAAATCACGCACCCGCATGGCCTTCAAATAAGGGCTGGGATTGGTCGGCGCATCCTCCGGAAAGAAGGACAGCACCGGGTCGTCCAGACTGAGTTTCCCATCGGCGATGGCCAGCCCGACGGCAGTGGACGTAAAACTTTTGCTCAACGAAAACAGCTTGTGCGGCGTTTCCGGGCCATAGGGTGACCACCAGCCTTCGGCCACAACCTGACCATGCCGCACCAGCATGAAACTCTGGATGGCATTGGTCGTAACCGACTGTTGATCGGCCGCCTCGACAAACGCGAGAATGGCGGAGGAGGAAATACCCTGTGCCTCCGGGGTGCTCCGCGGCATCGGAAGCGATGCCTCTTCAGCCAAAAGAGAAACACCCGCGCCAGCCAGCAATGACATAATAACCAGTTTTTTCACAGTTACGGAACGCGCCTACGATATTTATTTATTCCGGCGTGGCAAGCGCGTTCGCTCGTGATCGGAACTGCCCCGATTGCCGTCTCTGACC
>JAJPJM010000073.1 GCA_021324235.1 Verrucomicrobiota bacterium
CTGGGCGGCATCGGCAAGGAATACGCCGTTGACCGCGTACTGACGATGGCGCTCCAACGCGGCATCAAGAATGTGATGGTGGATTTCGGGCAGGACGTGCGCGTGCATGGCGAGGCGCCCGAACACGGCGCCTGGCACATTGGTCTGCAGGATCCCAAGGACTTGAGCCGCTGCTGGACCGGCGTGGCCGTGAACAATCACGCGGTGGCAACTTCGGGCGACGGGGTCCGGCACTTTTTCCACGAAGGCCGGCGTTACGGACACATCCTGGATACGCGGACCGGTTATCCCGTCAATAACGGGGCGCTCTCCGTGACGGTCATTGCCCCGCACTGCACGTTCGCCGGCGTTTTGTCCACGGCGGCTTTTGTTTTGGGCACCAAAGAGGGAATTGAAATGATGCGCCTTTGTCCGGGCGTCGAAGGTTGCATCACCACTGAAACCACCCGGAACCAAACGAGAGGATTCCATGCGTACACAACATCCTAAATCATTCGTCGTCCTGCTGGCGCTGGCCGCCGGTTGTTGGACGGCTTTCAGCCCCCACGCCTTCGCCGATGGCATCAAGGTCGGCGACCCACTGCCGGACCTGGCCGCCGCCAATCTGGAAGGCAAACTGCCCGCCACCCTCAAAGGCAAGGTGGTCCTGCTGGATTTCTGGGCCTCCTGGTGCGACCCGTGCAAGGCGTCGTTCCCGGCCATGGTGGAACTGCAAAAGGAATATGGCCCGCGGGGACTGGTCATCATCGCAGTGAATGTGGATGAAAACCGGGCCGACATGGAGGACTTCCTCAAGTCGCATACCGCCACGTTTACCGTGATGCACGACGCCGGGCAGAAACTGGTGGCGGAAGCGGGGATCGCGACCATGCCCAGCTCATTCCTGGTGGATCCAACGGGCAAGGTCCGTTTCGCCCATGCCGGTTTTCACGGGGAGGAAACCAAAAAGGAATACCGGCAGGAAATCGAATCGTTGCTCGGGAAATAGTCCACCGATGAAAGTGAAATTCATCCCCGTGCTGGTCCTGGCGGTCGGGCTGGCAGCCACCACCGGCTGCCAGCACGTCCGGCCGTGGCAACGCGGAACCCTGGCCGACCCCATCATGCGCGCCGATCGCGATCCCCTGGGCACGGGGGAAAGCGAACACATCTACTTTTCGCGCGAAGACGCGAACGGCGGGCGGGGTGTGGGCGGCGGCGGTTGTGGATGCAATTGAATTTAATTTATGAAGAGCTATTGGCAGACATTTTGTTTATCCGCCGGCCTGTGCCTGGCGGCTTCATTGGCGGTTCAAGCCGGTCCCCCGACCAGTCCCTTCGGCGTCACCGCCAGGATGAAGACAGGTGCCGGCACGCCGATTATACGGCTGGATTTCGTGGTGCCGCCCGGACTGGTGCTTTACCCCGACCGGCTGCATTTCGAGACGGCGGACGGCAGGGTGCTGACCCCGCTCACGATTCCCGAACCGGTGATGCATAAGAGCGAAGTCACCGGCCAGGAGAAACTGGTTTACGACCATTCGTTCAGTGCGGAATTGAAACTCGATTCGGCGTTGCCGGTGAACCTGGTCGTGAAGTTCCAGGGCTGCAGCAATGCCGCCTGTTATTTCCCCGACAAACGCTATTTTACCATCAGCACCCCCACCGCCGTGGCGCAAACCGGCGCTCCCGGCGGGCCCGCCCCGGCCATCAGCAAATCACCGGCGGTCACCGCCGCCGGCTGGCAGAGCGCCGCCGGAAATTTCAAAGTTGCCGCCCGTGAAACGGGCTACGTTTCCAGGGACAATTTCGTGGGTTTTCTGCAAAAGGCCCGAACCGGCCGGGCCATGCCGGAAGGAGTGATGGACCGGTTCCGCAAACTGGGATTGCCGACGACCCTGCTGTTCATCCTGCTGGGCGGCATCGGCCTTAACCTTACGCCCTGCGTGTTGCCATTGATCCCGATCAATCTGGCCATCATCGGCGCGGGCGCGCGGGCCAGCTCGCGCGGACGAGGTTTCGCGCTGGGCGCCATATATGGCGGCGGCATGGCATTGGTTTATGGACTGCTGGGGCTGGTGGTGGTGCTGACCGGATCCAAGTTCGGGACGTTGAATTCCTCGGTCTGGTTCAACCTGGCCATCGCCCTCGTCTTTGCCGTGATGGCGGCGGCCATGTTTGATTTTGTGAACATCGATTTCTCGCGATTTCAAAGCGGCGCGGGAACATCGGGCAAGGCCCAAAAGAGCCAGTTCATCCTGGCCTTCAGCATGGGGGTGGTGGCGGCGTTGATGGCCGGGGCCTGCGTGGCGCCGGTGGTGATTTCCGTGTTGCTGTTGTCGGCACACCTCTACGGCGCCGGCATGGTGGCCGGGTTGTTGTTGCCGTTCCTCCTCGGTCTGGGCATGGCCCTGCCCTGGCCGTTCGCCGGCGCGGGTTTAAGTTTGCTGCCCAAACCGGGTAAATGGATGAAATGGGTCAAATATTCCTTCGGGGTGCTCATCCTGTTGTTCGCGGCTTACTACGGATATCTCGCCGGTAACCTGTTCCTGGCCCGTCACAGTTTGACGGTATTCGCCCGAACCCAATCCGCTACCAGCCCGCCGGCAATCCCTCCTGATGAATCACTGGCCCGGGGATTGCAGGAGGCACACGCGCAAGGCCGGCCCGTGTTCATCGATTTTCGGGCCAGTTGGTGCAAAAATTGCGAGGCGATGGACGCGGTCGTCTTCCCCGCGACCGAGGTCAAACAGCAACTCAAAAATTTCGTCGTGGTGAGGTATGACGCGGAAGCACCCAACGAATCCCCCGCCAGGGAAGTCCTGGATTATTTCGGCGTCATGGGCCTGCCCACCTACGTCGTGCTCAACCCGAATCCGTAATTGTTGCACCTCATGTCGTCGTTCATTTTCAACCTTCGCAGCCGGTTGAACCGGCTGATCGGCACGCGCGTGCTGCCGGTCCTGCTCGCCGCGCTGCTGCAGTTGATGCCGATGTTGCGGTCCGTCCTCTCGACGCCATCCCAGGTTTTCACTCCGTCCAATTGGGCTTATGTGTTCAAGGTGGCGGGCGGCGTGGTGGCATTGCTCGGCAGTTACCATGCCGTGTCCGGCGCCACGGCCGTCGTGGCGCCGTACACCGTGAATGCCCAGGTGGGTTTGCCCTACAGCCGGCAACTGACCACGAGCGGGCAAACCGCGCATTCCTGGAGCGCCAATACCACCACCAACGGTTCGCCGGTTTTTCCCCTGACTCCCGGACTCTGGCTGACCAATTCCAACGGGCGGATTGGCGGCACTCCCACCGTGGCGATCGTCTCCAATATCACCATCAGCGCGTGGGAAAACAGCGGCAACAAAGGGGCGTCCGTCAGCGCCGTTTTCACTTTTACCATCACCAATGGCACCGGAGCCGTCACCGCCCCCGCGATTCTGACGCAACCCCAGAGCCAGACCAATTATGTCGGCACCACCGCGAACTTCACCGTGACGGCTTCCGGAACGGCGCCGCTGAGTTATCAATGGCGGTTCAATGGCGCACCGATCAGCGGCGCCATCGCCAGCAATTATGCGTTGCCGAACCTGCAGACCAGCAATGCGGGGACTTATTCAGTGGTGGTGACCAACAGCGCCGGAACGGCCACGAGTTCCAACGCCGTCCTGACTGTGCTGGTGCCCACCGCGGACATTGCCGTTTTGTGCAATGGACCGAACAGCGTGGCGCCGGGCGCCACCTTGAATTACACGATTACCGTTACCAACCTCGGTCCGTTTACGGCGAGCAATGTGGTGGTGATGGATACGTTGCCGCCAGCCGCGGTCTTTTCCAGCGCCACCGGTGGCGGGGTGGTCGGCAGCGGCGTGGTCACCTGGCCGGCCATTACCGCCCTGGCCAGCGGGACGGTGACAAATTATACCGTTACGGCCACGGCCCCAACCAACGGTTCGCTCACCAACAGTGCCTCGGCCACTTCCAGCACGGTTGATCCCAACCCGGCCAACAACAACGGCACGGCGGCCAATTCACAGGTGATCACCACCGTGGCCCCCCAGGCCGACGTGGCGACCACGTGCAGCGGGCCGGCCAGCGTCGCCCCGGGAGCGACTTTCAATTATTCCGTTACGGCAACGAATCTGGGCCCATCAACCGCGAGCAACGTGGTGGTAACGGACACCTTGCCGGGAACGGCCACGTTTGTGAGCGCGACGGGAGGCGGTGTGAATAACAGTGGCACGGTTACATGGCCGGCCATCGCCGCCTTGGCCGGCGGCGGAACCACCAACTTCAACGTGACGGTGACCGCGCCCTCCGGCGGTTCGCTGACGAATATAGTCTCCAGTGTTTCGCCGGTACTTGATCCGGTCGTCTCCAACAACAACGGCAGCGCGGCGGCCGCCCGGGTCATCACCGCCATCGGCGCCCAGGCGGACCTGATGGTTTTCAAGACCGGCCCGCCCGTTGTCCTGGCCGGCTCCAACCTGACCTACACCATCAACGTAACCAATGCGGGACCATCCCCGGCGACCAATGTGTTACTGAAGGATTTTCTGCCGACCAATGTTGTCTTCGTCAGTGCCTCCGGGGGCGGTGCGCTTGCCAGCGGCGTGATCACCTGGCCAAACATGTCTTCCCTGCCAAACGGCGGCGCGGACACTTTCACCGTGACCGTCACGGCCTCGGCCCTGGGAACATTTACCAATTCGGCGGTGGCGACCTCAACCACCCCCGATCCCAATCCGGCCAATAACAACGGCTCTTCAACCAATTCGCAGGCGGTCACCACCGTGGCGACGGCCAGGGGGCAATTCGGGATTTCCATCTTTGCCACCATTACGCTCAATCCGCAGACCGGCCTTTATGAACAATCCGTCACCGTGACCAACACCGGCCCGGTCACCGCCGCCGCGATAAAAGTTTACGTGCTGGATCTCCGCAGCGGAGTGCAGCTTTATAACGCGACCGGCACGGACGCCGGCGGGCCTTATGTGCAATACAACGCCCCGTTGAACCCGGGGCAGACGGTAACTTTTCTCCTGGAGTTTTACGTTCCGGATCGCGGTTCGTTCACCGATTCGTTTCAGGCCGAAGCGATCCTGCCGGGGTCGACCGGTTCCGCCTCCGGCGGTTTTGCCATCAGCCGCACCTTTATCGACACGCGGGTTTCCGGTTCGCCGCGCCTCGTCATCGAGTTCGCCACCGTCCCGGGCCAGACCTACACCATCATTTACAGTGACGACGGAATGGTCACCTGGCAGGTGGCCACACCTTCCATCACCGCCACCGCCACGATCACTCAATGGTATGACGATGGCCCGCCTGAAACCATCGGCAACCCCTTGTCGGGCGGCAGCCGTTTTTACCGGGTCATCGCCGGACCCGTCGCGCCTTGAACCGGAACATGAACAACGAACATCCCATTTCGTTCGGGCTCATCGCCTCCGCGCTGCTGGTACCCACCGTCGTCGCGGAAGGCCAGATGGAAACGAACAGCCTGAATCATTTCCGGTTTGTTCCCCGCGCCGCCTTTGGCATCCGGGCGCGATTCCAGAACGTCGGCAATCTGGTCCTGAGTCCCGTCGGGCGGACCACTCCCAACGGCAATCCTTATAATTACAACGACGGTTATGTCCTGACCGACGTCAGCGGCAAAGCCGGCGGCCAGACCTGGAATTGGGGCTATGACAGTTCGGGTCAAATTTCCGGCAACACGATTCTGATGCATCAGACCGCGGCGGCGGGAAACGTCTCGTCCTCCGACAGCACTGATTTGTCCAATCCGGGCTGGGGTGGTGAATTGATTTACGATCGTGAACTCGGCGCCCGCGGCGGGATGCACTATGGGTTCGAATCGGCGGTGAACTACGCGAATATTTCCTTGCGCGCCAGCGGTTCCGGCACCGGAGATATCATCCAGACGACGGACGCTTATGCGTTTAATTCAGGGACCACCCCGCCCACGGCGCCTTACCAGGGCACCTTCAACGGCCCGGGATTCCTCATCGGTTCCGCACCGGCGAGTTCCTCATCCACGGTCATGGCCGGCGCTGCCAGCATCACCACCACGCAAAAATTGGATGCCGACCTCTGGGGAATGCGGCTGGGGCCTTATCTGGATTTCCCGGTGGACGAGCGGGTTGAATTGTCGCTATCCGGCGGCCTGGCCCTGGCACTATTGAACACCTCCGCGTCCTGGACAGAAATCGTAAACCTGGCCGGCAGCGGGCCGTTGAGCGCATCCGGCGGCGGCCACGACCTGGGGTTTCTTTGGGGCGGCTACGCGGGCGCCAACCTGTCCTGGCAATTGTCGAAACATTGGGACGCCGAAGCCGGCGCCCAATACCAATACCTGGGAGTTTACCGGCACTCGTTCGACGGCAGTGCTGTTGAACTAAGTCTCACCAAATCAATCTTTGTCAGCCTGGGCATCAGCTACAGTTTTTGATTATTGCTTCGTCCCGATTCCAGTCGCAGCGGGGCGGAAAGCATTTTTGGCGCACCAGATGACAATTGCGTTTTAAGATGTTAAGTTACTTATAATAATATAGTTAGAACTACATACAGAACCAAAAGACATCTTTACGTAACCTTTCCGTAACATTATTGTCACATTTGGCAAATGACATGCTATAATCAGGGCATGAGCATTTTACTGTTCGCGCTGCCGTTTGCGGTGGCCCTGGTTTTTGCGTATCTGACCTTCCGCGAGGAAAGCCGCTAGAGCGGCCGTTTTTTCTTCGCCGGGGAGCGCACTCGCCGCGTTCCGTTTCAGCATTTATTTTCAAGTTTTTATTCCTCCCTTCGCAGCTTGCCTCGGAGCGTCAACCTGTGGCTTAATCGCCCGGATGGCTTTGATGGGCCCGTCAGGAGGCGCATGTCAAAAAATGCTTTTGTCTTTGTTGTCTGCGGCAAACAACACGCGACCCGGTTGCAGGTGGCGCTGAGGTTTCTCAAGCATTTTTCCCGGTGTGACATTGTGGTGGTCAGCCACATCCGCCTCAAACTCGATGGCCCTCAAGTCATCACCGCCAGGGTTCCCTCCCGTCTGGACCATCACCGGGCCAGCATCTTTCTCAAAACCTCGCTGCATAAAATCCTGGCGGGTGAACGCCGGCGGTTTTGTTATCTCGACAGCGATGTCATCGCAGTCAACCGCAACGTTGAGAGCATTTTTGATCAAGCCCGCCAGCCGGTTTCGTTCGCCGCCGATCACAGCCACCTCCGCGGGTTCGGACGCTTCGCGGTCAACTGCCGCTGCGCCGGACCGGAGTGCGGGCATCTGCACAACGCCATCTGGAAAAAGTTTGGGGTCAAGATCACCGACGCCGGGTGGCGGCATTGGAACGGCGGCGTTTTCGTCTTTGACGAAAATTCGGCCGGGTTCATGGATCTGTGGCACCGGCAGACGCTGGCCATTTTTGGCGATCCTTACTGGCAGGCGCGGGATCAAGGAACGCTGGCGGCGACGGTCTGGAAACTGGGACTGCAGCAGCATCCGACCCTGCCGCGCGAGTTCAATTTCATCGTGGACCCCTTCAAGTCCGCACCGGCCGCGCGCGCCCGGCGGCAGCAGTTGAGCGCCGGTGAATTTCTGCCGGACGAAAGTTATTCCTTGTGCGACGACGGCAGCCGGAAACCGCGTCCGTCGTTGTTGCATTTCATCAATGGCGGCGTTGGCCGGCGCGGCTGGAAAAACTGGGACGACGCGGAGCGCCTGTTGGAGAAAAACCCGGTTTCCGCCCATGCGGTTGTCCGAACACCTCTTTCGGCGCCGTCCCGGAACGGCCCGCCGCGATCCGCCCGCCCGCTTTCCCCCGACAATCGCGTCGTGCATGGTTTGTGGATCGGCCGGACGCTCTCAAAGATGGAGCTGCTGACCATCCATTCGTTCATCCGGCACGGGCACGAATTTCATCTGTGGTTGTATGACCACCTGGACACGCCATTGCCCAAGGAGGTGGTCATCGAGGACGCGGGCGAAATCATTCCCCAAAACCGCATCATGCAGAAGGCGGACGTTGACGCGGAGAGCGGCGTCGGCAAAGGCAGCTTTTCGCCCTTTTCCGATTTGTTCCGTTACAAATTGTTATACGAAAAAGGCGGTTATTGGGTGGACATGGACGTGACGTGCCTGCGGCCGTTCAATTTTGACACGCCGTATGTGTTCCGTGCGCACCGCGTCGGGGTGGTCGGCAACATCATGAAATGCCCGCCGCGCAGCCGCCTGATGAAACATCTGTACGAACAGGTCGCGCGCGAACTCAATCCGCACAGCGCCTGGCTGATGACCAACCGCACGCTGTCGCAAATGGTCCGCCGGCAGCGCCTGACCCGCCATATCCGCCGCGATATTTGGAACGAAGAATCGTGGTGGGACGTCATCCGGCCCCTGGTGCTGGGCGACCAGCCGATTCCATCACACTGGTTTGCCGTCCATTGGATCAACGAATTTTGGCGCACGCTGAAGGAAAGCGGCGGCTTCTATCGCGGGCAACGCCTGTTCGACGCCGTGCCGGACAAGGACAATCCCCAGCCGGCCAGCGCGTTGGCGCGATTGTATTCGCACTATCTGCCTTCGCCGCCGGCTCCGAACACAACGATGCCGCCGGGAGTGAAACGGCAACCGCCCGTGCCGATGAACCGCCCCGCGCCACGGCAGCCGCCCGCGCTCAGGTATGCCACGCCCGGCCACGTCAACATTCTCATCGCCAGCCTCGCGCGCGGCGGCGCGGAGCGGATTGTCCTGGAAACGCTCGCGGGATTGCAGCGCAGAAACACCTCGGCAAAATTGTTTGTCCTTCATGAAGCCGGCGCGGCGCACGCGTTCACGCCCCCCGGGAATGTCCGGGTCTTCCGGCTGCAAGCCCTGGCAGCTCAAGCCCGGTTGCAAACCGTGGCCGCGGAGGTTCTGGCTTCGCCGGAACCGGTGCTCTACACCCACCTGATCAAAGTCGAGCTGCTCCGGCAGCTTTGGGAACGCGGGGTGAAAACCATCCCGGTCGTCCACAATTCCCATGAATGCTGGCAGGATCCGCCGGCCACCTTTAACACGCCGCACGTTCCGTTGGTGGTGGCTGTCTCCGGGGAGGTGGCGCGGCAGCTCCGCGAAAATGGCTGCCGGCGGCCGGTCGTGATCATCCGGCACGAACTGCAACGCTGGTTCACCGCCGAAGAGCAGCGAAAAAACCGCGCGGAAATTCGCGACCGCTATGGCATCCCGGACGACACGCTCCTCCTCGGCATGGTGGGCGAATTCAAATCCCAGAAAGCCTACACCCGCGCCGTGCGGCTGCTGGCGCAAATCCGGCGGCAGGTCCCGGCCAAATTGATGATCCTCGGCGGCTGGGACCACGAGTGGGGAAACGGCCGGCAGGCGTACTGCGCCACGCAGCGGCTGGCGTTGGAACTGGGCGTGATGACGGACATGTTTACACCGGGACCGATGCCGGACGCCGAAAAATATTACGCGGCGTTTGACGTTTTCCTGAACACGAGCGCCTATGATGGATTGAGTGTGTCGCTGCTGGAAGCGATTCAAGCGGGGTGTCCGGTCGTCACGGCGGATGTCGGCGGAAACCGGGAAGTTCTGCCCGCGCGCGCGGTCCTGGTGAAGAACCCGTCGGACCTTCCCGCGTATGTGAAGGGCATCGCCCAGGTGTTGCAACCCAAACCCCGGCTCAGCGCGCCGAAGCCGCCGGATTTCGACCTGGTGCCGAAGCTTTGGCACTGGCTGGCAAAATACGCCGGGCGCACGGCCGCCGATTCCGCCACGGGCCGGTCGGGAATTTTATTTTTGACCGACAATCTGAACATCGGCGGCGCGCAGCGGTCGTTGCTCAATTTGCTGGGCCGCTTTCCGCGCCCGATAAAAACGTGGCTGTGCGTGCTGGAAACGATTTACTGCCAGGGGTACCTTGACGAAGCGGAACGAAGCGGAACGGCGGTTTTCTCAACGCGCGACGCGGCCGATTATCTGGAACGGGTCGAAAGGCTCCTGTGCATGATTGAATTGCTCAAGGTGCGGGACGTGTGCTTTTGGAACGTGGACGCCCGGGTCAAGCTGCTCCTGGCCAAAATCCTTCCGGCGGGAACCGTCCGCCTGACGGACGTCAGCCCGGGGCCCTTTCTGTTCGTTGAAATGGAGCATGCCGCCGGATTTCAGCGCCGCATCGCTTTTTCCACCCCGGATTATTGGGCGCGGCTGGACCGCTTTGCCGCCAAGCACACCGGCGGTATTCCCGCAGATTTTCCGAACGAGAGCGGCAAGGCCGTTGTGATCCCGAATGGGGTGGTCCCGCCCACCGCTGTCGAGACAAGCATTTCACCGCCACCCGCCGTCGCCGATCCCGATTTGGTGATCGGCACGGCATGCCGCATCACGCCCGGCGCACGGATTGACTTCCTCATCGACATGATGGCGGAACTGAACCGGAGTCTGAGCGGCGCGAATTTGATCGTCGTCGGCGGCGTTGACCCGCGCCACGCGGATTACTGGCAGCGGCTGCAGGAACAGTTGAATGCGCGACAGGTCGCGAACGTTCATTTTGTCGGCCCGCACGCTGAGGTGACGCCCTTCCTGCGCCGGTTCCGGGTCTTTGTCATGATGCCCCAAACACCGGGTTGCCCGAACGCGTCGCTTGAAGCGATGGCGCTCGGAATTCCGGTGGTGGCCAATGCCGCGGGCGGCATCGGCGAACAGGTGCTCCACGGCATCAACGGTTTCCTCGTGGGCGACCGCGACCCGAAGGAAATGAGCCGTCAGGTCCGCTACCTGCTGGTCAACCCGGAAGCCCGCCGGCGTTTTGGCGAGGCGGCGAAAATTACGGCGGCGAAGGATTTTTCCATGAACCGGATGGTGCAGCGTTACGCCAGGTTGTTTGAGCCGCCCGGCCCGGTTGTTCCCGCCGCGCGAAAATCCTCCAAATCCAAACCCCTCACCCGCCGAAAGCCAAGGCCAACCCTGACTCGTCATGAATAAGATCGCCGTCCAACTTCCCGCCAACCGCGATTACGCGGGCCGCCTTGAAATCCAAAACGCCGCCGGCCGGCGGATCGCCGGGCCGTTCCCCGTATGCGGACGCGCGGACGATGCGTCGGCGCAGGACAACCAGAACCCCGGCCGGAATCCATTGCTGCCGTTCGGAGACATCCCGTTCGGCGAATATCAAATTGTGAAGATCATGCCCAGCGGACCGGGCACGGCTTACCGCGCGGAGGAATTTGGTTCGACGGGCATCGTTTTGATGCGGCCGAAACTCGGCGACGCCGCGCTGGCCGATGCCAACGGCCGGTTCGGTTTTTTCATCCAGGGCGGGGCGCGAACGCGGAACGGTCTTTTGCGCCCAACGCAGGACGGTTCGTTGCGTTTGTCCGATCGGGATCAACGGAAATTCATCAGCGCCTTGCGAAAGGCGGGCGGCATTGATTGTTTCTGCCTCGTCGTCAGTACCGCCAAAGTCGGCGCCAAAGTGGCGGTGGCCAAAGTGCCGGCCGGCAAGGCGCGACGCAATACCCCGGCGTCCTTGCTGCTGGCCAGCAGTGTCATTGCTTCAACCGTCACCGGCGTCGTCCGTCAGGCCTGGGTGCGCAGCCTGTTCCATGCTGCGGGAACTTCAATTGCCTCGGGCCTGGCCTTTGTCGCGGCGGATCATGCCTCGGCTCAAAG
>JAJPJM010000084.1 GCA_021324235.1 Verrucomicrobiota bacterium
AAATTCTCGGGCAAACCCCGCCGCCGGCGTGATGCCCGGCCGGTCAAAAATGGACTCCGGAGCTGCAACCGCAAAAAAGTTCGCACTCCGCTTCGTGCTCATCATTGGCGTCGTCCAGTTGTTCGCCGACATGACTTACGAGGGGGCGCGCGGCATCATCGGGCCGTTCCTGGGTTCGCTCGGCGCCAGCGCGACCGTCGTGGGTTTCACCGCGGGGTTCGGCGAATTAATGGGGTACGCCTTCCGGTCCGTCACCGGTTATTTCGCGGACAAAACGCACAAATACTGGGTCTTCATTTTCGCCGGTTACCTTGTCAACATGCTGGCCGTGCCGGCGCTGGCGCTCGCCGGCAACTGGCCGCTGGCCGCGACACTGATCGTGGCCGAGCGGACCGGGCGCGCCATCCGGAAACCGTCCACGGACGCGCTGCTGTCGCATGCGGGCAGCCGGATCGGCCACGGCTGGGCATTCGGGCTGAACGAATTTCTGGACCAGACCGGCGCAACCATCGGCCCGCTGCTGATGGCCTTGATCCTGTACCGGCATGGCGGTTATCCCGAAGCGTTTGCCCTGCTGCTGGTCCCGGCGCTGCTGTGCCTGGGCACGGTGGCCGTCGCGAGAACGCTTTATCCGCGCCCGCATGAGCTCGAAACGCGCGAACCGGTAAAACTGCAAACGAAAGGATTTTCAAAGGCGTACTGGCTGTACGTTGTGGCCGGTGCGTTGATCGCGGCGGGTTTCGCCGATTTTTCGCTGGTGGCGTTTCATTTCCAAAAGGCCGCCGTCGTGGCACCCGGCGTCATTCCGGTTTTCTATGCCGTGGCCATGGTCACGTCCGCCTGCGCTTCGCTGATTTTTGGACGGCTGCTGGATAAAATCGGCATGCCGGTGGCGGTGTTCGCCTTTTTCCTCGGCACCTTCTTCGCGCCATGCGTTTTTCTGGGCGGCTTCGCGTTGGCCCTGATCGGAATGATCCTGTGGGGCATCGGGATGGGGGCGCAGGATTCCCTGCTCAAGGCGATGCTCGCCGGAGTGGTTCCGGCAGGCAAACGCAGCACGGCCTTCGGCGTGTTCGACACCGTATTTGGCATTGCGTGGTTCGCCGGCAGCGCCGGAATGGGATGGCTGTATGACCAATCCATCACCGGCCTGATCATTTTCTCGGTCCTGCTCCAGCTGGCGGCATTGCCGTTTTTCGTTTTCGCCAGACGGCATGAACATCCCTGAAGGCCCGGTACGGCCTTTGAATCATTCGGTCGGCGCCAGATTCCCGGTTCCCGCGCTTGCTTTTGTCAAAGGAAGGATAATAATCGCGGCATGCCCAACCCGATGCTCAGCATCGAACATCTGCGTGTCGATTTTCCCGGGGTGGTGGCAGTCGATGATCTCTCCCTGACGGTCGAAGCCGGCGACGTATGCGGTTTGATCGGCCCAAACGGTGCGGGCAAAACAACCACCATGCGCACGGTTTCCGGACTGCAGGAAAGCACCCGCGGCACGGTGAAGGTTGACGGACACGAACTGACGAGTGAACCGGGGGAACTGAAACGCCGGCTGGGCTTCATGCCGGATTTTTGTCCGGTTTATGATCAGCTCACCGCCACGGAATTTTTGGATCATTTTGCCCGGGCGTATGTGGTGCCCGATCGTGCGAAACGCATTGCGGAATGCCTGGAACTGACCTGGCTCACGGAGAAACGTGACGCGCTCTGCGAGGAACTTTCACGCGGCATGAAGCAAAGGCTGGTGCTGGCCAAGACGCTGCTGCCCGATCCCCAGGTTCTTTTGTTGGATGAACCGGCGAGCGGCCTCGACCCGCTCGGGCGCATCGAATTGCGAAAACTGCTGCTCCAACTGCGCGAGGTCGGAAAAACGGTGCTCATTTCCTCTCATATCCTCACCGAATTGTCGGGCTTTTGTAACAAGGCGGCCATCATGGAACGCGGCAGACTGGTCATGTCGGGAACCATTGCCGAACTGGGCCAGGCCATGACCGGCCGCCGGATGTCGGTGAAATGGCGCGATGCCGGTGATCGGGCCCTGCAACTATTGAAGGCGGCGGGCGCCAAAAACCTGGAAGCCGTCGCCCAAGGGGTGACGTTTGAATTCGGCGGCGATGCCGACGCGCTCGATGGGCTCCTGAAAACGCTCGTGGTCGAAGGCGTGCGGGTGACCGAGTGGCGCGGCAGCGGCGATGATTTGGAGCAAATCTTCCTGCAATCCGGCGCGAAGGAATTGATGTGAACCTCATTGATAATCCAATTTTTCTCACGCAAAAACGGCTGACGCACCGGGCGGGCGTGTTGGCGGCGGCGCTCATCGCCGGGTTGATTGGCCTCAGTTTGTTGTCCGGCCTGATTGCGTATCTCGCCGCCCCGCGTGATTTCGATTTTCATTCGCCGCAGGAGGCGGGCAAATTGTTTTACGGCTGGATCATCGCCGTGGAAATCCTGGTGCTGGTCATCGGCGGGTTCAGCAAAATTTCGCGCGTGCTGGCCGATGATCGCAAGGCCGGCCTCTGGGACAGCAACCGGCTCACCCCGTTGAAACCGGCGGAAATCGTCGCCGGCTACTGGTTCGGTTCCGCCTTGCGCGAATTTTACATGGGTGCAGTGCTGGCGGGAATCGGACTGGTCATTGTGGTGCTGGCCAATTTGCCCGTCACGCTCTGGCTGGGAACGCAGGCGTTGATTTTGGGCACGACGCTGTTTTTTGGGTTGCTCGCGTTGCTGGCCGGCATGGTGCTTCAGCGGCCGAACAGCGGCATCCTCCTGCTGCTGCCGCTTTTTTTCCTCCAGATGTTTTCCTTCGATTTCCCCAGGTTTACCATCATCAACTTCCTGCTGCCGATTTATGGCATCGCCAATCTGTTCCAGGGCCCGACCAGCAGCGGCAACGACTACACCTTCCGCACCTGGCACAGCTGGCCGGAAATCTTCGCGTTACCCGTGCCGCCGATTGTCCTGAGCCTCGGGCTCCAGTTCCTGGTGGGAATTTTCTTCTGGCGCGCAACGGTGCGCCGGACGGCGAACCCGTTCAAGCCGCTGCTGCTGCGCTGGGAAGCCATCGCGATTTTCGCCCTGCTGGTGGTGGTCCAACAAAGCCTGGTCTGGGGAATCTGGCAGGGCCGGTTTGGCAACCCGTTGGCGGCCGACTCCCATTCCCGTGACGCATACGATTATGAACCCATGCTCTCCATTGTGCAGGGCGGGACGATTTTGGTGGGGATGCTGATTCTGGCCCTGGCCAGCCCGCTGCCCGAACGCGTCCGCGTGGAGGCGTTGCGGTCCGGGCTCGGAAATCTGCGGCTGGTCTTTTCCCGCAGTGCCGCGTGGCTGGCCGTTGCGTTAAGCGGAATCGCCGCGGCCGCCTCGGCAACCCAGTTCATCTTTTCTTTCAAAGCTCATGGCACTGCCTGGGCACTGGCAGCCGGAAACCTGTTCCTTTTCTTCCTGATGTTCTCGCTGTTGCTGGAATTTTGCCGCCTGCGCTTCAAACGCCGCGCGCTCAGCTTCGTCGTGCTGTGGCTTTTTGTTTTGTGCATTTTGCCGTTCATTCTGGCCGGGGTCTTTTCCAATGCGGCCCTCGCCAAACTCTCCTTTCTGGCGCCGGGGACGATTGCGCTCGCCGGATCGGACAGCGATGACCTCAAATATCTGGCGGCGTGCACCCTTGCCCAAACGGGTGTCGTGGTGTTGCTCTTTATCGCCTGGCAACGGCAGTGGAAATTGTTGCTCGCGCCAACGGCGCCGGGTCCGCCGGGAAAACAAGTGCAAAATTAGCGCCTTTCGCGCTGTGGATATTGAAAGCCTGCCCCGCTCCGGAACGGCATAAGGTGTGAGCCTAACCGAGCACCGCTTCGCGCCGCTTCATCCATTCATCACCCAGACCGGACAGGGTTTTGGCCTTCAATACCCGTTCCGCCAGCGGGAAAACGATGCGTTCCTCCTTGTCGAAATGTTCGCGCGAACGCAGGACGGCCCGCAGCAACAACTCGCGCGCCGGTTTCGCACCCCGCGCCTTTTGCACTTCCGCCAGCCGGGCGTCGATTTCGTCGTGTTCCTCGTGAAACGTCTCGCTCTGACCGATCTGCGCCAGACAATGCTCCAGCGGTTCCACCAGCAACTCATCCTCGGTCCGGGCGTGCGCGCGCATGAGCACCTCCAGCGTGGCCGACAGCGATTTGACCTCCGCCGGCGACTTGAGACGCGGTGCGGTCTGCTCGATATAATCGAACAGATTGTGGAACACCACGTGTTCCGCCATCAGGATTTCCGTGATTTTCATGGTTGTGACCGGATCTTTCCGTCCGCATCCCAAAATCACACCAGCGCCACCGAAGTGCCAACCCTTTCTTGTCTTTTTTTACCACAAGCGCCGCAAAGGAACAATTTTTTGCCCGCTTGCCATATCCGCCGAGCAATCACTTGAAATATGGCCGCGCGGCTCCTATGCTCACTCTCCGCCAATCATGAAGATAACATCACCTGCCCCGCCGGGCGTCCGGCCGTGAAAATTCGCAAAGCTGTCATTACCGCCGCGGGCCGCAATCAGCGGAACCTGCCGTTGCAAACGCTCGTGGACCGCGATGGCCAGTCCAAATCCGCGCTCACCATCCTGCTGGAGGAAGTGCTGCAGGCCGGCATCGAGGAAATCGGCGTGGTGATTTGCCCGGGCGACCAGGGCGCCTTTGCCGCCGGCGCCGGCCCGTACGCCAATCGCGTCCAATTCATCGAACAAGCCGCGCCGCTGGGCTATGGCCATGCCGTGGCGTGTGCGCGGAAATTTACCGGCGACGAATCGTTCATGCTTTTGGTGGGCGATCACCTTTACGTCAGCAAAAACAAGGATTCCTGCGCCCGGCAATTGCTGGAGATTGCGTCCGCCGAAGCCTGCGCGGTTTCGGCGGTGCAGGCCACGCACGAAAGCAAGCTGCCCTACTACGGCGCGGTGGGTGCGCGCCGGCTGCCGGGCCGCGCCGGTCTGTATCAGGTGGATCGCGTGCTCGAAAAACCCACGCCCACGGTGGCCGAACAAAAACTCATCGTGCCCGGTTTGCGGGCCGGCCATTACCTCTGCTTTTTCGGCATGCACGTGTTGACGTCGGGCATCATGGACATTTTGCAACAACTCGTGGCAACCGCGGGCGAGGCCGGCGGGGTGCACCTCGCCGATGCCTTGATCAAGGTCGCGGAAAGCGAACGCTACCTCGCCTGCGAATTACAGGGCCGTCGTTATGACATCGGCGTTCAATACGGCCTGCTCACGGCTCAACTGGCGCTGGCGCTGCACGGAAAAGACCGGGACGAGGTCCTCACGCTGCTCCTCGAACTGCTGGCGCAAACCTGATCGCGTTCGCGGGACCAATGACGGCTCAACTTCGCAACGTTTAAGCATGCCCGGCCAACTCGTACAAATCATCACTTCGCCCGACCCGGCGGTGCGCAACCAATCCCTGGATGCGTTCTGCCACGCCGCCACGTTGCCGGACCTGCTCGTGGAATGCGCCGAACTCGAACGGTTCCGCCGTCGCAGCGAAAATCTTTATGAGCGCGTCCGGGCGCTGTTTTTCCTGTACGCCATTCACCGGTTTCACTTGCCGCTCAAACCCGGCATGGGGACGCAGACATTGATTCCGTTCAACGGTTACACGCATCTGCTGGAACGCCGCTTCGAGGAAGCCATTGCCGCCTTTCTCAAGGTGCAAAACCGTGACGGCCCGTCCGATCCCGTTTCCAGCGCCCTGGCGGTGACATATTACCGGCTGGCGATTCAAACGCTCGCCAATCAGGTCCGCAGCAGCGTGCGTTCCGTGCGCGGCAATCAGTGGATGTTCCGCATGGGGCATCCGGCCGACCATCCGCTGCGGATCCGCCGGGAAATGCTGCGCACGGGCGAAGATGGCTCTTACCCCATTCTCCGGGAACGCACGCCGGTGCGCATGGACCTCACGCACTGTGGCTGGAGCGATATTTTCTTCCTCGGCATGGATTATCCCGAAGGGGCCAAGGTCCTGAACGTCTCGATTGACCTGGGCGTGCACGGCCGTGACACCGGCACGCGACCGCCGGTGGAGACTTATTTGCGCGTGATCGACGAGCCGTTGCTGCGCCTGACCAGCGTTGACCTCGGCGCTACGGCGGACATCACCAGCCTCGCGGACGTGTTTGATTTCGCGAAGGATTATCTCGGCCTGCTCAAAGCCGCCATCATTGCCAGCGGCATTGTGCCGCCGGGCGTCGAAGGTTCCGGTCAGAGCCTGGCGGATTTGCTCGCCTGCGTGGCCGGCGCCGGGCGCGGGCTGGAACTGGTCAGTTGTGTGAACGGCATTCCGAAAGGTTCGCGCCTCGCCGTGTCCACCAATTTGCTCGCCTCGATGATTTCGCTCTGCATGCGGGCGACCGGCCAGGCCGCCTCCTTGCAGGGTGCGTTGCAGGAGGACGAACGCCGGCTGGTGCTCGCGCGCGCGATTCTCGGCGAATGGCTGGGTGGCTCCGGCGGTGGCTGGCAGGATTCCGGCGGCGTCTGGCCCGGCATCAAACTCATCGAAGGCGTGCTCGCCGCCGAAGGCGATTCCGAATTTGGCATCAGCCGCGGACGGTTGATGCCGCAGCATCGCATTCTGGATGCCACTGAAGCTTCGCCCGCCGCGCGCCGGAAATTGCAGGACAGCCTCGTACTCGTCCATGGCGGCATGGCGCAGAACGTCGGCCCCATCCTTGAAATGGTGACGGAAAAATATCTGCTGCGCTCCGGAGCCGGGTGGCAGGCGCGGTCGGGCATGCTGGTCATTTTGGATGAAATCCTTTCCGCGTTGCGCCACGAGGACGTGGCGGCGTTGGGCGGCGCCACCACCCGGAATTTCTCCGGCCCGATTCAGACCATCATCCCCTGGGCCACCAACCTTTTCACCGAAACCATCATCCAGCGCGTGCAAGGCGAGTTTGGTAAAAATTTTCTCGGCTTCTGGATGCTCGGCGGCATGTCCGGCGGCGGCATGGGTTTTATTTTTGACGCCGCGCACAAGGTCAAAGGGCAGACGCGCCTGCAGGAATTGATGTCGCAAACCAAGCGCGAACTCGAACACGCCCTGCCCTTCGCCATGGAACCGGTCGTGTACGACTTCGCCATCAACGAACAAGGCACCTGGGCGGATATGCTGCACGGACCGGCGGCGTTGCTGCCGCTGGGCTACTACGCGCTGATCATGCCGCAATTGCTCCGGCAGGAAGCCTACAAACTGCCGCCGTTGCGCCGCACGGAACTGGACAAATTCGGCGCCGCCTGCCGCGCCAAACCTGAACTGCGCGGCATGGTGCAAACGTTGTTCGACCGGCTCCTGCCGCGACTGAAGACGGATAATGCGGGCGAAGCCTCGCTGCCCGCATTGCTCGAACGTTACGGTTTCGACCGCACCCAACACGAACAAATCCGCGCCGACCTCAAAGGCGGCCGCATCGGTCTGGCGCAAAACCGTCTGCCGATCAGCACTCAAATCCAGAACGTGACCGACGGGGACGTGTTCGATGCTACGCGCGAATTATCGAAGGAATATCGCGATGCCGGGCTGGCCGCGCTGAAGGCGGGTGAAGTCGCGGTGGTCACGCTCGCCGCCGGCGCGGGCAGCCGCTGGACCCAGGGCGCCGGTACGGTCAAGGCGCTGCATCCCTTCTGCAAACTCGGCGGGCGGCATCGTACGTTTCTGGAAACGCACCTGGCCAAGAGCCGTCGCATCGGAAAACTGGCCGGCCATCCGCTGGCCCACATCATCACCACCAGCTACGTTTCGCACCAGCCAACCGAGGAATTTCTCGCGCGCGAAAAATTTTACGGCTATGACGGCCCGCTGTTTTTGTCCGAAGGCCGTTCGGTCGGACTGCGCCTGATTCCAATGGAACGCGATTTGCGCTTCATGTGGGAGGAATTGCCGCAACAAATCCTCGACGAACAGGCGCAAAAGGTGCGCGACAGTCTGCGCCACGCGCTCATCGAGTGGGCCAAACAGGCCGGCGAAGGCAGTGATTACACCGACAACGTGCCGTTGCAATGCCTGCACCCGGTCGGTCACTGGTTTGAAATCCCGAATCTGCTCCGCAACGGCACGCTGGCCCGGTTGCTGAAGGAACGCCCGCACTTGAAGCACCTGATGCTGCACAATATTGACACCGTGGGCGCGGACGTGGACCCGGCCACGCTCGGCCTGCACCTGAAACTCGGCGGCTGCCTCTCGTTTGAAGTCATCACGCGGCGGATTGAAGATCGCGGCGGCGGACTCGCCCGCGTGAACGGCAAA
The DNA here is from genome assembly GCA_021324235.1 of Verrucomicrobiota bacterium. GTDB lineage: Bacteria > Verrucomicrobiota > Verrucomicrobiia > Limisphaerales > UBA11358 > UBA11358. The sequence goes on from JAJPJM010000084.1 coordinate 8,295, forward strand.
GCGCGCCTCGTCGAGGGCCTGGCCATGCCGCGCGAAGAAGACGAATTTGCCTTGTCCTACTACAATTCCAACACGTGCTGGATTGACGTGGAGAAAATGCTCGCGGCGTTTCAACTCACCCGCGCCGACCTGGCCGACGCGAACAAGGTGACCGATGCCGTGCGCACGCTGGCGCTGAAATTACCGACCTACGTCACCCTTAAAGACGTGAAAAAGCGCTGGGGCCACGGCCAGGAGGACATTTTCCCCGTGGCACAATTCGAAAAGTTATGGACCGACATGACCGCGCTGCCGGAAATCAATTGCCAGTACATCGCCGTGCCGCGTTTGCGCGGACAACAACTCAAGGATCAATCGCACCTCGATGGCTGGCTGCGCGACGGCTCGGCGGCTTATGTCGAGAGCCTCTGCGAGTGGAAGTAGTCACGTTGGGTTTAGCCACAGATTCACACAGCTTGCCGCGCCGAAATAAAATGAAGGCGGGATGATCACAGATTCGGAGGGACGAGTTAGACGAGTCCTTAATTTTGAACCACGAAATATACGAACGGTGGGCACTTCACTAACCTTGCCGCCACGCTCGTTCAGCGATAAAACAACGCCGTGAGCACGCCAAATAATGATCTGCTCCAGGCGGTTGAACTGGCTTTGGCCGGCAAATGGGACGCCGCACATGAACTCGTCCAGCAACATGAAGACGACGCCACGGCTGCATGGATACACGCAGTGCTGCACAAGATCGAGGGCGACCTGGGTAATAGCCGCTATTGGTATCGGCACGCCGACCGGATGGACCATGTCGCCGACGAACCCCGCGCCGAACTGGCCGCCATTCGGGCTGAAGTAAGGTACTAGTACATTTTGCAGTTTTCGGTGGGGCGAGCAGCCTGTCCCGCTCTGCGGAGATACTCGCGAGCCGGCTCGGCACGCTGAGTCTTTGCGAAGGCGGCTCGTCAGTAGCCTCGCCCCACCAATTTGTACCACTATCTGAATTAGCCACGGATTGACTCCTTGGTTGCGCCTCGCTAGAGTCGAACTCAAATCATCACCATCGTTTTATGAACACGCGAAATCTCCTTTTCACTGGAATTTTTCTCTCCGGCCTCATCGCCGGGAACCTCCGGGCGGACCAAACGGCGGTCATTCAGGTTGATCTGAAACGAAAAATCAGTGAAGTGGACCCCAACATCTACGGCGGTTTTCTTGAGCCGATCCGCACGGTGGTCTATGGCACGATTTATGACCCCAAATCTCCCCTGGCCGACACGAACGGGTTCAGGACAGATTTTATTCAACTGGTCAAGGAACTCCACATCCCGGTGGTGCGGTGGCCCGGCGGGAATTATGTCTCCGGTTACAACTGGGAGGATGGAATTGGCCCGAAGGACCAGCGTCCAGTCCGGCTCGACCTGGCGTGGAATCAAATTGACCACAATCAGATGGGCACGGATGAATACGCCAAACTCTGCAGCCTCATCGGCGCGGAGAATTTCGTCTGCATCAATGCCGGCCTGGGGACACTGGACCAGGCGAGGTATTGGATCGAATACTGCAATTATCCCAAAGGGACTTATTACTCCGACCTCCGGCGAAAGTACGGCAATGAACAACCCTTCAACGTCAAATACTGGTCGCTCGGCAACGAAATTGACGGCCCCTGGCAACTCGGTCAAAAGAACGCCGAGGACTACTGCAAATTTGCGCTCGAAGCCGCCAAAGCCATGCACCTGGTGGACCCCAA
>JAJPJM010000156.1 GCA_021324235.1 Verrucomicrobiota bacterium
AGTGGCTTTGCAATCGTGTCAGTTCCTCCGAGATGTCCGACCGATCGGCGAACAGGACAATCTCCTTCAACAGCCGTTCGTCGTCCGGCGCCAGGTTTTCGATGCCGGCGCTCCGGATGCGGCCGAGCAATTGTTGGCGGTAATTTTCCACCGTCTGCGGCGCCTGTCGCTGGATCTTCCCGACGGCCTTGCGCATGATCCCGATGCGTGCGGTCAGGTCTTGCGCGAGGTGTGCGCCCTCGCGCTCGCGCATTTTGACCAGCGCGGCCAGCGCCGGTTTCAACGCCTGCTCAACCACCGGCCAGATTTTCTCGGCTTCCACCAGTTCCTCGTCCGTCTGCAGCACGCCCGGCGCGCGCACCAGCTGGTCCAACGTCACTTCCCCGGCCAGCTTGAGCTGCTTGGCGAGGCGGTTCAGTTCCGTCGTATACGCCCTGGCCAGCGGCAGATTGATGTGCATCCGCGCGGACAATTTGCCCGCGCCCGCGTGGACGGAAACCCGGGCCATGACGCGGCCGCGCGCGATTTTGGCGTTGATGGCGTCGCGAATGGGCGCCTCGAGCATCTCCAGTTCCCGCGGCAGGTTCAGGGAAATCTCGGATTGCCGGCGGTTCACCGCGCTCAACTCAACGGTGATCTTGAAGCCGTTTTGCGCGCATCCACCGCGACCGTAGCCCGTCATGGATTTCATCGCCCCGAGGATGCTAAAATTTCATGGCGCAGGCGAATAAATTCTCAAAAGCGCCGCGATGGAGAAAAATCAAACTCGACTCAGGGAAAATCAATGTTTAGCGTTCAAACCGACAAAATAGAAACCTATGAATACTCCAAATGTTTCTGGTTATTGGACGGGAGAAATCTCTGGCACGAACAAAGGAGGCTTCACTCTAGATCTAAAACAAGAAGGTGAAAAACTGACAGGTCTTGCCAAAATTTTCGAGCCCACCATGGGCCAATACGAATATAATGTTAATGGAACCATCAAGGATAAAAGTATATCGATGCGTATGCTTCCTGGGCGTCAATCTTCAACGACCTTTGTTCTCGGTGTGGTTCAGGCGATATGTAATTTGGAAAAGGATGGGAATATTTCGGGTCGTTGGAAATCTGAAGTTGGAACTGAAGGTATTTTGACAGCGAAAAAGCATGACACAAAACAACTGACGTCTGAACTGCCTAAATCGAATTCAGTTTTTATTGTGCATGGGCACGACGAAGGGGCAAAACAAGCCGTTGCACGTTTTTTAGAGCAGCTTGGCATTACTCCGGTTATTTTGCAGGAACAGATAAATCGAGGTATGACCGTGATTGAGAAGTTTGAAGAGTTTGCTTCGCGCGCCGGCTTTGCGGTTGTTCTTATGACACCTGATGACGTCGGGTATCCTGCCGGGAAAGAGCAAGAGAAAAAGCATAGACCAAGACAGAATGTAGTTTTGGAACTTGGCTATTTTGCTTCGTGTTTGGGTCGTAGTAAAACTCTCGTTTTGACAAAAGGTGAAGTCGAAATGCCTTCTGATATTTTTGCACTTACCTACGAGCCGATGGACAAGGGTGATGGATGGAAAATGCGGCTCGCCAAAGAACTGAAGGCTGCCGAATTTCTAATTGATCTAAACAAAGCCATTTAAGTTTTAGACGGAATTGTGGGGTGTAAAAATTTCAATGCCTCACGGAAATCCGCCGGCAGCGGGGCTTCAAAACTCATTGGCTTTTTCGTTCGCGGATGAACGAATGAAAGCTGGCGCGCATGCAACATCACGCGCGGCGGTTCGTAGCCGGTCAGTTCGGTGAGCTTCCAGTTTTGCCGTGCGCCGTAGGTTGCGTCGCCCACCAGCGGATGGCCAAGGAACTCGAAATGCACGCGGATTTGGTGCGTGCGGCCCGTGTGCAATTGTGCCTCCACCAGCGTGGCCGCGTTCAACCGCTTGAGCACATGCCAGCCCGTGTGCGCGGCCCGACCGGAATGGTCGTCCCGGACGGCCATGCGTTTGCGATGCGACGGGTGCCGGGCAATGGCGGCGTGAATTTCGCCGGATTCACGAGCGAGTTCGCCGCATACGATGGCGTGGTAAATCTTTTTGACCATCCGTCCGGCAAACTGGGCGCAAAGCGCGATGTGTGCTCCATCATTTTTGGCGACGACCAGGCAGCCGCTGGTTTCCTTGTCGAGCCGGTGGACAATGCCCGGGCGCGCGACGCCACCGATGCCGCTAAGTTCATCGCCACAGTGATGCAGCAGCGCGTTGACGAGGGTATGTTCCTCATGTCCGGCGGCGGGATGCACAACCAGCCCGGCGGGCTTGTTTAGCACCAGCAACGACTTGTCCTCAAAAACAATGTCGAGCGGGATTTCCTCGGGTTGGGCAATGGCGGGCCGGGCGTCCGGCCAGCGAATTTCAATCGCTTCACCCGCGCGCGGCGCATGGGTGGGTTTCACCGGCCCGCCATTGATGCGAACGTGGCCCGTTTCGATCAATCGCTTCAGCGCGACGCGTGAAACGGCGGGAAATTTCCGGCGCAGAAACGTGTCCAGCCGCTCGGAGGGGAGCGATTTTTCAACCGTGAAACTTTCCGTGCGCGTCGACATCAGGAAATTGCAGTTTTGGTCCTGATACGAACGACGACATGAAAAACCCACGCGACGAAGATTGCCAAAGTTCCCCCGAGATATGACGCGTTATGCATATAACCCGCACAAAGAAATCGGCGCAAATTTATGACGTCATCCGGGATATACCAACCCTGATAGTCAGCCAGATTTATTGTGCGTGTCTCAAAGTACCCGTATAGCAGGCCACACAAGCGGACCAGAAGCGTGAACGCAACCACCACCGCAAATGACCAAAGCGAAACTTTGAACATACGGCGGGGTCCTGAATGAATGAATCCGACCGCACCGACCAATAAGCCGATGGGGATGCCCATCCACCAGGAAGCAAGAAAGCCGACCATTGAAGCTCGAACACGATCGGGCAACTGCAGGTCGACAAATCCAAATTGTCTGAATTTGAATTTGGTAAAATATTCTGGCGATACGGTGTAACTGATCTGGTTGTGGAGCATACCGTAGAGACCAGATAAGACGACTGCAAACAAGACAAGGAGAATGAACACGGGAATTTTTTTCATTAACTTTCGGCGGGCGTTTTCTTCGGCGCATGCTCGCTTTTCCAGGTGATGAGAAAAATCAATGCCACGCCGGTGCAAATCGCGGTGTCGGCGACATTGAACGCGGGAAAGCCGACTTCATCGCCGCCGCGTTGCTGGATGTAAAAATAGATGAAATCAATGACCTCGTGGCGCCCCGGCAGGAGGCGGTCGGTGAGGTTTCCGGCGATCCCGCCAAAAATCAGGCCGAAGGCAATCTGGCCGGGCAGGGTATCCGAGCTGAAATGATGCCGCGTGAGAAACAGCGCTACCAGTGCCAGCAGGGCGACGAGCGCCAGCGCGTTGTTGTTGCCGCGAAAGAGGCTCCAGGCCGCGCCGGTATTGCCCCAATGAACGAATTTGAAAAAGCCCTCAATGATGACTTTTTCGTAACCCGGCGGCAGCATTCGCAGCACCAGCCATTTGGTGAATTGGTCGAGGGCGAAGACCACCAGCGCGATGGCGGCAATGCGGCGGTTCGAGACCTGAAAAATGGATTGGGCGGCAGACATTCAAGTCTAAAGTCCAAAGTCCAAGGCCCAAAGTCAAGCCAGCCGCGACTTTGGGCTTTGGACTGCGGACTCCTTCGACTATCCTGCCGTCATGGCGCTGGTGCGCATCCTGGTGGACGGCTACAGCCTGTTGCATAACTGGCCGGGGCTGGCTCCGGGCCAACCGCGGCATTCGGCGCGGGCGCGCGACGAACTGATTTTCGTCCTGACCCGCTATCACGACGCGACCGGTGAACCGATTACGGTCTTTTTTGACGGTGCGGGTGCGCCGCTCCACGTCCCGGCGAATGAGTCCGGCGGCGCGGTGGAGGTTTTATTTTCACGCGCGGGCCAGACCGCCGATGAAATGATTGAACGCGCGGCGCACCGGTTTCAGGATTATGGCGAAGTACTGGTGGTGACGGACGATCATGCCGAACGCGACACGGTGTCGGGCATGGGCGGCATGACGTCGAGTTGCGCGAATTTTATTCGCACGATTGAGAATGCGCTGACGGAATTGCAGGACGAATTGCGAAATTACAACCGGACGGAACGAAATCGTTTCAACCGTCCGCAAAAAAACAAAAGCCAATGAAAAGGTTTTCAAGTCCATTTGCCCACGGCGCGCGGATTCTTGCCGCGCTGGGCGCCGGATGGTTGTTGGTTTCGGCCGCGGCCGCGCAACCGGCGGCAGGCGGCATTGACAGCCGTTATCTGCTCGTCTTCGACACGTCGTCGGCGATGAAGTCACGCGTGCCGGCGTCGCAATACGTCGTGGAACGGCTCTTTTTTTCCATGATGAACGGGCAATTTCAACCGGGTGACAGCATTGGCGTTTGGGCCTTCGACCGCAAATTGCGCGCCGGGGATTTTCCGTTACAACGCTGGCTGCCGCAAAACGCGGCGACGATTGCGTCGGACATCACCAACTTTGTAAGGCTCCAGCACTATTCCAAAAGCACACGCTTTGACGTGATTATGCCGAAGGTCAACAATCTGGTGCAGGATTCCCAGCGGCTGACGGTGTTGATTTTCTGCGATGGTGACGGGGAAATCAAAGGAACGCCGTTTGACGACGCGATCAACACCGTTCTCAAGGAAAACGGGAGCGCGTTGCGCAAAGCGAATCAGGCATTCGTCATCGTTTTGCGGGCGCAACTGGGCCGGTACATCGGTTACAGCGTGAATTCCTCGGCGATTGGGGTGAATCTGCCCGATTTTCCTCCTTTGCCGGCGCCCCCTCAACCCGTGACACCGGTTCCAACCAATCCACTCCCGTCACCGCGCGCGCCGTCTCCGCCACCGGTCATCCAGGCCGCGCCACTCATCATTATTGGCACCAACGTCGGTACCAACCCGATCCCCTTGGTCCCGTCCAGAATGGTGCCGCCCAGTCCGCCGCCGGCCAAAGTGGAATCAATCCCCCCGCCGCCGGCCGAATCGCCGTCCAATTCGACAACGCCGATCCCGACGAATGCCGCCCTGCCCAAAGTCGCGGCAGCGCAGACGAATGCCCCGGCGTCGTCGGAAGAAACCTCCGGCTTGAGCCGCCGCGGCGCGCTGGCCATTGGCGCGGGACTGCTGGTGGCCGCGGTGGTGTTAATCATTTTGGTGCTGGTTCGAACGCGTAAAACCAGCCGTGGCAGTCTCATCACGCGTTCCATGAAAAAGGATTGATTCCGGGCGTGACTTTTTGCCGCCGGCATGGAAAATTCCCCGGCCATGAAAGCAGTCAATTTACTCTGTGCGCTCAGCTTGTTTGCCGCCCTGGTTGCAGCCAGGGCCGACGACACCAAGCCAACACAAAACCAGGACAAATCCCTGCCGGTCCCGCCATCCTTTGCCGATCCTGCCAAACTTACCGGGAAGGCGCCCGAAACTTTCAGGGCGCAGTTCGACACGACCAAGGGGAAATTCACCATCGAAGTCACCCGTTCGCTGGCGCCGAACGGTGCGGATCGTTTTTACAACCTCGTTCGTTCCGGCTACTTCACGGACGTTTCCTTTTTTCGCGTGATCCCCGGGTTTATGTGCCAGTTCGGCATCCACGGCGATCCGAACATCTCGGCGAAGTGGCGCGCGGCGGCAATTTCCGATGACCCCGTCAAGGGCAGCAACACGCGCGGTACCATCACCTTTGCCACGGCCGGTCCCAACACGCGCACCACGCAGTTGTTCATCAACTTCGCCGACAACGTCAATCTCGACAGCATGGGGTTCTCGCCCTTCGGCAAAGTCGTTAAAGGCATGGACGTCGTGGACAGGATCAACGGTGAATACGGTGAAGGCGCGCCCAACGGCTCCGGGCCGGATCAAGGGCGCATTCAGATGGAAGGCAACGCCTACTTGAAAAAGGATTTTCCGAACCTCGATTACATCAAATCCGCTACCATCGTTCCGGCAGATTCCGCGAAATAACCAACTGAAATTGATATGAGCGAACTGGCCCAAATCACCACCACCGAAGGCGAAATAATCATTGAATTCTGGCCCGACGTCGCGCCCAAGACCGTCGAGAATTTCAAGACCCTCGCCCAAAAAGGCTTTTACGACGGCACCTGTTTCCATCGCATTATCAAGGGCTTCATGATCCAGGGCGGCGACCCGCTGACCAAGGACCCGGCGGCCGAAAATCGCTGGGGTACGGGCGGGCCGGGTTACCAGATCAAGGCGGAATTCAATGATCGCTCGCACCAGCGCGGTGTCATTTCCATGGCCCGCAGCGCGAACCCCGATTCGGCCGGCAGCCAGTTTTTCATCTGCGACGGCGATGCCTCCTTTCTCGACCGCCAGTATACCGCCTTTGGCAAGTTGATCAAAGGCGAGGACGTGCTCGCGAAAATCGCCGGGACGCCGGTCGGTTCCGGCGGTTCCGGCGAGCAAAGCAAGCCGCAGAAACGCATCGGCGTCGTCAGCATCAAAATCGTTCCTGCCGCCGCAAAATAGGGTAGGGACGGCCCGCCGGGCCGTCCGCCTGGACGCCTCGGCGAGGCGACCTTACTGATTTATGGCCATGGAAATTTCCGAACTTGCCAAGGCTCTGGTGGCGCTGGGCTGTCCCGCCGAAAAATCCGCTGAAATGGCCGCGCAATTGGACAAGCGCGCGCGCCAACTGGCCGAACAGAAGGGCCGTTCCTATGATGATGCGCTCAAATACCTGTTGAATCTCATGCGCCAGGGTTGGGCTGCCAGGGAAAAAGGGCTTTGAATTTAAGATTTGCGATTTACGATTTACGCAGTCGCAGCAATTTGTTGTGCCAATCGTAAATCGTACATCGTAAATCAAAAATGCCAGAGCCCTGGAAAAAAGTCCGTTCAACGCCCATCGGCGATTTTCGCATCTTCAAACTGCGTTCGGACGTGAAAATCTCGCCGCGCACGGGCAAGGAACACGATTTCTATGTGCTCGACAGTGTTGACTGGGTGAACGTCGTCGCCGTCACGCCCGACCGGCAGCTCGTGATGATCGAACAATTCCGGCACGGCTCGAACACGGTGGAACTGGAAATTCCCGGCGGCATGATGGA
>JAJPJM010000024.1 GCA_021324235.1 Verrucomicrobiota bacterium
GTTCGGGCGGCAGACTTTGTCAAAGGCGCGAATGGCCAGGTCCAGGCCCTGATGCCGTTGCAATCCTCCATGATATAACATGATAAACCGGCCGTCGTTTCGCGTCCGCCGGGACCGGAAAAGGTTCAGATCAACGTAATTGATAAAGACCGAGCACTTTTCCTTCGCGATCGAGCGGGCGATCGCTTTTTCGGACCACAGGTGATTTGAGATGATGACGTGGTTGGCAAAACGGGTGGAAACTTTCTCAATGAGCTTCAGCAGCCTGACATAAAGGCTGTTCTCCGATTTGCGGAACTTATTGGCGAAGAATTCGGGCAAAATATCATGAATGTCCAATATGATCTTGGCACCGGTCACCTTGGGGAACCAGGCGCTGAACACCAGGAAATCCGGCACGTTATGCACGTGAATCAGGTCGTACTTGCGTTTCCAATGCAACCGGCTGAGAACCAGCGATGATTTTACGCAAAACTTCAGCAGACGATACAGGTATGCAAATTTGTTCCTTTCGTTCCGCTCCCGCCGCTGAATGCGATAAACGGAGACGCCCTCAACGATTTCAAACGCCGGCTGCTTCCCATCACTCAGGGCAATCACCTCCACCAGATCCCCGCGTTCAACCAGGGCCCGGGCATAGCGCATCACCCGATTGTCACTCTCATAAAAAGAGTACACCAGCATGCAAATCTTTTTTCCGACAGGAGGCATTTTCTGATCTGGAGTTTTGTCCGCCCTCATACAGCAACGCGGCCGCTTCAAAGGTCGTGAAGAAATTCCTGATGCAAACGTGTGGGGACATACGTTTGCGTTTTGTTGAGGACCACGCTCACGTTGGCTTTTGATTCCGCCAGCAGGGAGACCACCCGCTGGACCACATCCTGGTTGGTCTTTTCCGCCTCGATGACGAGCAGCATCATATCCATGAGTCTGGCGGCACGAAACGTGGCTGTGGTTTCCGCCACCGGCGGCATGTCAAAAATAATATAATCGTAGTCACTGCTCCGGATTTTTGAAATCAGACCCGCAAAGCGTTTGGGCAAAACCTGCGGCAACTCTTCGCCACGCATGGACTCGGTCGCGACATACAGGTTCTCCCGGATCAGGGCGTTTTCCCTGGTCTCGGCTTTCAACGCCGAATCCAGTCCGCAATTGGGCTTTCCTTTATGGAAATGTTGCGCCGCCCCGCCCTCAACATTCATGTCCACCAACAGCACATTCCCCTCTCCGGTCTCGGAAAGAGAGGCCGCCACACCGGTGGCGATACTGCTGACGCCCGCGCCCCGGGCACAACTTGTCACGCCGACGAGCTTCGGTTTGTGGGGAAGGTTTTTTACCTCAAAATAAACAACCAAACGGTCCCGCAGCCCTTCGTAAAAGCGACGCAGGGGGTGCCGGCGATTCCCCGAATCCGGGCCCATCTCCTGGGGCAATGGCTCTCTTCCCGCAGTCTGACGTTCGCCGCCTTTTGCCTCTTTCAACAACAACGGGGTTTTGTTGGTAACCACGGAGCGATGACCGTTCCTGGTTATGTCCGGGATTGAAACGAACAGAGGCAATCGCAACTTGTTCTCGACATCGGTCGGGCGTTTGATGGATCGATCCCAAAAAAACTCGATAAAAAATGCCAGGGCCAGCCCGGCCACGACGCCCCCCGCCCCAATGATCGCCACCTTTTTCTTGAACTGCTTTGACCACCCTTTGACCGGAGGCGTTGGGTATTGGATGATGCTGATGTTCGCCGCCTTGTCTTCCCCCAGAGCCTCGTCCATATGGGCCTGATCCAGATTCTTCGCAAAATAATTGAGGTCGGTCGCTTCAAGGCTCCTTTTCTGCTCCAATTCGGAAATGGATGTCCTGATTTTATCGAAATTCGTTGCCTCGGTCCAGACCTGGCCGAATTGCGAGTTCAACGTCTGGATTTTTACCTTGAGCGCCGCCACCCGTTCGGATTCGGTTCTCAAATCAATGGGAGTCTCTCCCGGCTGGGTACTGGCCGGACCCGGCAGGGGGATGCTGAGCGTTGCCAGCGCCGGATACTTTTCTTCCAGGCCCTTCTTGACGATTTCGTTTTGTTCTATCTGTTGCTGGACCTGCTTGACCAGCACGTTCTCGGTGGTGAATCCCTGGACCGTCAGATAATTCTGCTCCTTTTGTTCCAGCGAAAGCAACAGCGCGCTGACGTTCCGGTATTTTTCAACCTGGTCGAAAGGGGCCTGCACGCTCGATTGGACATTGGTCGCACGTTGGTCTGTCCCGGATGGCCCCCCCAGTGCTTCCAGCATGGCCTGATGTTCCGCCAACTCGACCTGGGCGCTGAAGATATCCAGACGGATTTGAGAGATCTGGTCGGCGTAGGCCTTTTGGGTTTCATCCGCGGAAACCACTCCATTGGCGTTTTTGAGCTTTCTGAGTTCATCATCAGTCTGGGCCAGCTGAGCCCGCAGCCGTGCCACCTCATTGGTCAGAAATTCATTCGGCACGCCCGACCCTTGGTGCAGCTGCACATGCCTCATCAGATAGGCATTAATAATTTCACCTAGAACCGGTTGGACCAGCGCTGGATCCGGATTTTGATATGTCAACCGGATGACACTGCTTTCCGGCAACGGCTCCACACTCAAACCGTTTCTTACCATAAAGGCGGCCCGGTCCGCCTGGTTTGAGATCGACCCGCCCTGGGTCCCTGCATTCGGCAATATTTTCTCCGGGGTCATCACCTGAACCACTTGTTTGGCCAAATCCAGGCTGTTCAAGGCGTTGATTTCGTCAGCAATAACGCTGTTTCTTGATTGATCCAACGGCGTGGTATTGGATTCATCCCCTGGCGGAGTTAACGATTTTCCCTCCACCACGTAGCGAATGGAAATCAGGGCGTCGGATTGATATTGAGGCGGTTTGACGACAAACAGCAACAGAACGGCTCCGAATATTCCCGCCAGGGACAAGGTAAGAATTTTCCACTTCTGCCGGAAGAGAACAAAATAGATGTCTCCGACGGACATTCCTCCAGTCTGCGAATCCTGCCGCTTTTCGTTCATCTCAAAATAAATTGTCCGCCATCCGGATCACTTTTCCAATGAAATTGATCACACGATTCTGGCCGGGTTGCCCGCCACGGTGGCACCGGCCGGCACGTCCTTTGTAACCACACTGCCCGCACCAATCATCGCGTTTTCGCCAATCGTAATCCCGCAGAGCAGCGTGGCGCCCGAACCAATGGAAGCCCCCCGCTTGACCAACGTCGGCACGCATTTCCAGTCGGCTTCGGTTTGCAGTTCGCCATGGCGATTGGTGGCACGCGGGTAACGATCATTGGTAAAGGTAACATTATGGCCAATGAAAACTCCCTCTTCAAGAGTTACCCCCTCACAAATGAAGCTGTGGCTGGAAATTTTGCAGCGGTTTCCAACCTTAACCCCCTTCTGAATCTCCACAAACGTTCCAATCTTTACGTCATCCCCGATCTCACATCCGTAAAGATTGACGAAATCGTGAATTCGGACATTTCTGCCCAACTTCACATTCGGAGCCACCCGCTGAAATAAATGCTGCGAGGAACTCACCTAGTTAACCTGCCGCCCACGCGTCCGGAGTTTAACTGGAGATTTTCGACCCGCCGGGCGGGGAAGCTTTTTGGCGGCCTTTTCATATGTCAATATGGACAGCCGCAACGAGGATTCAGGAAGCGATAAAGCCCCATTGTCCCCTTTGGGTTGAGTTGATAACTGGACAGGCGCACCGCCTTTTTTGAGGGATTCAGTGGACGCCTCCAAAATGCGAACCAATTCCAGGCCGTCTTCGCCGCTGGTCAAAGATCGCGTTCCATGTCGGATGCAATCCAGGAAATGCTGGCATTCGTTTTTCAGGGGCTCTTCCTGCTTGATATAGGGGACGTAAACGTCGCCATAGTGATACGCATAGTGAAACTCGGCAAAGGTGTCGTAGTGAGGCGGCCGCTCAACCCGCGCGTCAAAAATCCGGATTTTCTCCAGCGGCGAAACGTCGTCATAAACAATCATTCGCTTGCTGCCAACAATCGTCATCTCCCGGATCTTTCTGGGATCCAGCCAGCTGCTGTGAACAATGGCCGAACGCTCCCGGGGAAAACCGAGCCACATGGTCGTCACGTCCTCCACGCCCGGGGTAATATGAGCGCTGCCCTGACAGTTCACCACAGTGGGACGTTCCCCCATGATGTGCAGAATAATGGAAATGTCATGAGGCGCGAGGTCCCAGGCCACATTAATATCCTTTTGAAAAAGTCCCAGGTTCAACCGGCGCGCACAGATATAGCGAATCTCGCCAATGTCGCCGCATTGCACTATCTCCTTGATCTTTCTGACCGCCGGCGAGTAGAGGAACGTATGCCCCGTCATCAACACCAGTCCTTTTTTCCGCGCGATTTCAATCAATTCCTGACATTCCTCGGAGGAGCAAGCCATCGGTTTTTCAATAAAGGTGTGTTTGCCGGACAACAGGCTGGCCTTGGCCATCGAGTAATGTGATTTAACCGCCGTGGCAATGATAACGGCATCAAGACCAATGCCGTTCAGCATATGCCCATAATCCGTCTCCCCGTCCACCTCCGGATACAATGATTTAAGATGCGACAGGCGTTGTTCACTGATGTCGCACATGACCCTGAGATCGCAATCGGGAAGGGATCTAAAATTGCGCACCAGGTTAGGACCCCAATATCCACACCCTACCACTCCAACCTTTATTCGTTTTGTCATATTACAGCTTTGGTTTGTTTCCTTCCATATTCAAATGTCCCTGCCGTTCCGCCCTCACCACTTCCGCAAAGGCAGGTTTGCGGAAGGAATACGGCGATACCGGATGACTTTTGGAAAGCAGCGTTTCCGTACGCACCGAACCGGAAGGCGTCTTTCGGGAACGACGCGCGTCCCATACCTGAGTTACCAGGGCGGGAATAGTCTGCAGCAGGATTTTTAAATCAAACCACAGGCTTTTTTCGCGCGCATATTTTATGTCGAGTTGAACCATTTCAACAAACGTCGTCCGGTTCTTGCCGCTGACCTGCCACAACCCGGTCAGTCCGGGCACCGAGGCAAACCGCTCTTTCTGCCAGGGAAGGTATCGATCGTATTCATACGGCAGGCAGGGACGCGGCCCTACGAGACTCATTTCGCCCCGCAGAACATTGATAAGTTGCGGCAACTCGTCCAAACCCGAAGAGCGAAGCAACAAGCCAAGGGGAATAATGCGCGGATCACCCTGGGAATCCATTTTGGTCATCGGTGTATTCGAATTCATTAAGTGACACAAATGTCCCTGATGTACGGATGCGTCCACGCCCACAAACATGGTCCGAAACTTGAAGCACATGAATCGCCGCCCCAAATACCCAATCCGTTCCTGTTTGAACAGGACCGGGCCGGCCGAAACAACCCGAATCAATACCGCGACCACCGCCATCAATGGCACCAGCAGCGGCAGGGCCAGGAGAATAACACCGACGTCCAGAATTCGTTTCCAGCGTAAAACCGGGCCCGATCCAGCCGAGAAAGCCGCCTGTGACAGGTGATTTTCTTTTGGAAGATTCATGAGTACAAACCGGAGAATTGAGGACCAACCTGAAGACAACGGCCAATAACAGAGGAAAAGGTTCGACAACTTAAATCCCGTTTCAAAAATTCTAAAGATGTATTATTCATTTTACTGCATCGTGACCACTTGCACACAAAGCTCCGCACTTGTTGGCGGAAGATATTTTTCGCCAATCTGAATTTCCCTGCTCCGAACAGCTTAACCGGAGTACCCCTTAATATTTGTTCCGACTTCAACCTGAAACCGCAAATTCACCCACCCGGGTCGCGGCCAAAATGGGCACCAGATCCGCCACGGCATTGCGTTCCAAAACCACCGAGCTTTCATCAATCTCGGCCGGAGTCGGCCGGCCCAAAACATCCAGCAACACCTGGATGCGCCTTCTGGCCGGCATGACCCGTAAAACGAAGGCGCGCATTCCCGCAAAAGCGCCATCGGCCAGCAACACCTCGTCTCCCGGAGAAATACGATCTTCAACCGTGATCGTTTCTTCCCCGGCAAAACATTCCTTCAACTCCTCGATGACCGAATCCGCTATGGTCGGAATCCGGCGGGCGAAATGCACCACCGTGCCGATTCCGTTGGTGTGCTGAATTTCATTCAGGCTTTGATCGATCACGCAACGGATAAAAATATAACACGGAAACAACGGCTCACTCACCCGGACAACTCCGCGCCGGGTCGCCCGCTCCATTCGCAATCGCGGATGAAAAACTTCCAGGTTGAGATGTTTTCGCAGATTGGCCGCAGCAATGTGCTCATGCTTCGGCTTGGTTCGCGCGCAATACCAGGCCAACGACTCTGCTTGAAGTGTGGAATTGAACAACATCAATCAGGTTTCCTCGCGCTGGTGTTCTTTGGCGGAGTCGGACTTTAAAAAACAAATGCAACCTGCCGCCCCGCCATGCTTAAAATCATCCCGCAACACAGGCCTCCCGTGCCGGCAAATGCTGCCGTTTTGAGCTCGATTAATCTTGTACAGCCCCTCCATCTGATAACGTATTTGTTGGATTCTCAACCAACACTAGTTAATCATATTCAGGAGGGTTTATCCACAGCGTGGAACACTATAATATTGTAGCCTTATTCGTAATTATATTGTAGCGTTTTTCGCTACATGACCCATGGCCTCGATCCGGCCCGGCAGGCAATCGACAAGCCGGGCAATGGCCCTATGAATCCTTGTTTTTGGGCAGCATCTGAAAACGAATGGCGTACTGGAGCAATTCCGAGGAACTTTTTAAATTGAGCTTGTCCTTGATCCGTGCCCGATAGGTTTCCACTGTGCTCGCATCAATGTGTAGCATCGCGGCAATCTGCCGGGTGTTCAGTCCTCCGCCCATCAATTCAAAAACCTGTAATTCCCGATCCGTCAGGAGATCCACTGAAAAATTGGACGACGGGCGCGGACGGGAGGCAATTTGAGACGCAACCCAACTGGCGGCCTTTTCGCTCCAGTAAATCTCGCCGCCCAAAACCTTGCGAATGGCGTGCAATATCTTGGCCGGTGGTTCTTCCTTGGCCACATACCCGCGCGCTCCTGCGCGAATCGCCCGTTCGGCATGCAAAAATTCCTCGTGCATGGAAAATACCAGGCTCAGGACCTTGGGGTAACTGTCACTAAGATTCTTAATGAGCTCCAAACCGTGGGAATCCTTCAACGTCAGATCCAGAATCACCAGGTGCGGTTTGGTTTCGGCCACCAACTCCATGGCCTGACTGCCATTGTCGGTTTCCCCGCATACGTCCAAATCCGGCTGTTGCTGAATGATTCGTTTCAGCGACTCCCGCACCAGGGGATGATCCTCCACCAGGAGAATGCGAATGTTTTTTTTCTGTCGGGCCGAACCGGAATCTTTCATGTTCCTTCGAGGGAAAAGTTTTTGCCAACCATACCGCTGCCATCTTCCATTTTTAAAGCAAAGTCCCACCACCGGCATACTCGCGCTGACCAATTCCCAACGCCCGGCAATGCCAGGTACCGCACAAAACGTCCGGGCTTGTCCATGGGCGGACTGCCATCGTTGAACCGCAGCCCATCCGGCGGCCACTCTGATTATCCCGCCGCCGCTCTCAAACCCGGACATCGGACAGCATCATGTTATGGATATAGAATTCCCCTTGAAGTTACAAGGGTAATTTGCCCAGGGGACAAAACGGGCTCTCGCCGATGCGGATTTTTGGAATTCGCGAGTAACGCCCGACCTTTCAGCGGTCGGGCTGGAAGCGGCACTGTTTATTCTGCCACCAAGGCCGGGAAGAAATTTAAGCTTCTGAGGACCAGGGAGAAAAATCTGCGATCACCAATCTTCGTGAGATTGCTGAACGCCAAAATGAAAACCCGATTCATCCTGATACCCCAGCGGGATATGGCTTTTCAGGGCGGCGCGCAATTTGGCAACAATGCCCACGAGCAGCAGGTTCATTACGATAATGTGCAGCCACGTCTTATTCATGCTCTTTTTGCAGCATCAGCAGTGCCAGCCAAACCCACATTTTGCCTTTAAAACTGCTGTTTTTGCCGCCGCCCGGCCGTTTGGGATTCTTACTGTGCTGATCCTGCCCTTTTCTTGGTTTTATTAGCGCCCCCGAAACCCTCCTGATTGTTAGTAAAAAGCGGGGCAGAAAAGCGGCAACCGCAAAAAGCTCGGACACCGTAACCGCCACTGTCCCAAACGGAGATTTAGTGTCTTAAAGAGAAAAACACAGTTCGCTTTTAAGGCACTCCACCGGCTTTAACCATCGATCAATAGGGATTTAAGAAGCGAAACGGCGTTGGCAGTCATTTTGCTAAGTGAGCTGCAATTGGTTTTTGAAAGAAAGTCGTAAAATGTTTTTAGGGAAAGAAAGTCGTAAAAGTTGTACTTCTACAGGACGAGGTGGGAGGTGGGGAATATTTTTGCTCGCTCTGTTTTTAGGTTTTAGTAACGCACCGGGCGCCCAAAACGTCCGACTGTTGTGGAATCCTTCGAAAAGTCCGGCGGCTGCCGGTTATTTCCTCTACTATGGCCCTGAACAGGGAGTCTATACCAACAAGATTGATATGGGCAGCAGCACGACCGCTTCGGTTTCGGGCCTGCGGGAGGGGCAAACGTATCACTTCGCGGTTACGGCTTACAATTCATCCGGAGTTGAGAGCGCCCTCTCCAGCGATGTTTCCTATATTACGCCGGGCTTACTCCGGCTGCTCGGGACCGTGAATATCGGTTCAATGGGAATGGCATTTCCGGTGGCCCCAAACCATTGGTATGAAGTTCAAGCTTCGGAAGACATGCAGGCCTGGACAACCATCGGCAGGACCGACCTGGCAACCTCAAACGCCTGGACGCAATTTTCAGATCCACAGGCGGGACAATTCTCAACGCGCTTTTATCGGCTGGTTCTTCACTGACAGCGGCCCCGGCGAAAACCGGCGGGCGCGTTCATAACCGGTAGCGGTTCGGCTTTCAGAATCGCGTCAGCTTCATGCCCATTTGCAATAGTTTCCGAACCTCGGCATCTGACTTCGCTTCGGCGTAAATTCGCAGGATCGGTTCCGTGCCGGAGCCGCGCAGCATAAGCCATGAAGAATCCTCAGCGATAAATTTGACACCATCGAATGTTTTCAGGCCGGCCAGCGGCGAGCGCAGCAATTTCGGCGGCGGGTTCTCCTTCAGAAATTGCATCAGCGCGTTGCGCTTCTCCAGGGGAAAATGGGTGTCAATTCTTCCGTAACGATGCCGGCCAAACTGCCTCTCCAGCCTCGCCAGAATCCGGTCCACGGATACGCGCTCGGTCGCCAGCAGTTCGAGCAACATCAAACCGGCGGCTATGCCGTCGCGTTCGGGGATGTGCCCCGGAAAACCGATGCCCCCGCTTTCTTCCGCGCCCAGAAGCACGTCGCCCTTGAGCATTTCCGCGCAAATGTATTTGAAACCGACACCCGTTTCGACCAACGGCAGGCCGTAAGCCGCACACATTTTGTCCACCATTGAAGTCGTCGTGAGCGCCTTGACCACCCTGCCCCTGCCCTTTCGATTCACAATCAGGTGATGGAGCAACAGGCAAACAATCTGGTGGGCAGTCAGCACCCTGCCCCGGCCGGTCATGCCGCCAACGCGGTCGGCATCGCCATCTGTCACCAGACAAATATCATGAGGATGCCGCCGAAGAAATTCCTGGCTGCGTTTGTAATTTTTGTCGATCGGTTCGGGATTGATGCCCCCGAAGAGTACGTCATGCCCCCCGTTAAGAGCGGTGACTTTACAGGTGGTCCCGGCGAGCAATCGTTCGAAACAGCCTGCGCCGACGCCAAACAAGGCATCGTGAGCGAAACGTAATTTCGATTTCGCGATCAGCTTGAAATCCACGAGCTTTTTCAGCGCGGCGAAATGCGCCGGACGGACGTCCTGGATGCAAATCTGTCCGGCGTGAACCGCCTCGTTGAAGCGGACGGCGCGGACCGGGTTGCGGTCCACAAAACTTTCAACAGCTTGGCAGGTTGCCGGGTCGCTGGAACCGCCGTAAAACGATTTGAGCTTGAACCCGTTAAAAATTGGCGGGTTATGGCTGGCGGTAATCATTACGCCGCCAACCGCGCGCTGCGCCTTGACGGCGAAGGAAACGGAGGGCGTCGGCGCCGGCTCCGGTACCAGCACAACCTGAAAACCATTTCCAGCAAAGATTTCAGCGGCGGTCTGCGCAAAGCGGTCGGAAAAAAACCGGCGGTCAAACCCGATGATTATTTTCAGTTCACGCCCGAAAACGTCGGACTTTGGAATTTGGACTTCGGACGTCCAATAGTCCGCCGTGGCCTGCGCCACACGCGCGACATTGGCGAACGTGAAATCCTCTGCGATGACGGCGCGCCAGCCGTCGGTACCGAATTTGATATTCATACCCGGCTGGTTACATTTTCAAGTCCGCCAATGCCGGATCATGGGCATGGGCTATCTGGCGCAACTTTTTTACCGCGGTGCGCAGGCTGCGCGCATGGAAGAGGGTCGTTCCACTTATAAAGGCATCCGCGCCGGCCCGCGCACACTCGGCAGCGGTCTGAAAATTGATGCCGCCGTCCACACCGATGCGGTAGGACAATTTCCGCTCGCGCCGCCACGCGTCGGCCTGCTGGATTTTGGGGAGGCATTCGTGGATAAAGGACTGGCCACCGAAGCCGGGGTTGACCGTCATCACGAGCAGCAAATCAATCTGGTCGAGGTACGGCTGGATTTCGGCAATGGCAGTAGGCGGATTGACGGCCAGGCCGACCTTTTTGTTGAGCGATTTGATTTTCCAGATGAGCGGCGCGACCTGTTCGCCCAGTTCCACGTGCACAATGATTTCATCTGCACCGGCGGCGGCAAAGGATTCCAGCAAAATTTCCGGGCGCGAACACATCAGATGAACGTCAAAAAAAAGTTTGCTCAACGACCGAACCGCGCGGACCACCTCCGGTCCAAAGGAAATGTTCGGCACAAAATGGCCGTCCATGATGTCGAGATGCAGCCAGTCGGCGCCGGAACGGTTGGCGCGTTCAACTTCCTTGCCGAAACGGGCAGGGTCGGCCGCCAGCAACGAAGGCGCAATTATCATGCGCCGAGTTTAAACGAAGCGGCGCGTGAAAGAAAAGTTGGAAGATGGCGGTTTAATTGTGTCTGCCATCGAGACAACGGCGCACTGTCGTAGCCAGCGTTTGCGGATGGTAGGGCTTTTGCAAAAAATTCAATTCCGGTTCCAATTTGAAATCCTTGCCGACAATGTCCGCGCTCTAACCGCTGGTGAAAATGACTTTGAGCTTCGGCTGTTCGGCCCATAATTTCTCGGCCAATTCACGGCCATTCATGTGGTTGGGCATGACCAGATCCGTCAGTAACAGCGCGATTTCATCCTTTTTGTCCCGCCAGACCTCCATGGCCTCGACGGCGTTGTTCGCCGGCAGAACCTTGTACCCGTATTTGCCGAGCACGCGCGACACGAGTTCGCAGACCGGCGCTTCATCTTCAACCAACAAAATGGTTTCATTCCCACCGCGTACGGTGATTTGCGTGGTGGGCTTTTCCGTCACGCCTTCCCCACTTCCTTTGTACGGAAGATAAATCCGAAACGTCGTACCCTTCGCAACCTGACTTTCCACTTCAATCCAGCCCTGATGTTGCTTCACAATACCGTAGGCGGTGGCCAATCCCAGACCGGTGCCTTTGCCGATTTCCTTGGTGGTGAAAAACGGTTCGAAAATCCGGCGTAAATTTTCCGGTGTGATACCCATGCCGGTGTCCGTGACACTTAAGCAAACAAACCGTCCCGCCCGGGCTTCAGAGTGCCCCCGACCAAGGGTTTCGGTCACATCCACGATGGCGATGCGGATGGCGAGCTGGCCGCCTTTGGGCATGGCGTCGCGGGCGTTGACCGCAAGGTTCAACAACACTTGTTCCATCATGCCGGCATCGGCCTCCACCATCGGTGGCGACTGGCAATAATTCAACTGTAAGGACACGTCCTCGCCCAAAAGCCGGCCGACCATGTTGGTCATGTTTCCAACCACCTTATTGATGTCCAACTGCTTGGGTTGAATGAGCTGGCGGCGGCTGAAGGTAAGCAATTGTCTCGTCAACCGGGCGGCGCGTTCGGAGGCCTGAACAATCTGTTCGGCCGATTTTCCGGCGGACTCGTTCAGATTGGCCGCCGAGAGCAACGAGGCGTGCCCCTGAATGACGGTCAGAATGTTGTTGAAATCATGCGCGACACCTCCGGCGAGCTGGCCGATGGCTTCCATCTTTTGCGATTGCCGCAATTGTTCCTCCAGTTGCCGCTGCGTCGTGACGTCGCGAAACAGACTTAACTTCAACACCGGCCGTTCATGGAGCCGGATGAATGAGTCGATGATTTCCAGGGTCACGGCTTTGCCGTTCTGTAAAACGTACTGGCGCTCGGGTTTGCGTTGGACACTGCGGGCCAGAAAAGCTTCGTGGTGTTGTTCGAGCATTTCCTCCCGATCCTCGGACGCGGCATAAATTACCGTAAACGGCTGGCCTTCCAACGCCCGGGCTTCCATGCCGACCAGACTGCAAAACGCATCGTTGACGGCGACGATGGTGCCTTCCTCGTTGACCAGTCGCAGGCCGGTCACGGAATTTTGCCAGACGGAGCGGAAGAGCGTTTCCGAACTTTGCAAGGCGGCCTCGGATTCACGACGTTCGGTAATATCGCGCACATGCAGCAGCACGGCCGGCCGGCCCCCATATTCGATGCGGCTGGCGCGAACTTCCACCGGGGTCGCCCGCCCTTCAACCGTGAGGCTTTCGCTCTCGACCTGCGACCATTTGCCGCCGGCCAACTTTTCAAAATCCTGGCGGGCCTGTTCCCGACGCGCCACCGGCACGAGATCGCTGAAAATATTTTTGCCCGTCAACTGTTCCCGGGCCAGACCATGCAGCAGGCAACTGGCGAGATTCACGTCCAGCACGGTACCGTTCAAGTCCGCGACAAAAATGGCGTCGGGTGAATTTTCGAAGAGATCGCGGAATCGCTTCTGGCTTTCGCGCAAGGCGCCCTCGGCGTGAACCCGTTCCAGCGCACCACTGCATTGATCGGCCAGGGTCTGCAGGGTTTCCAGATCCTGTTCGGTATAGGCGCCGGCCAGCCGGCTTTGAACGAACAACACCCCAATGACGCGGTTGCCCTTGCGCACAGGCACGAGCATGGCATCGGTGGTATGGCCTTTGGGCCCCGGGGTACGCACCAATTCCGCGCCTTTGCCGATAACGCGCCGGATGAGCGTGTTGGCGCTTTTGGATTGGGCCGATTCGGGAATCTTCACCCGCTGCTCATCCACCGTGGTAATGTTGAGCAGGGAAAAAACCTCATCCTTCTCCACGGAATATAAATCCAGCGCGAAGTCATCCCACGCGAACAGCGCATCGGATGCTTCACAAATAATTGTCGCCGCCTCGGCCGCCGTGGTGGCCGAGCTCAACCGATGGCTGAGTTTGGAAAACACCTGATTACGATGTTCGTTGCGGCGGCGTTCCGTCACGTCCGTGACCATGGTCAATGCCGCCAGACGATTGCGAAAAACCATCGGACCCCAGACCACTTCCACATCAATAAAGGCACCGTCCTTTCGGCGGTGCTTCCAAACCCGACCGCTTTCCGCATCGCTCAAATTGATCCCCTTCGGATAACCGCCCCCTTCCAGCGGCCGAAGTTCCGACATTTTCATCGCCAGGAACTCTTCCCGCGAGTACCCGTAGTGCTGAATGGCGCTTTCATTCACCTCAAGAAATGCAAGCGTTTCCAGGTCGAAAACCCACATCGGATTGGGATTGTCCTGGAAGAGCAGGCGGTATTGCTTTTCACTCCGGCGCAGGTCCTCTTCCGCACGCCAGCGGTCGGTCACATCCCGCCAATTAGTGACCAGGCCGCCGATGTCCGGGTCCGCCAGCCGGTTCTGG
This sequence comes from Verrucomicrobiota bacterium, assembly GCA_021324235.1. Lineage (GTDB taxonomy): Bacteria > Verrucomicrobiota > Verrucomicrobiia > Limisphaerales > UBA11358 > UBA11358. The sequence continues at coordinate 14,004 of JAJPJM010000024.1, forward strand.
CCGATGAGTTCCATCCGCTTCCACGCCCCATCCTTTTGCTGATAACGAAACTGGACCTTTGCCGTGCGATCCGGGTGTTCAATCGCTTCCTGGAACGTCTCGCGCATCATCGGCAAATCTTCGGGGTGCACGCGCGCGAAGGAGTCCGTCCCGTGCAATTCCTCCGGGCTGAGCCCCAGCACCCGCTCGATCGACGGACTGGCGTAGAGGAATTGTCCTTCCCGGCTCAATATGCAAAGAATATCCAGTGAATTTTCCGTCAGCGTGCGAAAATACTTTTCCCGGCGAACCAGTTCCGTTTCCACCTGCCGCCGTTTGGCGCGCTCAACGGCCTCTTGGGCGGCGCGGCGGACCGCTGAGGCCAGGCGTTCCGGATTGTGTTTCAGCACGTAATCAGTCGCGCCGGCCTTGAGACTTTCAATGGCGGCGTGTTCACCAATCGTGCCGGACAGGAGAATGAACGGGGCGTCGGGATATCCCTTGCGGACAAACGCCAGCGCCTCCAAACCCGTGAACCGGGGCAGCCGGAAATCTGACAGGATGACGTCAAACGGCTCGCTGTCCAGGGCCGCCTCAAATTCCGCGCGGCTGGCCACGCGTTTTACCTCGGCGTCCAAATCACCCTGCTGCAAAAGGGTCCGGACCAATTCGGCAAAATCCGGGTCGTCTTCGAGGTGAAGAATGCGCAATGGTTTACTCATTTTCCCAGTCACCGTACGGTTGCAACTTCAAATTGGATAAACATTGCACCCTTTTCGTAACAATAAACGTGCCAAAGTAAAGCCGGAGAAAGCGGTTTCCCGTTGACATCCAGGCGCGTTTGGCTAGAGTTTCCCGTTTTCAAGCAAAACGAAAACTCGATTTATGCCGAATACGAAGTCAGCCGAGCGTCGGATGCGCGCCAATGAACGCAAGCACCAGCACAATCGCAGCGTTAAATCGCACCTGCGACGCCTGGAAAAGGATTTTCGCGGGCTGCTCGCCGCCGGCAAAAAGGACGAGGCCGCCAAATCTCTGCCCGGCCTTCATTCCGCATTCGACAAGGCCGTCAAGGCCGGCGCGGTGCCCCGCCCGACCGTCAACCGGAAGAAGTCCCGTTTGGCCGCGGCTTTGAATTAAACAGCTCCGATCGCAGCCATCCCATTTTCGCCAGTCGGAATTGGAGTCCGACCCCGAGACATTCCCAACCATATTTGAGACTGCGGCGGAAATTGATCGAAGACGCCTCGGCAAAATATTTGGTCGGACAGCTGACTTCGGCAATGGTAAATCCGTGCCACAGGATTTGTGCCAGCATCTGGTTGTCGAAGACAAAATCGTCGGAATTTTTTGCCAGATTGAGCGTCTCCAGAATTTCGCGCGAGAACGCACGGTAACCGGTGTGATATTCCGAAAGCTTCGCGCCCAGCAACATATTTTCCGCCAGGGTCAGAAAACGGTTGGCGACATACTTCCACCAGGGCATGCCGCCTTGGAGCGCATAACCACCCAGAATCCGGCTCCCCAGCACGCAGGGGTGCAGCCCGTTGGCGATGATGGAGGCCATGGCCGGCAACAGCTTGGGCGTGTATTGGTAATCCGGGTGCAACATGACCACAATGTCCGCCCCCGACGCGAGAGCGAGTTGATAACACGTTTTCTGATTGCCGCCGTACCCCTTGTTGACCTCATGCTCGTATACCCGCACCCCCTCGAGCGAACGCGCGACCGCCACGGTGTCGTCGCGGCTGTGATCGTCGACCAGGATGATTTCATCCACAATGCCTTGCTCACGCACCTCCCGGTAGGTTTGAGGCAGCGTTTGCGCCGCGTTATAAGCCGGCATGACCACGATGACTTTCTTGCCGCGATACATTGTAAAATTCAGCCCTTATGCTGCATGAAGCCGTCCCCGGCCAAAAGGGAAAAAGTTGACCGGGATTGAACGGATCACGGCATCCCGCGTCGATGGAGTGGACCCGCGCTTTTTGATGGACAAACAAAAACCATTACCTTCCAATGATAAGATACTTTGTCACCTGCAAAAATAACTGCAAAACTTATACAAATTGAACCCGCCTGGTGTCTATAGGTAAAACGGTGAACTCCGAAACGGCATTCAATTGGTGCCTGCGGCTTTATGAAAAAAAAGCCGCGGAATTGGTTCTTTACGGGCGGGCCCTGGGCTTGAGCCATGGCGAGGCCGAGGATGTATTGCAGGAAACTTTCCTGGCCCTGATGCAGAAGCCGCAGGTTCCCCTCAAGCCGGAACACTACTGCGTGCGCAGTTTCAGAAATCGGGCGTTGAATTACCGGCGCTCGTTGTGGCGGCGGCTGACGCGCGAACTGGAAGCGCAACGGTGGTTCGAAAAATCACCCGCGGAAAGCCCGGCCGAGCGCGCTGCCATGCGCTGTCTCGCCGGACTGCCAATGGAACAACGCGAAGCCATCGTCCTGAAAATCTGGCACCGATGCACCTTCGATGAAATCGGCGAGTTGCTGGATATTTCACCAAACACGGCCGCCGGCCGGTACCGTTACGGTTTGCAAAAAATCAAACTCCAACTGGAAGGAGTCGTTTATGAAAGAGATGAGCTCACTGGAGGCACAATTACGTTCCTTGCAACCGCGCCACCCCTCGGCAGCGCTTAAGCGGCAACTTTTTGCCACGCCAGCCAGCTTCGCCCCCAAAATGGCGTGGTTTGTCGGCTGGCTGGTGCCCGCCACCGCCTGTGCCTTGCTGACCTTTTCGATTCTCAATTCGGGAAATGCCATTTCGAGCCGCCTTGCCCGCGGTGAACCGATGGTAACCACGATGTTGAGCAACCAAAGTTTCCGGGTATCCGCCCCCGATTCCCCATGGAAAGGTCAAAACTACCTTTCATCCGTCATTTTTGATTGGACAAACCGCAGCGGTTTAACCTCTAGTGTTACCTCTTTTCCGCGAAACCGAATAAACTGATTGCGATTTATTTTATAAATGAGCGCCGACAAACGTAAAAACCAAAACCCCAGGCCATCGCCGCCCAAGGCCGCCCCTCGCCCGGTGACGGCTCCGCCTCCCCATGTGCCACCGCTGTTTCGACCGGTGGACTGGCTGGCATTTGGCGTTACCGCCCTCGTCGTTTTTGTCGTGTTTTTCCTGACGCTGGCGCCCGACGTGACGCTGGAAGATTCCGGCGAGATGTCCGTGGCTTCCTTGTATGCCGGCATTCCCCACGCCCCGGGCTATCCCGTCTGGACCCTTTATACCTGGCTGTGGACCCATCTGTCCTTCGGCAGCATCGCGTGGCGCGTCGAACTGGGCAACGCCTTTGCCGGCGCCATCGCCGCGGGGCTGCTGGCCTTTGTCGTCTCTCGCAGCAGCAGCATGATCATTGAAAGCGTTGACGCTTTTAAAGGCATCAACCGCCGCTGGGAAAATGCGATCTGCTTCGTATCCGGTTTCGCCGCGGGCGGTTTGAGTGACTTTAACAGCTACATGTGGAGTCAGGCGGTGATTGTGGACAAACATACCCTGAGCATCGCCTCCCTTTTGGGGGTGTTGGTTTTCCTGTTGCGTTGGGTTTATGCCCCGCATCAACACCGGTATCTCTATGCCGCTTTCTTCATGTATGGAATCTGTTTCAACAACCATCAGTCGCTTCTCCCCATCATTATGGGCATGCAGGTGCTGATGTGGCTGGTGGAACCGAAACTGGGCCGCGAGTTCTTTTTCGGGAACACGATGATTTTTCTGGTTTGCGAATTTTTCATCAAGCCGGCCGTACTCGTCAACAATTCAACCGTGCTGGTGGTTTACAACGTGATCGGCATCACCTCGGGGCTGCTCTGGATCTGGCTGGTTATCAAGACCAAAAAGACCGGCATCGAATTCGTCCGCGACGCGGCCATGCTCGTTCTGTTGGGCTGCCTGGGACTGCTGTTTCTGGGCTTCACGGATTACCTGCCCAACTTCAACAACGGCCAGCGGCTGTTTGTGATTCTTTTGGCCACGATCGCGGCCGGCGGCGTTTTCACTTATTTCGTCAAAAAGACCAATCACCTCTCCAAGGAGTGGTTCATCGTTCTGGTGTGTGGTCTGGCGTGGATCCTGGGTGCGGCCTTTTATTTTTATGAACCCATCGCCTGCATGACCGATCCGCCGATGCAATGGGCCTACCCGCGCACGGTCGAAGGCTTTGTTCACGCCATCACCCGCGGCCAATATTCACCCATCAATCCTACGGCCGGCACTGGAACCAACGCGTTTGAGATTGCCAAAAGCTTTGTTGAAACGTACGGGTTGCAACTCTGGCGTTACCTCGAGGGCATGGCCCAGCAGTACAACCTGTTCTTTTTGCTGCTCGCCCTGGTGCCGTGCCTGATCTTCCGCCAGTTGAAACGGCGCGAACGGGTCTGGATGATTGGCATGCTGGCCGTCTATGTTTGCATGGGGCCCTTTTTGGTCCTCCTCCTCAATTTTTCCCCCGACCGCACCTCCATCGGCATCGCCGCACCACTTTTCGCCCTCGGGCACGTTTTTGTCGCCATGTTCGTCGCCTATGGCTTGACGATCGCCTTCTCGTACATGGCAACTCAATACGGAGCGATGCGCCAATGGCTGCTGGTTGGTGGCTTGTGCGCACTGGATTTCATGCTGTTCACAGTGGCGGCAAACTGCCAAACGCTGATTGGCAACCTGGATGATGAACTCGCCTCGCGCTATGGATTCCTGAAAATGGCGTGTTGGATTCTCGCGGTCGTTACGATCCTGGTCCTTCGGAAAAATCAACTGCAAGACGACCGCTTGTTGTCCTTCGGACTTCCAGGTCTGTTTGTGCTGTGTTCGTTCTTGTTGACCCTTGCCACCATTTTGCAGGACCAGTTCAGCCTGAGTGGTTTTTCCAGTTTCTGCCACAACCTCGTTCAAGCTTTTCGTCCGGAACAATATGGCCTGCCGGTTTACGCCGCACTGATGTTGCTGGGCATGGCCCTGATTTTTCTCGGGTCGGTCTGGGTGTTTCGCCAAAAAGCCCCACTGGGCCTCGCCCTCATCGCCTTCGCAACGATTCCCGGCTATTCCGCGTTAACGCACTGGTCACACAGCGAACAACGCAATCACTGGTTCGGCTATTGGTTTGGGCACGACATGTTCACGCCGCCCTACGGCATTTACCCGGAAATGGCCCGCAACGCGATTGTGTTCGGCGGCACCGATCCGGGACGCTTTGTCCCGACCTACATGATCTTCTGCGAAAGCTTTATGCCGCCGAGTTGCAAACCCCTGGACCCCAATTTCAACCGGCGCGATGTGTACCTTATCACTCAAAATGCGCTGGCCGACGGCACCTATTTGCAATATCTCCGCGCCCAGTACTTCCGCAGCGCCCAAATCGACCCGCCGTTTTTCCAGGAATTGTTGCGCGGCCCCGAGGAACGCAAGGAAAATTACAACACCAATATGCTGGCGCGCCTCGCTTATCTCACCCTGGATAAACCATTGACGCGACGCGGCGCGAGAATTGAAGCGCATTGGCGCCAGGAAGGTGTCTATCCTCCCAAGGAAATTTACATACCTTCGTCGGACGATTTGCAGAACTCCTTCTCGGAATATACCGAGGACGTGGGACAGCGGGCGCAAACCGGCCAGTTGCAGCCGGGTGAAATCGTAACCCCGGTGACCAATGCGAATGGCCAGGTCAGCATCCAGGTGGCGGGTGAGGTCGCGGTGATGAAAATCAACGGTTTGCTGTGCAAGGTCATCTTCGACCACAACCCCACCAACGAATTTTACGTGGAGGAAAGTTTCCCGCTGGACTGGATGTTTCCTTATGAAACGCCTTTTGGCGTCATTATGAAAATCAATCGCCAGGTGGTACCGACCTACTCCCCGGAGATTTTCCAAAAGGATCACGCGTTTTGGAGCCAATATTCCACACGACTGATTGGCAACTGGATTACCTATGATACCAGCGTCAAACAAATTGCCGATTTCGCCGAAAAGGTTTACCTGCACCGTGACTCCAGCGGCTTCAAAGGCAGCCAGAAATTCATCCGTGACGATCACGCGCAACAGGCCTTCTCCAAACTCCGCAGCTCCATCGCCGGCCTATACGCGTGGCGACTGGGGGCCTTGGCCCAGGTGCCGACACCATCCGAGTACCTGCCCCAAAATGAAGCCGACCGGCAGAACCTGATCCGGGAGGCGGATTTTGCCTTCAAACAGGCGTTCGCCTTTTGTCCGTACAGCCCCGAGGTGGTTTTCCGTTACGTCAATTTTTTGGTCATGCTTGGCCGTATCGACGACGCCATCACCCTGACGCAAACCTGTCTTGATTTTGACCCGTATAACGGGTCGGTGGCCAATCTGGTCAAACAACTGCAGGACATGAACAAATCGTCCGCAGGCCGGGCTCAATTTACCACTGAACTGCAGCGCATGGAAAATGAGGCGCGCACCAACCCGAACGATTTCAAAAACATTTTCAGTCTGGCCAGCATCTATTTTCAAATGCGGCAAACCGATCGCGTCGTTGAGCTGTTTGACCAGGTATTGGCCAACACGCACGTTACCCCAAACGAAATCGGTGTCATCGCCCAGTTTTACGCGCAAACGGGCAATCTGCCCAAACTCGAAAATGCGGTGGAAAAGCTGGCGGCCGTTGCCCCGGGCGAACCGGAACCGTGGTATGACCTCGCCGCTGTAAAAATTGTGCTGGGTAAAACCAGTGAATCCCTCCAGGACCTGCGAACCTCGCTCGATCTGAGCGCCCAACGCCTTAAACAAAACCCTAAGGCGCGCGACCTGCTGGCCGAAGTGCGCAAAGATCATCGTTTCGATTCGGTACGTAATCTGCCGGAATTTCAAAAACTGGTCCCGCCCAACTAGCTTGCGCCGGGCTTTGAACCTGGAGAACCGACCTAAAATTAACCGGCGCGGTCCGTTGCCCGGCATATCCCAGTTGCCGGGTGCCGGCCAATAGGTTAGCTTGAGGGCTTCAGAACAGTTTTATACCGACATGACAGCATGAAGAAGGCAGATTTACACGCGAAGAAGCCGGAACCGGTTCCCGTCGGCGATCCGACCGGCATGGCCGCACCCGCCCCGGACCTGTCGGCTGATCCCCGGGCACCTGCCACCGAAATGACACCGGCGCAATTGAACGAACTCAAGGCGCGCGCGGCCAAGGCCGACGAACATTGGGATCGTTTGTTGCGTACCGCCGCCGATTTCGACAATTTCAAAAAACGTGCCGCGCGCGAACGCCAGGAAGCCGCTCAATCCGCCACCGTTGCGCTGGTTAACAAACTGTTGCCCGTACTCGACCACTTTGAAATGGCGCAGGCCGCCGCGCAAAAGACGCAAGCCCCTCCCGGGGGCGCGGCCGCATTGCACGATGGCTTCGCCATGATTCAGCAGCAACTTAAAGGCATCCTCGCCGAAACCGGCCTGGAAGAAGTGGACGCCCACGGCCGTCCTTTTGACCCGGCGTGGCACGAGGCCGTTTCGCAATTGGAAACCGCCGACGCGCCCGAAGGCCAGGTGATCCAGCAGATTCGCAAGGGCTATAAATTGCGCGACCGGTTGTTGCGGCCGGCGACGGTGGTCGTCGCCAAAAAACCCACCGCCCCTCCCGCCGCCTGAACCATGGCCAAGCGTGATTATTACGAGGTGCTGGGCGTTGAGCGCACCGCCAGTGAAGAAGCCATTAAAAGGGCCTACCGTAAGCTGGCGGTGAAATTTCATCCGGATAAGAATTCAGGGGACAAGTCCGCCGAGGAAAAATTCAAGGAAATCGGCGAGGCTTACGAAGCGCTGAGCGACCCGCAAAAGCGCGCCGCCTACGATCAATATGGCCATGCCGCGTTTGATCCCCGGGCGCGGGCCGGCCGCGCCGGAGGTTTTCATGGCGGTGGTTTTCATGATCCGTTTGAAATTTTCCGCGAGGTATTCAGCGGCAGCAGTATTTTTGAGGAATTTTTCGGCGGCCGGCACGATCCTTCACAGCCCCAGCGCGGCGATGATTTGCGCTACGACCTGGAGATCACTCTCGAGGAAGCGGCA
>JAJPJM010000136.1 GCA_021324235.1 Verrucomicrobiota bacterium
CCAGTTCAAGGGCCAAATCCAGCGTGACCGCAACCATCCCAGCGTCGCCATCTGGAGCCTGGCCAACGAGGAGTTCACCGTGCAGGACACGCCTGCCGGCAAACGGGTCGCCGACACCATGCAGACACTGCTCCAGCGGCTCGACCCGACGCGGCCCATCACTTATGCCGCGCCGGTCGGCGACGATTACGAACAAAACATCAATTCCGTGATCGAGGTCCGCGGCTGGAATTACCACGTCGGGCAGGACATGGACAATTATCACCGGGAACATCCGGCCCAGCCGGAGGTCGGCACCGAACAGGCCAGCACGGTCTGCACGCGCGGCATTTACACCAACGATGCTGTGCGCGGTTATGTAAGTTCCTACGACCTGAACGAACAACCCTGGTCCACCACTGCCGAGCGTTGGTGGAGTTATTTTGCAGAACGGCCGTGGCTGTCGGGCGGTTTCATCTGGACGGGTTTTGATTATCGCGGCGAACCGACGCCATACGGCTGGCCATGCATCAATTCGCATTTTGGCGTCATGGACATGTGCGGATTTCCCAAGGACCTTTATTATTATTATCAAGCCTGGTGGACCGACCCGCCGGTGCTGCACCTGTTGCCACACTGGAACTGGCCGGGCCAGGAAGGCCAGGCGATTCCGGTGTGGTGTTTCAGCAATTGCAAGGAGGTGGAATTGTTCCTGAACGGCAGGAGCCTCGGCCGGAAAACGATGAAACCGAATTCGCACCTGGAATGGAGGGTGAACTATGAACCCGGCGCGCTCTCGGCCCAGGGTTACGACAACGACGGCAAGCTGATCGCCACAACCAAGGTGGAAACGACCGGCAATCCCGCCGCCGTTCAACTGGAACCCGACCGGGCCGCCATCAACGCCGACGGCGAGGATGTGAGCGTCATCACCGTTTCCGTTCGCGACGCCCGGAACCGCATCGTACCGGTGGCGACCAATCTGGTGGATTTTGACCTGACCGGTCCCGGAAAAATCCTGGGCGTTGGCAACGGCGACCCCAGTTGCCACGAGCCGGATGTTTATCTGGCCCAATGGCCCAGTCGGACGGTCGCCATCAATGACGGCTGGCACTGGAAGCATGTGCCGGACGTGTATGGTTCAAAGCTGCCCGAGCTGGAAACCGATTACGACGATTCGAGCTGGGCCGCGGTTGATCCCCGGGTCGCCACCGGACCGTTGTCGGGCCACACTCAGGCGGTTTTTCGCGTCAAAATCCAGGTCACCGAACAGGAACTGGCGGCGGAAAGTGTGGAACTCGGTTTTGGCATGATTGACGAGGACGGCTGGGTTTACGTCAACGGCCAGAAAGCCGGGGAATCCCATGATTGGCAGTCGTCGCCCGCCTTTGATGTGAAACGCCTGCTCCATCCCGGTGAAAATGTCATCGCCGTTGCGGTGGCAAACTGGAACGGCGCGGGTGGCATCAACAAGGGCGTGACCCTGCGGCTGGGAGAGAAACCGGAAATGCCGCAATGGCAGCGCAGCGTGTTCAATGGACTCGCGCAAGTCATCGTGCAATCCACCCAAACGCCCGGGGAAATCAAATTGACCGCCCGGTCGGAAGGTTTATCGCCGGTGACGGTGGTGATTCAGGCCCGGCCATGCACGCCGCGTCCGGCGGTGCCTTGAGGACACTCACTCCGCTTTCAGGTTTAACTCCAGGTCCTCAATTTCCAAAAACCCGTGCAACTGGCGGATGCGCGTGGGATGGCGCATTTTGCGAAGCGCCTTGGCCTCGATTTGCCGGATGCGCTCGCGGGTGACCCGGAATTGCTGGCCGACCTCCTCCAGCGTGCGCGCACAACCGTCGCCGAGGCCGAAACGCAATTCCAAAACCTTCCGCTCGCGCTCGGTCAGGCTGCACAAGACATCACCCAGCCGGTCCTTGAGCAGACTGAAACTGGTGATGTCGAACGGATTGTCGGCGCCCTTGTCCTCGATGAAGTCGCCGAAATTGGCGTCTTCAGTGTCACCGACCGGGGACTGCAGGGAAATGGGTTGCTGCGACATTTTCGACAATGCGCGGATGCGTTCCACGGGTATTTGCATGTCTTCGGCAATTTCCTCCGGGGTCGGCTCGCGGCCAAAGTCCTGAATCAAGCGTTTCTGCGACCGCATCAGTTTGTTGATGATTTCGATCATGTGCACCGGGATGCGGATGGTGCGGGCCTGGTCGGCGATGCTGCGCGTGATGGCCTGGCGGATCCACCAGGTGGCGTAGGTGGAAAATTTGTAACCGCGGCGGTATTCGAATTTTTCGACGGCCTTCATCAGTCCCATGTTGCCTTCCTGAATCAAATCGAGGAACGACAGGCCGCGGTTGGTGTATTTTTTGGCGATGGAAATGACGAGACGCAGGTTGGCCTCGACCATTTCGGTTTTGGCCTGAAGGGCCCGGGTGGAGAATTCCCGCAACCGGTCAAAGGCCTTGAGATAATCCGCGCAGGGCATCCGGATGAATTCCTCCAGGGCCCGGATCTTCTGCCGTTCGGCCTCGACGAGGTGCAGCTGGGCCGAGGATTCACGTTGCGCCTCCGCTTCCGCCAGCGCATGCAGGCTGTATTGCAGCTTGTCGTGAATGTTTTCGGCAACCAACGCCATTTCCTCGATGACCTTGTGTTTGCAGCAAAATTTGGGATAGATCGCCTGTAATTTCTGGTCCGCGCGTTTAAACGCCGCCTGGGCACGACGGCGATGAACCTGGGTACGGGCATCCCGCCAGGCGATGTATTTATGATCCACCTCCTGGTCGATTTGATGGACACGCGTCACGAGCCGGCGCAGCACGCGGAGGTGCGCGTTGCGGTTGTCCACCTTTTTATCAAGAATCACGCGGTCGAAACGTTCCCGCGGCGGCTCGGCGAGCAGCTTCTCCCCCAACGCGATATGCTCCTTGCCGGCAAAGCCGAGATTGTAAATGGTTTTGCGGACTTCGTTTTCGGCGGCCTCGATGCGCCGGGAAATTTCAACCTCCTGCTGGCGCGTCAGCAGCGCCACCTGTCCCATCTGTTTGAGGTACATCCGCACCGGATCGTCGAGCGCGTCCAGCTGGCTGGCGTCCTCCTCCTCGACCTCGGCCGTTTTGACGCGGTCCACCTCCGCCTGATTCACGATCTCGATCTCCTGACTGCGCAATTTGCCAAAAACTTCATCCAACTCCGCCTCGGTGACATTATCCGGC
>JAJPJM010000120.1 GCA_021324235.1 Verrucomicrobiota bacterium
CGGGATGTCCTCAATCACAAACAGGAACGGCCGGTCCACAATCATTTTAAATTGCTTTGGCGGAGCCAATGGCAGCGCCGCATCGGTCATTGTCACCGCCGTCACCGCAGCTGCTTCCGTTCCTTCTTCGTCCACCGCGACGAAACTTTTTTGATTCACTTCGTCAATCGCCAGCACGGGGTCATTGGCGATGCCGGAAAAATCCGCGTGGTCATGCGAAAAGGCGAGCTTCATTCCCAACGCTTCCAGCGGCGCATTGAGCGACACGCCGTAATTTATCTTGAATTTCGGCAGCGCGAGAAATCCGTCGCGCCCGCCAAAACCGGTTTCGACGGTTTTCTGCCACGCATCTTTGGCGCGAAATTCCTCCACCAGTTTTTGCGGGCTGGAATTGGTTTTTGGCAGAAAAACTTCCATCCGCAGATTGCCCTGGTAAGGCAATCGCACCGCTTGAAAACCGGTCGTCTCCTGGTAATCGAATTTTCCGTCCCGCTGCATCATCGGTGTTTGCCGGGAACTGCCGTCCGGCAGATGAAAATCGCGCGGCTGCGTGGCCAGTTTGTCAAACGGCGTCACCCATTTGCCTTTGAAATAAACCGCATCGGCCAGCACCAGCGCCGTGCTTCGCGGAAACGGAAAGGACACCACCTGTTGAACTTTTCCATGCGTGTGCTTATCCGCCCATTCGTTGATGATGTCCGCCGTTTTCGGATCGAGGAAATTCACGCCGGCCAATCCGGCCTGGAAATAATTCTGGTTGCCCGTGACAAAATCCGGTTTGAGCGAAAGATTGTTCCGATACCAGACCGAATTGGCGATTTCCAGTGCCGCATCCCGCGGCGCGGTGAGCGAGCGGCTCAAGGCGCGGTAGGATCGGTTCAATTCCTGCGGCGACCAGCCGGCGGTTTTCAGGACGTGCTCCATTTCAGCCTGGGTCTTGCCCGCCGCGCCATTGGCGACCATTTGCAAGGCGCAGGATGCGCTGAACGACGAAACGAATATATTTCTGTCCGGCTGCCCAGCAGCAATTTGGCCGGTCAGATCGAAGCCGAAATTGTTGTTGGCATTTGCCAGCGCCGGCAAATCCTGCGCCGAAGCTGCGAACGATAGAACGCCGATGGCAAAGCCGGTTGGAATTTTGTTGAAGGCCGTTTTGAAAGTTTTCATGCACTCGAACCCAAAACCCGTTTGCCGGCCTTGTCAATGGAATTTCAAACCCCACCGAACCGCCGGTGCCGGCGGGCGTATTCCTCCAACGCCTCAAAAAACTGCGGCTTGCGAAAGTCCGGCCAGAGGGTGGGTGTGATGACGAGTTCAGAATAGGAAATCTGCCAGAGCAGGAAATTGCTGACGCGCATCTCGCCACTGGTGCGAATCAACAGGTCCGGGTCGGGAAAATTCCGCGTCCAGAGATGCTGGGAGATGACCTCCTCGTTGATGTCGGCGGGTTCAAGCTTCCCCTTCTTCGCCTCCTCGGCGATGCGCCGGACCGCATCCACGATTTCAATGCGGCTGCCGTAGCTCAAGGCCATGATGAGCGTGAGGCCGTTGTTTTTGGAAAGAGTTTGGATGGATTTCTTGAGATGCTCCTGCACATTTTCCGGCAGGCGCCAGATCTGGCCGATGACTTCCAGTCGCACGTTGTTCTTGTTCAACTCCGGCGTTTCGGTCTTGAGATAATGGATGAGATATTTCATCAGCGCATCCACCTCGTCCTTGGGGCGGTTCCAGTTTTCGGCGGAAAAGGCGTACAACGTGAGATAGTTGATGCCCAGTTCGCCGGAAGTGCGGATGATGATGCGCGCGGACTCGGCGCCCTGCCGATGGCCTTCGACGCGCGGCAGCCCGCGCTGTTTCGCCCAGCGTCCGTTGCCGTCCATGATGATGGCCACGTGCTTGGGCAGTGAAGCTCTGGCTTCGGCGGTTAAATGTGGCGCGGAACTCATGTGTCCGCAGATTACGCAGCTTGTCGCGCCGTAGCAAGGCGAAGGCAGAATGACGCGGATTCCAAAACCAGAAAAATATCTGCGTCCATCAGCGAAATCCACCGTTGGGAGGGATGGCGTGTCGCCGTCCCCCAATTAGGGTCGCCGGCACGGCGACCCTCCCACTCAGACAAAAATCGTCTGTTCGCGGGCCGGGCCGACGGACGCGATGAACAATTTCGCACCGCTCAGCTCGGCGATGGCCTTCAAATAGGCGCGGGCCTTCGGCGGCAGTTGTTTCCACGAACGCGCCCGGTGCGTCGGCGTGCGCCAGCCTTCAAACTCAACATAGACCGGCCGGCAGTCCGCCAGTGTTTGCGCGTCGTTCGGCACAAAATCATAGCGGATTTTGCCGTAACGATAGGCCACACAAACCTTGATCGTCTCCACCGTGTCGAGTCCATCCAGATTGGTGACGGCCAGATCGTCGATGCCGTTGACCATCGTGGCGTGCCGCGTGGCCACGGAATCAAACCAGCCGCAACGGCGCGGCCGGCCGGTGGTGGCGCCGAATTCGCGGCCCATGCCGTGCAGCAAATCGGAAATTTCCTGGTTCTCCGTCGGCAACGGCCCTTCCCCGACCCGGGTCGTGTAGGCCTTCATGACCCCGACGACGCGGTCCATCCGGTGCGGCGGCACGCCGGAGCCGGTGCACGCCCCGCCCGCCGTGGTGTTGGAAGACGTGACAAACGGATAGGTGCCGTGATCAATGTCGAGAAACGTCCCCTGCGCACCTTCGAATAAAAGGTCGTGGCCGCGCCGCATTGCCCCGTGCAACAGCGGGACCGTGTTGGCGACAAACGGTTTTAGATAATTCCCGGCGCGGCGGTATTCGGTCAGGACCTTTTTGAACGAGAGCGGCTTCGCGCCCAGGGCACGGAGGACGCCGTTGTTTTCATTGATCCGCAAACGGAGTTTTCCTTCAAACCGTTCGGGATGCACGAGGTCAATCATCCGCAACCCGACGCGCGCCGCCTTGTCGCCGTAGGCCGGGCCGATGCCGCGCTTGGTCGTGCCGATTTTGTTTTTGCCCTTCAGCACCTCGCGCTGCGCGTCCAGTTCGCGGTGATAGGGCAGAACCACGTGCGCCGTCTCGCTCAAAACAAAATTGGCCGGACTGACCTTGACCCCCAGTTTTTTCAGCCCCTCGATTTCCTCGACCAGGCCGAGCGGGTCCACAACCACGCCGTTGCCGATGACGCACAATTTGTTTTTGCGCAAAATGCCCGACGGTACCAGATGCAGGACGTATTTCCTTTGCCCGATGAAGACGGTGTGACCGGCGTTGTTGCCGCCGGCGTAACGGACGACGACGTCCGCCTTTTCCGTCAGCACGTCAATGATCTTGCCTTTACCTTCGTCGCCCCACTGGGCACCCACCAGAATTGTATTTGCCATAATTGTTGCGCAAAGCCACACCGCGAGTTCGCAATAAAACTCCCCGAACGTGCATTCGGGGCAAAGCGGGGTGTCTTTGCCGGTTGAAGCTAGAAAAGAGCCCCGTCGCTGTCAATCCCGCAGAAAAAAATCTGTGCTGCGAACCCGGCGGCAAACTGTTATTGCTGGGCCGGGTCAAATGATCGCGATGAAGAATCTGAAATTTTGGTTTTGCGCGGCGGTCCTGCTCCTGGCCGTTTTTCAGTTTTCGGAGAACACGGTGGACCCGGATTTGTGGGGGCACGTTGTTTTCGGCCAGCACATGCTGCTTCACGGCGCCATTCCCAGAACGGACCTCTATTCCTGGACCGCCAATGGCCAGCCCTGGATTAATCACGAATGGGTGGCGGAAATCGTTTTGGCGCTGTTTTATACGGCCTGGGGCGGCCCGGGGATTTTGTTGCTGAAAATGGTCGTCGGTTTGGCGGCCCTGGCCGTTTGCCTGCGCCTCGGCGCGCAAGAGCTGTCGTGGCCGGCCCGGTTCGTCGCGTGGGCTTTGGCCGCGCTGACCGTGGTGGAAATCTCCTACGGTTTCGCCGCCCGGCCGCAAATTTTCACCGCCTTGTTTCTGTCCCTGGAATTGCTGTTGCTGCACCTGATTCATTCCGGAAAACGGCTTTGGGCGCTGGCCGTGCCGGTTTTATTTCTGGTTTGGATCAACACTCACGGGGGGGTCCTGGCCGGCTTCGGGTTGCTGGGCCTGGCGGCCGGGGTCACCACGGTTCAACTGGTCTGGAACCGGGGCCGAAGCCGGATGGCCACAAGTGACGCCGCCGAATCCGCCGGCCAGCCGGAGTTGAAAACCATCCTGGGTTTATGGCTGGCCGTCATCGCCGCCGGCGCCGCCCTGTTGTGCAATCCCTGGGGAGTGGAACTGCTTCGCTGGCTGGTCGGCAGCATTCTGTGGTTGCGACCGCAAATTGCCGAGTGGAATCCAACCCCCCTGGATTGGGACCACGCCGCGTTTTTTATGGTTCTGGCTTTGACCGTTTTTGCCTGGGCCTTTACCCGCCGGACGCGCGCCTGGTGGGAACTGGCCGTTTGTGGCGCCTTTGCCCTGCTGGGTTGGCGCGCGGTAAGGAATGCGCCCCTGTTCTGTCTGGTGGCACTCGCCCTGACGCCGCCCCATCTGGCCAGCGCCTTCGCCCGGTTCCGGCAGCATTTCGAACATCTGGAAACGCTCGGCCGCCGGACCGGCTTCCAAAAATGGGCCACCCGGCTGTTTGCAATAATCTCCGTCGGCATCGGCGTTGCCACATTCACGTTGCACAAGGAACATCCCCTGACCATGGAAGTGCCGCGCTCCGAATATCCCGTCGGCGCCGTTGATTTTTTGCGGGCACACCAACTGCACGGGCGGATGTTGACGTTTTTCGACTGGGGAGAGATGGTGATTTTCGAGCTTCCCGGATGCGCGCCCTCGATGGATGGCCGGCTCGACACCTGCTATTCGCGCGAATTAATCGCCGCCCATTGGAAATTTTACAATGGCGAACCGTTTGACGGGAAAATGCTCGATGTTGACCAGGCCGATTTAGCCCTGTTGCCTGCGGACCTGGCCGGCGCGGCGGTCCTGGCCCGGCGCCCCGGCTGGACCGCGATCTACCATGACGACCTGGCGGTGGTCCTGGCGCGCGAAGTGAGCCGTTTTCCGGAATTAAGTTCGTTGTCACCCCCGGTGACCGGGCCGAAGTCCGCCGTTGAGGGCCGCGCGCCCTTCCCCAACCTGAGCCCGCGCTGGCGGGCGGAGCGGTTTGGTCACTGAAACTGCAAGTGTTGGGGAAAAAATTGTATTTGATGATGCAACGCAGGGCGCTGACGCCGGCCGGCCACCCAATTATTTTCGTTTCGGCACAATTTTGCCCGCGACGAACGAATTTAACGCGCCTCCGCAACTTGCGCCCCGCTGTTTTTTTATTTTCCGACTGTTCAAAACAAACCAGCCGCGCGCAGCAGATGGCGCCGGAAAAAAATCGATTTACCAATGAAGCGTCCGGGTTTCACGGAGACGAAGAGCCCGTCAATGTTTGGGTTTGAAACCTGATGCGAGCCGGGACCAGGCCCCGGAAGTTGCCGGAGAAAGCCGTCCCGAAGATGGTGGCATGTCGGGTGCTAATGCCGATGCTGATGATTATCGAGGTCACATATTCTGATTCGCAGGAATTCGACGATAGTCATTTTTTTCAGAGGCTTACCTTGATTGACATCTGCTGCGGACCACCCGCGATTCATTGACTTCTTTGTGTCTGGGCTCGGAACAACCCCTGTTTTGAGCCCGGACGTTACTTCACATTGGTCACAAATTGCAGTCAGGGGGTTTGGTCGTTTCCAGTTGGTAAATATTTTGAAGTCAACCCGCGCATTGGCCCCGCAAAACAGCGCGGGAAAACCAAAGGGGGTTGGATGAAGCCGCTCAAGGAATGCACGCATTTGAACAAAGGCCGTTGCTCTGGCAGGCGTTGACCTGGGAGGAAGCCGGTTCCCTGCGGAAGTCGGGGGTAAATTTGTGCCTGTGGCCCATCGGCGCCACGGAACAGCATGGGCCGCACCTGGGCATGGGCATGGACTCGCGCAACGCGACGCTGCTCTGCGAGGCCGTTTCGCGCGAAACCGGAGCGCCGGTTCTGCCCACGTTGAATTACGGCTGTTCGCTCGGCCATTCCCGGCGCTGGCCCGGCACCCTCTCCTTGTCACCCCGGACCCTCATCGACATGGTCGTCGAAATCTTCGATTGGCTTTACAGCGCCGGTTTCAAGCGGATCCTGCTGGTCAACGGCCACGTCGGCAACGCCGCCCCCCTCCGCTGCGCGGTCGAAATCATCCGCAGCCGCTGGGACGACGCACTCGCCCGCGTCTGTAATGTGGCGGAAATCAGCCCGCGCGTCCGCGCCGGGTTTTTCGCCGACGCGGAAGACTGGCATGCCAACGCCGCCGAGACGTCCCTGATGCTGGCGCTGGCCCCGGAACTGGTGCGACCGGACAAAATCGCCGGGGCCGATGACGCCGACCGGACCGCCGGACTGGTCTTTCCGCATCCGGTCAACCGCACCAGCCGCAACGGCGTCACCGGTTTTCCCAGCCGCGCCACCCGCGAACAGGGCGAAAAACTGTTTGGTTTCATGGTGGAAGACCTTGCCGCGCTGGTCCGGCGCGCCTTCACCGAACAACCCCCCCTCCCACACGGCTACTTTGCCCCGATCCCATGAAAGCCACGCTCAAATCAAAGAATGGAAAGGTGAACCGGTTATCCGCCTCCCGCCGGATTTCCGGAATCAACCGTCTGCCGGTCAATGCCTTTTCCACCAACGGCGCGGGCTCGGACGCAAAACTCCGGACGCTCAAGCAGAAGCTGATCAAGCAGGGCGTGAAATATTGTGTCGGCGCCTACGTGGATATTCATGGCGTGCCCAAGGGCAAATTCGTGCCCATCGAACACTTCGAGCATTTCGCCCGCGGCTCGGAACTCTACACCGGCTACGCGCTCGACGGCCTGGGCCAGGAACCCAACGACGACGAAATTTCCTCGGTGCCGGACCTCGGCCACATCATCCAGCTACCCTGGCGGAAGGAGGTCGCCTGGATGCCGGCGGATAACGAGTTTCATGGCCAACCCTACCCGCTGAACTCGCGCGTGCTGCTGAAGAACGTCCTCGGGCAGGCGGCCCAAATGGGTTTCACCTTCAACTTGGGCATCGAATGCGAAATCTATGTACTCCACCAGGATGAGCACGGCCGGCTCGTGGTGCCCAACCGCGACGACAATCTGGAAAAAAGCTGTTACGACGTGAAACGGTTCCTCGACGTCTTTCCCTGGCTGGATGAAATGGCCACGACAATGAACGGGCTGGGCTGGGACGTTTATTCCTTTGACCACGAGGACGGCAACTCGCAGTTCGAGTTCGATTTCAAATACGCCGGCGCGCTCACCATGGGCGACCGTTATATTTTCTTCCGACACATGGCGAAGGCGATTGCCGAAAAGCATGGCCTGCTCGCCACCTTCATGCCCAAGCCGTTCGCGGACAAGACCGGCAACGGCGCGCATTTCAACATGTCGCTGGCCGACGCGCGCACCGGTAAAAATCTTTTCACCGTGCCGCCGGAAAAGGACCCGCGCGGCCTGGGGTTGTCGCCGCTGGGATATTCATTCGTCGCCGGCATCCTCCGGCACGGCCGCGCGCTGTGCGCGGTGCTGGCGCCAACCGTGAACAGTTACAAGCGGCTCATCCGGCGCGGCGCGATGAGCTATTACTCGTGGGCGCCGGTCTTCAACTCCTTCGGCACGAACAACCGCACCAATTCCGTCCGCATTCCGATGGGCGGCGGGCGTTGCGAAAGCCGCAACGCGGATTCCTCGTGCAATCCCTACCTGGCGTCCGCGCTCGTGCTGGCCGCCGGCCTCGAAGGCGTCCGCGAGGAACTGGACCCCGGCGACCCCCATCACGAAAATCTTTACGAACTGCCACCGGCGGAACTGGAAAAAATCGGCGTCCAGGAACTGCCCCGCACACTGGGCGAGGCGGTGGAAGCCTTCGCCGCCGATCCATTCGTGGAATCCGTCCTGGGGGCCGGGTTGCGGAATGAATTCATCAAATACAAACGCGCCGAATGGGAGGAATATCACCAAAGCATCAGCCCGTGGGAGATCAACCGTTACGCGAGATTATTTTAAAATGACACTTTGCGGAGGTCCGCAAAACAAATGCATCAACCAAAAAAAAATAACCAAGGAGACAAAATGAAACTGAAAACACTGTTAATCATCGCCCTGATCGGCCTGGCCGGCCTGGCCGGCACCCGGGCCGATCCCATCAAAATCGGATACAGCGACTGGCCGGGTTACACCGTCATGGAGGTCGCCAAACAAAAAGGCTGGTTCAAGGACGCCGGCCTTGACGTGGACATGGTCTGGTTCGATTACAATGCCTCGATTGACGCCCTGTCCGCCGGCAAGATTGACGCCGACATGATCGTGGCCTCGGACGCCATGGTTGCCGGCTCCAGCGGCGCCAAAACGAAGATCGTCTGCCTGGTGGATTACAGCGAGGGCAGCGACATGATCATCGGCGCCCCCGGGGTCGATTCCATCAAGGATCTGAAAGGCAAAAAGGTCGGGGTCGAACTCACCCTGGTGGAACACATGCTCCTGTTGCAGGCACTCAAGGTCAACGGCATGAGCCAGTCCGACATCACGCTCGTCGGCACGGCGACCGAAAAGACGCCGCAAACGCTCGCGTCGGGCCAGGTCTCGGCAATCGGCGCGTGGTATCCGATTTCCAGCCAGGCGCTCACGCAGGTGCCCAACTCGAAAAAACTTTTCACCAGTGCCGACGCCAAGGGATTGATCTTTGACGTGATTGCCGTAAACCCGGCCAGCTATGCCGGGCATAAGGAGGATTGGGCCAAGATCACAGCCATTTATTATAAATGCGTCAATTACCTGATGGACCCCGCCACACGCGATGACGCCATCAAAATCATGGCCGCCAAGGTGGGGGCCGATCCGGTGCAATACGCGAAAAATGTCCCCGGCACGCATTTCCTGACGTTGCCCGAGGCGAAAGCCTGCCTGAAAAAGAGCGATGACATGCTGTCCATTTACGGCTCGATGAAAATCAGCGACAAATTCAACCTCGATAACGGCGTTTATAAGGAACCCCAGAAGCCCAAGGACTATCTGGTGCCCAGTGTCATCATGGGACTGAACTAGAGGATTATGGCGCATCACGACTGGCTGGGTTTGAAACGGGAGCTGCCGCGGCGGCGGCGGCTCCTGCTCACCACACTTTCCTTTGTCATTCCGCTGGTGATCTGGTCGGTCGTGAGTTACGTCCCGTGGATCTGGCATCCGCTGATTCACATCACTGATCCCGGTAATGTGGATTATTTCAGCGAAGGGCTGGACATACCGCGCGCCGATTTTTATCAGGAAGTGGCCAAGGCCAGGGCGGCGGGGGATCCCCTGCCCCAGGGCTACCGGGTCAACCCGGTTTACCTGCCCGCGCCGCACGAGGTGGCCCGGGCTTTTTACACTGCGTTCAAGACGCCGCCGCGTCTGCAGGACGAACCGTGGCTGTACCAGAGCCTGGGACACAGCATCCGCACGATTTTCCTGGGCTTTCTGTTTTCATCCATTCTCGGCCTGCCGCTGGGCATTCTTGCCGGCTCCTACCGGTTCTTTGCCAAACTAATCGAACCGTTCATTGAATTCTTCCGCTACCTGCCGGCGCCGGCGTTCGGGGCCCTGTGCGTGGCCGTGCTCGGCATCGAGGATGCCCCCAAAATTGCCATCATTTTTATCGGCACCTTTTTCCAGCAGGTGCTGGTCATCGCCAACAGCGTGCGCAAGGTGGACCCCGCCCTCCTCGAAGCCGCGCAGACGCTGGGCGCATCGAAATGGAAACTGGTCAGCCGCGTCGTCATCCCGGCGTCCATCACCGATGTTTACACGGACATGCGCATCCTGCTCGGGTGGGCGTGGACGTACCTGATTATTGCCGAAGTGGTCGGCACGATGTCGGGCATCACCCTGTTCATCAATCAACAGGCGCGTTATCGGAATTTTGACAACGTTTATGCCGCCATCGGGATGATCGGCATCATCGGCCTGTCCACCGACATGTTCCTTTCGTGGCTGGCCGGCATCCTGTTCCCCTGGAGGGTCCGGTCCCGCTCCGGTTCGCGGGCACTCCGACGGTCCTGGTTCCCATTGTTTGAGTCCAGAAAACCGCGGCCGGTCCTGTGGCCGTCGTTCAATCCCAAACCGGAACTGCCGCCCAGCTCGGAAAGGCAACTAAATGTCGCTCAGTGAACTGAAACTTCCCGATTACCGCGAACAGGCGCCTCCCGTGGCAGCCCGCTTCCAGCGCATCCGTCAACGCCCGGTCATTCTGAGCGTACAGAACCTGCGCAAGGCGTTTGGCGCCAACGGCAGCACCCAGGTCGTGTTCGACCACGTCTCGCTCGAAATCCACCGGCGCGAATTCATCTGCGTCGTTGGACCCTCGGGCTGTGGAAAATCCACCTTGATCCGCATCGTGGCCGGTCTGGATGAAGCCAGCGGCGGCGAAATCCTGCTGGATGGCAAAGCCGTGGCCGGGCCCGGACCGGACCGGGGAATGGTCTTCCAGGGATACACGTTGTTCCCGTGGTTGACGGTGAAGCGCAACGTAATGTTCGGCCTGAAAATGCAGGGCAAGGCGGACAGCACCGCCGAGGCTGAAGCGCGGGAATGGCTTGAAATGGTCGGCCTCTCCAAATTCGAGAACCTTTATCCGCACGAACTCTCCGGCGGCATGAAACAACGCGTCGCCATCGCCCGCGCCCTCGCCAACAACCCGCGCATTCTCATCATGGACGAACCCTTCGCCGCGCTCGATGCCCAGACCCGCTGCCAGATGCAGGCGTACCTGCTGCAGATCTGGAAAAAAGTGGACGCCACGATTTTGTTCATCACCCATGACCTCGATGAGGCCGCGTATCTGGCCGACCGCATCGTGGTCATGGGTTCCAATCCCGGCCGCGTCGTCGAATTCATTGAAAATCCGGTGCCGCGCCCCCGCACTTCCGACCAGTTCATCTCGCCGGAATTCCTCGCCTTGAAAAAACGGCTGGAGGAACACATCCATCCGCGCATCGAAGCGGTGGAAAAACTGCCCATGATCAAACTGACCGACGCCGGCGATGAAGTCGAATAAACATGAAAAGCCCGACGCCCGCTTCCTCCCGCCGCCGCGATTCATCTGGCCGGAGGGGCAACGTTGCGCCGCCATGCTCTGTTTCGACGTGGACGGCGAGACCACGGCGCTGTCCGAGGATCCCGCGCTCGCCCGCCGTCGCACGCTGATGTCGCAATGCGAGTACGGCCCGCGCATCGGCGTACCCCGGCTGCTCGGATTGCTGGAACATCTGGAAGCGCCCGCGACATTTTTTATTCCTGCTTACATTGCCGAACAGCATCCGCGCATGGTGGGGGCCATCGCCGAGGCCGGCCATGAAATCGGACTGCACGGTTACCTGCACGAAAAACTCGCGTCCCTGAACGAGGCGCAGGAGGAAGCCATCCTGGTCCGGAGCATCGACATTCTGACACGCGTTGCCGGCACGCGACCGGTGGGATTTCGCGCGCCTTGGTTTGAGATCAATCCCTGGACGCCGGCATTGTTGGCGCAACACGGCCTCGCTTATTGCGCCAGCGAGATGGGCGATGACGTGCCGTATTTCCATGAGAACGGCCTCGTGGAAATTCCCGGACAATGGATGCTCGAGGATTGGGAACAATTCGCCTTCAACGCCGACCCGGCCTGGGGTTTGGTTCCGGAAAATTGCGAAAAAGTGTACGACCTATGGTGGCGCGAGTTCGAAGCCATGCACGATTTCGGCTGTTGTTTCGTGCTGACGTTGCACCCATGGTTGAGCGGCCGGCCGTCGCGCGTGCGCCTGCTCGAAGACCTCGTCACCGCCATGCGCGACAAGGGCGGCGTGTGGTTTGCGCGCGGACACGAAATCGCCAGCCACGTTCGCGCCCATCCCGAAGCCCGCCGGGAAATTGACTTCGATGCCGTGAAGAAGCCGGTTCGTAGCCGCCGACGTCAGTCGGCGCACTCTTCTGGCGTAAAAAACCAGCGCGGACTCATCCCGCACCGCGGGACGGCTGCTTTATGAGCTCAACCGCTTTTGAATGGAAACCGGTGTTTGAGCCGCTCGCCTTCGCGCGGCAGCTCAGCACCCGTACGGCGCAGCCGCCGCTGTCGCTCGCCGAAATCCAGCGCGGCGTCACGGAAACCGCCGCGCGCCCGCTCAACCGCGCCACCACCCTGCCCGCCCAGGCCTACACCAGCGAGGAATTCTTCGCCTGGGAATTGAATCACGTGCTGCGGCCCGGCTGGCAATGCGTGGCGCATGTTTCCCAGGTCCCCAATCCCGGCGATTTCCTGAACCTGGACCTGCTCGGTGAACCGCTCATTGTCGTGCATGGCAAGGACGACGCCATCCGCGTCCTGTCGCGCGTGTGCCCTCATCGTTCCATGGACATCATGCCGGAAGGCTTTGGCTATGATGGCCATTCGCCGGCCGAGGCGCGCGACGGCAAACCGGACTGCGGCCGTACCCGGCTTTTCCTCTGCCCCTACCACGCCTGGACCTTTGAACTGGACGGCCAGCTCAAGGCGTGTCCGGAGATGCACGAAGCGGAGGGCTTTTGCCGCGATGACTTCTTCCTGAAACCGTTCCGCAGCGAAATCTGGCAGGGTTTTATTTTCGTGAACCTGGACGGAACCGCGCCGCCATTGGCCGACGGTCTCGCCGATATGGCCGCGGACCTGGCGGCGTTCCGTCTGGCTGAACTGAAGCTCGTCATTGCGCGGGAATGGGACTGCCCGTTCAACTGGAAGGTGCTCGTGGAAAATTTCATGGAGAGCTACCACCATCTCGGCATCCATCACAAGACGCTCCAGCCGATGATGCCCGCCCGCGACACGTGGACTGAACAGGAACGGCGGCATTACGTCCGCGCTCACCTGCCCTACAAGGATTCGGTCCGCGAGGAATACCTGGCCTTCGAGGCCCGGGGCGATTTTTCCGCCGCATTGCCGCCGTTGCCGGGATTGAACGCCGCGCAGAAATCCGAATGGGGCTTGTTCCTTCTTCACCCGACGTTCCTGCTGGCGACGGCGCCGGACCGCGTCATCTGGTATCGTTTGCAGCCGCTGGGACCGGACCGGCTCAAATTGCTGACCACCACTTTGATGGCGCCCGGGGCAGCAGCCCGCGATAATTTTGAATCCCTGCGCCAGAACGCCGCGAAGCAACTCGTGGATTTCCACCTCGAAGACATGGAAGTCTGCACGGCGGTGCAACGCGGATTTTACGCGAGCGGCTGGCAGCCGGGCCGGCTGAGCCATCTCGAAATGACCGTGTGGCTGTTTCACCGCTATCTCGCCGCGCGTATTCGCGACGCCTGGCCGACCGATGATTATGAACCCGCCCCCAGCCAACGCCCTTGAACCCGACCCACCCCATCACGTTTTCGCTGGCCGGCAAGTCAGCGATTGTCACCGGCGGCTGTTCCGGCATCGGGCTGGCCATTGCCCGCCGGTTTCGCGAACACGATGTGCAGGTACTGATCGCCGACCGGCGGCGTGATGGCGCGGCGGTGGCAAAGGAAATCGGCGCTGAATTTCAACTGACGGATGTCTCGGTCGAATCGGAAGTGGAGGCGGCCTTTGCCGCGGCCGGGCGATTGTTTGGTCAGGCGCATATTCTGGTGAACAACGCCGGCATCCAGCCGTTGGGCGTCGGCTTTGACGAGATGACCGGCCCGTTGCTGGACAGAACATTTGCCGTCAACGTCAACGGTGTGGCGTTCGGTCTGAAATTTGCCGGACGGCATCTGGCGGACGGCGGACGGGTCATCAATCTCGCATCGTTTGTCGGCCTTATTGGCGTTCCACGCGGGACCGCTTACGCGGCCTCCAAAGCGGCCGTGGCGCATCTGACGAAACTCGGGGCCATCGAGCTGGCGCCGCGCCGCATCACGGTGAACGCCATCAGCCCGGGCACCATCCTTACGCCGGCCG
This sequence comes from Verrucomicrobiota bacterium, assembly GCA_021324235.1. Taxonomy (GTDB): domain Bacteria; phylum Verrucomicrobiota; class Verrucomicrobiia; order Limisphaerales; family UBA11358; genus UBA11358. The sequence continues at coordinate 14,000 of JAJPJM010000120.1, forward strand.
TCACCCGGATGGCCGATAACCCCGAAATTCCTTTCATCGAACGGCGCGCACCGTTGGGCCGGCTCGGGCAGCCGGAGGAAGTCGCCGCGCTCTGCCATTTTCTTGCTTCCGACGAGGCGGCGTACATAACCGGCCAAAATATCGCCGTGGATGGCGGACTCACCGCCGGCTGGACCGAGTACGACCTGGTTCCGCCGGCCAATATCCAGAACGGGAGGTGGGTGGATGATGTCTGAGACGCTCCATATTTCGGAACGCCTGTCTCCGATTTGGCGCGACGTCGACGGCCGGCCGCAGATGGTCGGGTTGCCCGCCGGTGAATTCATGATGGGCGAAAATGCCGGTGATAAATTCGCCAATGACACCGAGCGCCCGGCACATCGCGTCTGCATTCCGCCGGGCCTCGCGTTGGCCTGTTTTCCGGTAACGGTTGGCGAATACCGGCGGTTTTGTCCCGACCATGCGCCCGGCGAAGCGGACGATCTCCCCGTTGTCCGCATCAACTGGTGCGACGCGACGGCGTTTTGTGCCTGGCTGACGGAGCAGACCGGCCATGGGTACCGGCTGCCCAGCGAGGCGGAATGGGAATATGCCTGCCGCGCCGGTTCGCGCGCGCCGTTTGCCGTCGGCGACGAAATTTCGCCGGTGCAGGCGAATTTTCTTTATGACGAAAACGGCATCCGCATCGGCCTGGGCGTCCGCACGCCCGTTGGGCATTACCCGCCCAATGCATTCGGCCTTTACGATTTTCACGGCAACGTCGGCGAGTGGGTGGCGGACACCTGGCACCCGAATTATCTCGGCGGGCCGGAGGACGGCCGGGCCTGGGTTGGAACCGGAGACCACCGCCGCGTGGTGCGCGGCGGGGCCTGGGATTACCTGCCGCGCCTGTTGCGCAGCGCGGGGCGGGACTGGCGGCCGGCGGACCAGCGTGCGGACAACATCGGTTTCCGCGTCGCCACCCGCGACCCGGAAATCGTCAATCATCAGTAACCATGGAACTTCACATTTTCAAAACGCTTTGGGGCCACACCGGCAATCTGGATGAGGCGATTGCCGCGTGCCACGAGCAGGACTTTGCCGGCATCGAAGGTTCCGTGCCCGCGGGCCCGGCCGAACGAAAAAAATTCCGGACGAAACTGGCCCAGGCCGGACTGGGATTCATCGCGGAGATTTGCACGGCAGGAAGCTACGTGCCGATGCGGCGGGCCACGTTGCCGGAACATCTCGAATCCCTGCGTGGCCAGGCCGAGGCCGCCCTGGACTGCCATCCGCGATTCCTTACCGTCATCGCCGGATGCGATGCCTGGAGCATCGGGCAGAGTGTGGATTTTTTTGGCGCAGCGATGGCGATGGCGGACAAACTGGGCGTGCCGGCGTGTTTCGAAACTCATCGCAGCCGGTCGCTGTTCAATCCCTGGACGACGCGCGATATTTTGCTGCAACTGCCGGCCCTGAGGCTCACCTGCGATTTTTCACATTGGTGCGTGGTGTGCGAGCGGCTCATTGACACGGAATCCGAGGTGCTGGCACTGTGCGCCGAACGCGCCCGGCACATCCACGCCCGCGTCGGGTATGACCAGGGTCCGCAGGTGCCGCATCCGGCGGCGCCGGGCCATCGCGAGGCCTTGGAAGCCCATGAACGCTGGTGGACGCAGATCTGGCGCAGCCAGTCGGCGCGGGGCCTGTCCGTCAGCACGATGACGCCGGAATTCGGACCGGACGGCTACCTGCATTGCCTGCCGTTCACCAGCATCCCGGTCGCGGATTTGTCGCAGATCAATCACTGGATGGCAGAGCGGGAACGGCAGTTGTTTGCCGAAACGATGGGGGCGTCGCCGGCCAGGGTCGCCCTGCCGTCGGAAACTGTTTCCCTGGCCCGTTGAAGAAAATGTCCGTCGCCATTTATGTTTAAAAAAGTGCTCATCGCCAACCGCGGCGCCATCGCCTGCCGGATTGTCCGAACCCTGAAAAAACTCGGGGTCGGGTCCGTGGCGGTTTATTCGGACGCCGACGCGAATTCGCTGCACGTGATGCAGGCCGATGAGGCGGTGGGCATCGGCGGTTCGACCGCGGCGGAAAGTTACCTCGATTTCCAGAAGATCTTCACCGCCGCCCGCCAGACCGGCGCCGAAGCCATCCATCCCGGTTACGGTTTCCTGAGCGAGAACGCCGATTTCGCCGGGGCCTGCGCCCGGGAAGGTTTCGTCTTCATCGGTCCCACGCCGCAACAGATGCGGGATTTCGGATTGAAACACACCGCCCGCGCCATCGCCCAGGCCAACCGTGTTTCGATGCTGCCCGGCAGCGAATTGCTCGACAGCCTCGCCCACGCGAAAAGCGAAGCGGCCCGCATCGGCTACCCGGTCATGCTCAAAAGCACCGCCGGCGGCGGCGGCATCGGCATGCGCATGTGCGTGGACGAGGCCGCGCTGGTAGACGCCTATGAATCGGTAAAACGCCTCGCCGCCAGCGCCTTCAAGCAAAGCGGCGTTTACCTGGAAAAATTTGTCGGCGTGGCCCGGCACCTCGAGGTGCAGATTTTCGGGGATGGCAAAGGGAACGTGGTGGCGCTGGGCGAACGCGATTGTTCCGCCCAACGGCGCAACCAGAAGGTGGTCGAGGAGACGCCCGCGCCGGGATTGTCGGGGGAACTCCGCCAATCGCTGCTGGATTCGGCCGTGCGGCTCACGCGCGCCGCCGGTTATCAATCAGCGGGAACGGTTGAGTTCGTTTTCGATGTCAAGGACCTGCAGTTTTATTTCCTCGAGGTGAACACGCGGTTGCAGGTCGAGCACGGTGTGACCGAGGAAGTCACCGGGGTTGACCTGGTGGAGTGGATGGTCAAACAGGCGGCGGGCGAACTGGATCTGGCTGGGTTCAAGCCGGAACCGCGCGGCGCATCGATCCAGGTCCGCCTCTATGCCGAGGACCCGAACAAGAATTTCCAGCCCAGTTCCGGGGTGCTCACCGAGGCGGTTTTCCCCGCCGGCGCCCGCATCGAAACCTGGGTTGAATCCGGCAGCGAAATCCCGCCGTTCTACGACCCGATGATTGCCAAGATCATCGTGAAGGCGGAGAGCCGCGCTGCGGCCGTAACGGCTTTGCAATCGGTTCTCGCGGAGACCCGGCTGGCCGGCATCGAATGTAATCTGGAATATCTCCGGCAGGTGGTGGCCAGTGAAGAATTCGCCGCGGGCGACATCCATACCAAATGGCTGGCCACCTTTCCTTACCGGCCGGCCACGATTGATGTCATCGAGCCGGGCACGCAGAGCAGCATCCAGGATTATCCCGGGCGCGTCCGCTATTGGTCCATTGGCGTGCCGCCGTCGGGGCCGATGGACGATTACGCTTTTCGGATCGCCAACAAACTCGTGGGCAATCCGGCCTCCGCGGCGGGTCTCGAACTGACGCTCAGCGGGCCGACCTTGAAATTCAACCTCGATGCCACCATCGCGCTCACCGGCGCGGTGATGGCAGCGGACCTCGACGGCAATCCGGTGGACTTCTGGCAAAGCCTGCATGTGCGCGCCGGCAGCGTGTTGCGATTACGCGGCATCCAGGGCGCCGGCTGCCGTTCTTATCTGGCCGTACATGGCGGTTTTGATGTGCCCAATTACCTCGGCAGCAAGGCCACCTTCGCCCTCGGAAAATTCGGGGGCCACGCCGGCCGCACCCTGCGCCACGGCGACGTGCTCCACGTCCATCGGGTCGCGGATCCCTTTGTGGCGTTGCGCACGGCGCCGCCCGCAATCGTTCCCACCTACGGCGCGCACTGGGAGATTGCCGTCCTCTACGGCCCGCACGCTGCCCCGGATTTTTTCACCGAGGAATTCATGGCCACGTTTTTTGCGACGGACTGGAAGGTGCACTACAATTCCAGCCGCACCGGCATCCGGCTGGTCGGGCCAAAACCGGAATTCGCCCGCACTGACGGCGGCGACGCCGGGCTCCACCCGTCGAACATCCACGACACGGAATACGCCATCGGCACCATCAATTTCACCGGTGACCTGCCGGTGATTCTGGCCAAAGACGGACCGAGCCTGGGTGGTTTTGTCTGCCCGGTGACGATCATCAAGGCCGAATTCTGGAAGGTGGGCCAGCTCCGGCCGGGCGACACCATCCGGTTTGTGCGCACCACGTTCAGCGAGGCGCTGGCCACGGAAGTGCGGCAGGACAATGTCATTGCCACGCTGGAAGATGAATCAACTTTTTTCACCTGTAAAACTTCAAGTTCAACCAGACCTTCCGACCCGGCGCCGGGCGAAGCGGTGCTGCATCGCCTGCCGGTGTCGGCGAACTGTCCAGGTGTGGTTTACCGGCAGGCAGGCGACAAATACCTGTTGGTCGAATACGGTCCGCTGGTCCTGGATTTCGAACTGCGTTTCCGCGTCCATACTCTGATGGAATGGTTCAATGCGCACCCGGCCCAGGGTATCATCGAGCTTTCGCCCGGTGTGCGTTCGCTCCAGATCAATTTCGATGGCCGGGTCCTGCCGGTCAAAAAACTGCTCGATCTCCTCGTCCGGGCCGAAAGCGAACTGCCGTCGCTCGAACGGCTCGAAGTGCCCACCCGCATCGTGCGGATGCCGCTGGCTTACGATGAAAGCGGCATCCGGCTGACCATTGAGAAATATCAGCAATCCGTCCGCGCCCGGGCCCCGTGGCTGCCGAGCAATATCGAATTCATCCGCCGCATGAACGGACTGGATCGTGTCGAGGAGGTGCGGGAAACGGTCTATTCCGCCAGCTATCTCGTGCTCGGCCTCGGTGACGTTTATCTCGGCGCACCCTGTGCCGTGCCGGTGGACCCACGGCACCGGTTCGTCACGACCAAATATAATCCCGCCCGCACGTTCACCGTGGAAAACGTCGTCGGCATCGGTGGCGTTTACATGTGCATCAACGGCATGGAAGGCCCCGGCGGTTACCAGCTCGTCGGCCGCACGGCGCAGGTATGGAATACCCACCGGACCACGCGCGAATTTCCGCCCGGCCAGCCATGGCTGCTCCGGTTCTTCGACCAAATCCAGTTCTTCCCGGTGTCGGAAAAGGAACTGCTCGATTTCCGGCGCGCCTTTTTGAGCGGACGGGCCCGGCTCGACATCCGGGACGAGGTCTTCAGCCTTGCCCAATATCGGAAATTTCTGCGCGACCACGAGACCGAAATCGCGACCTTCCGCCGGAAACAGCAAAAGGCCTTTGCCGAGGAACGCGAACGCTGGGCCGCCGATGGTTCGGCCAACATCACCGTCAGCGAACCGGTCGCGGATGCACCGCCGGACGAAATGATTGCGCCGCCCAACGGCCAGCTCGTCGCGTCGCCCATCACCGGCAACATCTGGGCCGTGCTGGCAAAGGAAGGCGACCGCGTCACCGCCGGCCAGAAGGTCGTCGTGGTCGAGGCAATGAAAATGGAAGTGGGCGTCGAGTCACCAGTGGCCGGCATTATCAAAAAAATCGCCGTCGCTCCGGGCAAAATGGTCACCGCCGGCCAGGCCCTGGCCGTCATTGAATCGGAGGCAACGACATGAGCGTGCCCGCAACCTTTGATTTGTCTTCGCTCAGACGCGCCTATGCCTCCGGTGCCATCACGCCGGCGGAGCTGATCGAGGACGCCTTGCGTCGGGCGGACGACAAGCGGTTTCCCAATGTCTGGATCGGGAAGACCAGCCGTGACCGGCTGTTGGAAATGACGCGGGCCCTGCCGTCCAGGCCGGACGACAAACTGCCGCTTTACGGCGTGCCGTTTGCCATCAAGGACAATATCGATCTGGCAGGAACCAGGACAACCGCCGGTTGTCCCGATTTCGCGTACCTGCCGCCGGAATCGGCGACGGTGGTCAAGCGCCTGATCGCCGCGGGCGCGTTACCCATCGGCAAAACCAATCTGGACCAGTTCGCCACCGGCCTGGTCGGCACACGCTCGCCGTACGGCAACTGTCAATCGGTCTTCGATTCGCAATGCATCTCCGGCGGGTCGAGTTCCGGTTCCGCGGTCGCGGTGGCGGCGGGCATGGTGACGTTCGCTTTGGGCACCGATACCGCCGGGTCCGGACGCGTCCCGGCGGCGTTCAACCATATCGTCGGCCACAAACCGACACGCGGGCTGTTGAGCAACCACGGCGTGGTGCCGGCCTGCCGGTCGCTCGACTGCGTGTCCATTTTTGCCGGCAGTTGCCACGATGCGCAGGCCGTACTCGACGTGGCGGCGGAATTCGATGCCGCCGATCCCTATTCGCGGACGCGTCCCAAGACCGGCGTGGCCATTCCCGACCCGTTTCGCTTCGGCATCCTGCCGCCGGCGCAACGGGAATTCTTTGGCGACATCGAGGCGGCGGCGCTGTATGAAGCGACCATCATCCGGTTGCGCGAGTGCGGCGGCGAACCGGTGGAATTCGATTACTTGCCGTTTGCCCAGGTGGCGGCACTCCTTTACGCCGGGCCGTGGGTGGCGGAACGACGCGCGGCCGTGGGCGAATTTTTTAATCAACACGCCGACAGCCTTCATCCGGTGGTGCGCGAAATTATCGGCGGCGCGTCGAAATATGACGCTGTGGCCGCGTTCGATGGCCAATATCGCTTGCAAACACTGTCGCAAACGGTCCGCGAAATCTGGCGGAAGCTCGATGTGCTGTTGTTGCCGACCACCGGCACGACCTATCGCATCGAAGAAGTGCTGGCCGATCCCGTCCGGCTCAACAGCAACCTCGGCCATTACACCAATTTTGTGAACCTGCTCGACCTGGCCGCGCTGGCGCTGCCGGCCGGGTTTCGCCCGTCGAATGGACTGCCGTTTGGCGTCACGCTCGTCGGTCCGGCATTTTCGGATGACGCGTTGCTGGCGTTGGGCGCGCGTTATCATTGCTCCCTGGGCGGCAATATCGGGGTGACCCCGGCCAAAATCGCCGAACAACCGTTGCCGCGGGTGAAAAACGAAGGGGTCCTGCTCGCCGTGGTGGGCGCGCATCTGCGCGGACAGCCGCTGAATCATCAATTGACTTCGCGCCGCGCCCGGTTCGTGCGCCGCACGCGCACCGCGCCGTGTTACCGGCTGTATGCCCTGGCCAACACGCAACCGCCCAAGCCGGGCCTGCGGCGCGTTGCGGAAAAACTGCCGCAGGGCATCGAGATTGAAGTCTGGATGCTGGACGAGGCCGGGTTCGGTTCGTTCGTCGCCGAGATCCCGCCGCCGCTCGGCATCGGCACGCTCGAACTTGAAGACGGCGGCAGCGTGAAAGGCTTTCTCTGTGAACCGATCGGGCTGGAGGGCGCGCGCGACATCACCGAATTTGGCGGCTGGCTGGCCTATCGCCAGGCCGCCAGTAAATGATACGAATTCAATGAACACGGAAACCATTCTGTTTACAGAAACCCTGCCCGGTGGCGGTCTTTGGTCATGGCAACTGCGTCGGTACACCACCCTCCGCATCACCGACCCCGAAGGCGGCACGAACGTCGGCCTCATGGCCTACAACGCTGATCAACCGCTGGATCGGCTGAACCTGCCGGATACGCTCAAGGCGCAGTACACCGCCAAACTCACCCGCGGACACGTGCTCATGAGCGACCTGGGCCATGCACTTCTCTCCGTCACGGCCGATACTGTCGGTTGGCACGATCCACTGGGCGGACATGGCAATGCGGAACACGTCCGGCGCAAATACGGCACCGCCACCTACCAGGAAAAACGCAACGACTGGTACCGGAACGCGCACGACAATTTTCTGATCGAGCTGGGCAAATACGGCCTCGGCAAACGCGACCTGGTGGCGAACGTGAATTGGTTCAGCCGGCTGGACGTCGACGCCGGGGGCAAAATGCATTTTCATCCGGGCAATTCCAAGGCCGGCGCCCACGTTGATCTGCGCGCGGAAATGAACGTGCTGGTGGTGTTGAACACCTGCCAGCATCCACTCGACCCGAACCCGAACTATGCGCCGAAACCGGTCAGGCTGGCCGTGCTGCAAACGCCGCCGCCGGGGCCCGACGATTTCTGCCGTAATTTTCGCAAGGAAAACCAGCGTTGCTTCACTTTAACCGAACGTCTCTTCCTGGGAGCCTGAACATGAGCACCTTCATTCTGACCGAAAGCAAACTGGACCCGGCGAAAGCCGTTTACGACCTCACCCTGCCGGCCGGTGATGGCTGGATGCACGAAATCAAG
>JAJPJM010000068.1 GCA_021324235.1 Verrucomicrobiota bacterium
GTCCGGGTTGGAGCCGAGCACCCGTTCGTTCTGATAATTGCCGAGCAGGAAATCGAGCGCGACGGCGGACGACCAGGAAAAGGCCCGATTATTCTGGCCCAAGCCCGTGCGCGAGTCGTACCACTCGGCGGGGCTGAAGGCAAATTGCTGGTACGCGCCGACGGAGGCGGACTGGGTCGACATCATTTTAAGCAATCGCCCGACAATGCTCCGGGCATCGTCCTCGTAACCGTACTTGAACAAACCTTTTGCCACGATCCAGGTTTCCGGCATCCAGATATTGCCGCGCCAAAGCCCGCCGGCCTCGTTTTCGAACGGCGGTTTTTGATGGTAATAACGAGGATCATCATAGGCGACCGTCGGAATGGGAAACGGGCCGTCAAATTCCTTGGGGTTGAGGATGTGTCCTTCGATGACCCGTTTGATTTTGGCGGGGTCGCGGCAGAGATCGCAAAAAATCGGATAGATAATCGAACTGGTCAGGACGTCATCCCGAAGCGTTCCCCGGTAAGTGACGATCCAGTATCCCTTCTGGTCATCCCACAACGAGTCAATTGCCTGCTGGTGCCGCTGGATCTGGCGCTCCCATCCGGCGACCTCTGCCGGTTGGCCCAGGTCCAGGGCCAGTCGTTTCAGGACCACGGCGCCATAACCCAACTGGGAGCTGGGCGCGGGGTCGTCGAGCTTGTTCTCCCGGCAGTCACGGGTCAAATCGTTCCACCAACTGTTCCAACCGGGAACGTATTTGACCTCCTTGAAGATCAGATCGTAACGCGGATTATCGTCCCAGTTGTTCGGCGTTGCGGTCAGTAGATCACCGTCGATGTCAACGTGGTTCGTCCAATCCCGATAGGCGTTCGCCAACAACGGATAAACTTTTTTGGCGAAGTCGTGGCGGGCCTGGCGGTCCGGGATGCGGGAATACAATTCCCACATGGACCAGAAGAAGTGCGGGTCCATGATTTCGCAAGGCGGGTCCAGAATCGGCACGGCATGGCCTTCCGCCCATGACGGCTTCATGTCCAGGTAACCCAGGAGATTCCAGCACGAGTCACTTTGGAAAAAGTAGTTGAACCCGCCTCGCGCCGGATACGAGGCGCTGTACAATTGCCCGTCGCATTTCAGCAGATAACGGTTCTTGCGAAGCGCGGTCGCTGCCGAGTAATAAAGCCGGGTGTAGGCGTCACCCGGCTGGTCAAGTGCCGGCAGGCCCTGAAAAAAACCGTTCCAGTCGTTTTCCACCTGGGTCAGTGCCGAGTGGGGCGATGCCATGAAAGCAGTTATTGCGCTTTCACATTGCGTGCCGGCTGTTTTACCGTCCGCCGCCGCGGCGACAACAAAGACACATTCCAGTGATTCTCCCGGTTTAAGCATTGAGCTTTTGGCCGTGAGCACGGCGGTTCCGGCCGGCGCAGCGAGCGATGAGGCGAGATTTCCCACCAGCGCCGATTTCAGTTCTTCGGACGTGGCCCGTGTCAGGTCCCGGGGGGCAAACGCCACGTGAAGAGGTTCCAAAGTGGAGCCGATGGCCAGGGTGTCGGTGTAGAGGCCGCGCGTGGTTTTGGAACCGACGCGGGCGTTTTTAAACCAGAGCTGAAGCCCATGGTTTTTCAAGGAACCGGTGATCCGTCCGTCCGTGCGTCCGTCATAACCGGACCGGGCCGTGACGATTAATCCGGGGGCGATGGCGGCGGGCAGGTTTCCCGTGTTGGTGACCTTGACATGGATCGCCACCGTATTGAAGGCGGTGAAGAACGTTGCCGATTCGATTTCAAAGTTCGCGTGGCGGGTGAAGGTTCGCCAGCCGTACGGATACCAGGTGACGGCCGCTTCCGGATCGCCATCGATTTTCTCACCGGTTGCGGTTTGAAAGAACAGCGAGAGCACTCCCACGTCGCGTGCCGTATTAAAAAACTCGTTGTTCGGGCCGACTCCCTGTCGCACCGAACCCAGCATAAAACGGTCGATACCCCCGGAATAAGCAATGTCGTACCAGGACCCGAAATCGGACAATTCGCATCCCATTACCGGTTTCTGCGGCTGGTCGCCTTGAAGTTGGGGAGCCAGATAGGCGACCTGGTTTTTCATCAAATCCAGTGGCGGCTCGCCGAACAGGGCGCTGGCGGTGAAGCCGGCACATCCCAGGATAAGATAATTCAAGATCCACGGAAGGCGGCGACTGCCGGCGCCTCCGCCGCCGAGTCGCTTCACGACGGCTTTGCTGACCGGTAAGTGCGGAACGGTGGTCTCCGTCGCATTCATGCCGCGTTAATTTGTAATTGCGCCCGCGTCAGCCTTTTTTTTCGGCTTCCAGGCTGGCGAATATGTTTTCCAGACTGTTGAGCGGCGTGTCCCGTTTCGGATTCAGCACCTGCTTCAGGTAATCGATGGCGTCGGGAATGTAGCGGATGGATTTGGGCAGGATGGCGCCGGCGGCGTTGGCATGGCCGCCGCCCTGGAATTTTTCCGCCACCTTGAGCGCCTCGCCGTTGCGGCTGCGAAAACTGGCGAACACCATGTTCCCGCGCCGGAACAGCGTCACCAGCACCGGATATTTCACCGCCTGCTCCTCCAGCAACTGATGAACGACCAGGTTGTTGTTGCCGACCACGGTGTCCACGTAACCGACCGTCGGATTGATTTCGGTGACGTTGTTTTTGCTCCATTCAAAGCCGAGCGGATTTTCAATCCGCCGCTTGACGGCCATGACTTCAAGCAGTGGATGGTCGAGGAGCTTTTCAACGCCGCCACCGATCAGCGCCTGCAGGTTCCAGAACTGGTAAATCTTGACGAGGTTGGCGTAATCACAGGCCAGCGCAAAGTCGGGGTCGTCCTCCAGAAACAAATCGGCGACATTGTTCAAATGCACGAGCCGGTCGAGCGCGGGTGAGCCGAGGCCGTGGTCCTTGCACAGTTCGTAGCACAGCAACGCGGCGGACTTGTTCACGTCATGGATGAGCAGCGCGTTTTTGGGTGCGGACTCCGTGACGTGATGGTCAACGATCATCCACTCCGATTTATCGAGGCGCGGCTCGAAGGTGAAATCCGCGACCCACGCGGCCCGTTCGCGCAGCTCGCGCTGCTTCCATTGGTTGTAATGGTAGGCTTCGAGCGGTGTGTCCGTGTCGTACAGCTTTTTGGCGAGCCGTTGCAGCAAGGCGCCGGAAAGAAAACCGTCCAGGTCGCTTTCGTGCGTGATGATGATATCGGGTTTGGTCGGCTCCATCATGGCAACCCCAGCGTAGCCGAATCCGACGGACGTGGCGAGCGGGGAATTCAGCCGTGGCGGAGAGCCTCCGTTGACCATCCAGAAACTCGTCCTTCCCAAATCCGTATTTTGCCAATGTCCCTTATGGCAACTCGTGCCCCGGGACGCTGCAAGTGGGCCGTTCACCGACGGCGTTGATGGAATAGGTGCCGCCGGCCGGACAATGCGGAATTTTGTAGATGTACGGCTGGATGTCGTCCCACGTGGGAACATCGTTGGCCTGTTTACCTTTTTCCAGGGCCCATTGTTGTTTGGCCGCGTCAATCTGGCGGAGGTTGTTGATGCAGGCATTTTGCTGCGAGACGGTCCTAGCCTTGATGAAGTTGGGAATGGCGATGGCGGAAAGCGCACCCACCACGGCCACACCGGGCAGGAGCACGGTATTGGCGTAGCTCTGGCTGCCGTTGCCAACGGTCAGGCAGCCTTCCGGCGTGTTGATGCCGACGGAATACGCAAAGGCCGGCCGGCTCTGCATAAAGGATTGTATCCATTTCGCCGTTTGCGGGTCGGTCTTCGCATTGGCATTCATGACCTGTTGCTGCACCTTCATCATGGTCTCGGCGAACCGTTGACTCAGATAGCAGAACTGATTGCCCTGGTCGGGCACGCCCTGGGACACATGTTTGAATTCGGCGGTACTTTTGAGACCGGGTTGCTGTCCGCTTTTCACGGCGAGGGCGTCGTTAATCAACGCGTCACTGGAGGCGATGAACAGGTAACCGCCGCTCGTGGCGGCGGTGGGCCGGAGCGCGATGGGCAGGGGCAGGGGCACGGGCATTGTCCGCATTTTGAGGCCGGGCTGGTCCACGCTGATGACTTGCGGATTGGATTTCAATTCCGCGTCAATGCGATTGAAAATCGTGTCGTCGTTGACCTTGATGACGAGCAACAGGCCCGGTGAAGGGATTTCCAACGCGCCGCCCGGCATCGGCACGGGGATATTGTTGGAGGGGTCGAGCGTCATCACGAAACCGAACTCGCCCCCGAGCGAATTCAGGAAGGTGTCCCATTTGACCTTGGTCTTCTGTTCAAATTGGACGGGGAGTTGGTCCATCCAGGCCTGGGCTTGGGGCAGGTTGGCCTGGGTGACTTCCTTTTGGGCGACGGTCCAGAGCAGGGGCAGGTCCGCGTCCGAGAAAATGGCCAGTGCGGTATCAGGCGGCAGGAGGTCAAGGCCGGTGAGCGGGTGCGGCCCCTTGCCGGCGAGTTTCCAGAGGAAGCCGTCACCTTTGCCGGGATAATGATGCAACATCGCCTTGTTGCGGAACATGCCCTTCTCGATTTCCACCGAACTCATGCCCACACCGCTGACGTCTTCGACGCCACTGTCCTTGATCAGGCTGGTGACGAGGTCGAACGCCTTGTTGACGTTGGCGGTGTCCTCCGGCTTGAGGTTGGGCATGGCCGCAAACGTCTGCCGCCACGCGCCGACCTTGGCGGATAGGCCGTCGAGCCATTGCGCGGTGCCGAGGTAGAGGTAGAAATTGCCGCCGGGATCGAGTTGCGACGTAACCTCGGCAAAGCTGGTTTTTTCCGCTGAAACCACGGCGGGAGCGCCGGGTCCGCCACCCGGACTGAGTTCAGCGCCCGGCGCCGGCTTTTTGCCGCAGCCGTAATTCAGGATGGCGATCAGACCGAGCAGGACCAGCACGGGAACGCAGTTGAAAGGATGGTTTTTTTTCATGGTGGATAAGTGGGTTGCCATTGGGGTGAACCTTTTTCCATGCCAAGCCAAACAGTTTTTGAGAAAAGGTAAAGCAGAATAATTCTTAAAACGGCAACGGTGCATCAGTTCCGCTGAATAATGGCTTGTCAACTTCGGGATAAGGAACATATTTCCGGGCATGAACTCCACCATCGGTTCCCGTTCCAAACCGGGTTTCACCCTGGTCGCCTTGCTGGTGATCATTGCCGTCCTGGCCATTCTGGCGGCCCTGCTGCTGCCGGCGCTGGCGGCAGCCAAGAAAAAGGCGCAGCGCATCAACTGCGTCAACAATCTGAAACAATGCGGCCTCGCCTTTCGCATCTGGGCGGACGACAACACCAGCCTGTATCCAATGAGCGTTTCCACGAACGAGCGCGGCACGAGGGAATTTAATACCGGGGCGGGCACGTTCCGCCATTTCCAGGCCATATCCAATGAACTGAATGCGCCCAACATCCTGGTTTGCCCGGCGGACACGCGCGCAGCCGCCACCGACTTCGCCCGTTTGAAAAATCAGAACGTCAGTTACTTTGTCGGCCTGGAGGCAAGGGACACGTCTCCACAGCGATTGCTCGATGGTGACCGGAATATCATCGGCGTGGGCAGTCCGGAAAATGGAATCCTCAAACTCGTTCCCGGACAGCCGGTCAGTTGGACACAAGCCATCCACGTCAATCAGGGGAATGTAGGCCTGGCCGACGGCAGCGTGCAACAGTATTCCAATGACGGTCTGCGCGAGGCCTTGCAGAATTCCGGCGACCCGACCCAACGTCTGGCGGATTTCACTGCCGGAGTAAGGCGAACCGGTAGTGGGGTAATTTGGTGGGGCGAGGCTACTGACGAGCCGGCTCGCGAGTACGCTCGCCCCACCGAAAGTTGCAGAATGTAGTGCCACCCGCCTTACTTTTACTTTGAATTCTTCGGCGTTTCCCGCCAACATCTGCGCTCGCTTTATGATTTGATTTGGTGGGGCGAGACTCCGTCGAGCCCTGGCTGGATTTAATTCGAATGAATTTGGGCTCGAGAGGACTCTCGCCCCACCAAAAAAGTGAAATGAAACGCACGCACCATTGCAATGAACTGCGCCCGGCGCACATCGGGCAAACGGTCACCCTGACCGGCTGGGTCCATTCCCGCCGGGACCTCGGTGGTCTGATTTTTATTGATGTCCGCGACCGCGAAGGCCGCACGCAAACGGTCTTTGATCCGTCCGATTTGCCGAAGGAACTGTTCGAGCGCGCCGCGGCGCTGCGCAGCGAGTGTGTCATCCGCGCGACCGGCAAGGTCCGCCAGCGGCCGGAAGGCACGAACAATCCGAAGATTCCCACCGGTGAAGTCGAGGTCATGGCGAAGGAACTCGAAGTGCTCAATGTGGCCGACGTCCTGCCGTTTCCGGTGGACGACCCGGAAGTGGCGAGCAAGGTGAACGAGGAATTGCGCCTGAAATACCGCTACCTGGATTTGCGCCGGCCCGAAATGGCGCGGAACCTCCGGCTCCGCAGCAAGGTCGCCATCGCCACGCGGCAATACATGGATGAGCAGGGCTTTCTTGAAATCGAAACGCCCACGTTGTTCAAGTCCACGCCCGAAGGCGCGCGCGAGTTTCTCGTGCCGAGCCGCGTGAATCCCGGGCAGTTCTATGCGTTGCCGCAATCGCCGCAGCAGTTTAAACAAATCCTCATGGTCGGCGGTGTGGAAAGGTATTTCCAGCTCGCCCGCTGCTATCGTGACGAGGATTTGCGCGCCGACCGCCAGCCGGAGTTCACGCAGGTGGACATCGAAATGTCGTTCATCGAGCGCGAGGATATTTACGCGCTGATTGAAGGCCTGTTGAAGCGCGTCTGGAAAACCGCGTTGAACCTGGACGTGCCGACGCCGTTCAAGCGGATTTCCTTCGAGGAAGCTCTCAATCGCTGGGGCATCGACAAGCCGGACACGCGGTTCGGCATGGAACTGGTGGATTTCACCGAGGAATTCCGCGCCAGCAAATTCAAGGTCTTCAGCGGCGCGGTCGCCGCGGGCGGTGTGGTCAAGGCGCTCAACGCGAAAGGCTTGGCCGGCGCCACGCAGGGCCAGATCGAGACGATGACCGAATACGCCAAGAGTTTTGGCGCGAAGGGACTCGCGTTCATCAAGGTGGAAGGTGGGGAATGGAAGTCGCCCATCGTGAAATTTTTCAGTGACACCGAGAAGGCCGCGCTCGCGCAAAAGTTGAAAATCGAGGAAGGCGACTTGATTTTGTTCGCCGCCGACCAATGGCTGAACGCGTGCGAAATCCTCGGCAAGATCCGGTTGTATTGCGCCGATGTTTTGAAAGGGCAGGGGAAGCTGGCGATTCCCGCCGACCGGTTTGATTTTCTCTGGGTCGTGGATTTCCCGCTGCTCAGTTTCGACAAGGAACAGAACCGCTGGTATTCGAGCCATCACCCGTTCACCGCGCCGGTGGCGGAGGACGTTGCCCTGCTCAAGACCGACCCGAAAAAAGTCCGCGGCCAGCATTACGACGTGGTCGTGAACGGCGTGGAACTTGGCGGAGGCTCGATTCGTATTCACCAGCCGGACGTGCAGAAAACCGTGTTCGAGGAAGTGCTGCAAATTCCGCCTGAGGAAACCAAGCTGCGCTTTGGTTACATGCTCGAGGCGTTCCGCTATGGAGCGCCGCCGCACGGTGGCATTGCGCTTGGTTTTGACCGGCTCTGCGCGATTCTCTGCGGTACTCCGAGCATTCGCGACGTGATTGCCTTCCCGAAGACCGCCAAAGGCACGGACCTGATGACCGATTCGCCCGCCGCCGTTTCGCCCCGCCAGCTGCGCGACCTGCACATCGAGGTGAAGGCGGCGAAGAAGGAATAGTGGCACAGACTGCTGGCTTGTGTTGGCGGAAAACAAAGAGTCACGCGAAGAACGCGAAGACGGAAGACGCCAAGACACAGAAGTGTTGGTTTTGATTTGTTGAGTTAGGAAGGCAGGAATGCAGGAAGTGGTTTTTCATGCGTTCCTTATTGAACCCAAATGCGGCGGATAGGGAATGGTGGCCGTGGGCAAAGACCTTGTCAGCCGGTTGAAACCAACTAATCTTCCGCCATGCCAGAATTAAGCCGGTTTTACGGCATCATCATCCGGATGTTTTATGGCGATCACGCACCGCCACATTTTCACGCGGTCTATCAAGGCGAGGAAATCAAGGTCAATATCAATACGCTGGAACTCATGGAAGGCGACATGAGCCGGCGGGCGCAGGCGCTCGTGCTCGAATGGGCGGCGTTGCATCGCGCGGAACTGCGCCAGGCATGGGAACTGGCCAGCCGCAATCAAGAACCTTCCAAAATCGCGCCGTTGGAGTAGAATAAAGACATGATTCGGATCATCTCCGCCGAACCGCTGCCGCAATACCGGTTGAAAGTCACCTTCAACGACGGCGTGAGCGGGATTTTTCCCGTCGAACCTGAACGGCGCGGCGGCGTGTTTCTGAAATTGCTTGATGCAAAAATTTTCAATGCCGTCACCGTCAACCCCGATTTCGGCTGCGTGGAATGGCCGGGCGGCATTGACCTCTGCCCGGACACGATGTATCAGGTCATGACCGGCGCGGAGGTGCGAGCGGAACTCCATGCGCCAATGGCTTTGCGCGAAGAAAAGAAAAAACCATAGCAGCCGACGTGATCGCCTTTCCGAAGACCGCCAAAGGCACGGACCTGATGACCGATTCACCTGCCGCCGTTTCACCGCGCCAACTGCGCGACCTGCACATCGAGGTGAAGGCGGCGAAGAAGGAAATAGCGGCGCCTTCGGGAAGCCCGTAGGGCTGGCATCCTTGTTGAAACGCGCCTTTCTTCGAAGTTGACGTATTTTGCCAATTTAGTAATCGTGGGAGGGTTGGGAAATTGGTTGGGCCGTATGAAAACCAGGCGAAACTTGATTCAACTCTGCTTGCTGGGGGCGTTGCTCTTGCTGTTGCCCGCCGCGGTCCAGGCACAATTCACGTTCACGACGAATTCTGATGGTCTTAGTGTTACCATTACCGGTTACACCGGTTCCGGAGGCGACGTGACGATTCCGGACATGACGAATGGTTTCCGGGTTACCAGCATCGGAGATTGGGGGTTCTATTCAACTTTTCCTAACAATGTTCTTAACGTTTTGATTCCTGATAGCGTTACCAACATCGGAAATGCGGCGTTCTATTCCTGCACCAGTCTGACCAACATTACAATTCGAGGCAGCGTCACGAGTATCGGGGACTATGTGTTCTATGGCTGTACCAGCCTAGCCAGCGTCACGCTACCCGATAGTGTGACCAGCATAGGGGACCATGCGTTTGCGATTTGCATCAGCCTGATCAGTGTAAGGATTCCCGATGCTGTGACCAGCATCGGAACCCAGGCGTTCGCTGACTGCGCTGGTCTGACCAGCGTTGTGATTCCTGGTAGCGTCACCAACATGGGGGATCAGGCTTTCATTGATTGCACAAGCCTGACCAACGTTGCGATTCCGGGCAGCGTCAACAGCATCGGCAGTGAGGTGTTTTATTACTGCATCAGCCTGACCAGCGCTACGATTTCCAACGGCGTCACGAACATTGGGGATGAGGCGTTCCGGGGTTGCTCCAGCCTGATTAGCGCCGCCATCCCCACTAGCGTCAATAGCATCGGTTATTGGGCCTTCCGTGACTGCACCAATCTGACCAACATCACGCTCCCCTATGGCATTACCAGCATTGGAGATGCAGCATTTTGGAACTGCACCGGCCTGACCAGTGTTGCAATCCCCTGCAGCGTTACCAATACCGGCAACGTAACGTTTGAAGGTTGCACTGGCCTGACTAACGTAGTGATCGCGGATGGCGTTACCAGCATCGGGTCTGAGACTTTCTATCAATGCGCCGGTTTAACCAGCGTCACGATACCCAGCAGCGTCACAACTATCGGATTTCTTCCCTTCGAAGACTGCACCAATCTTACGGCTATCGTCGTGGCTATTGCCAACCCTTCCTATTGCAGCATGGATGGTGTCCTGTTCGACAAGAACCAGACCGTGCTTGTCCAATATCCGGCTGGTAAGGGTGGAAGCTATACGGTCCCCGACACCATTTCCGTCATAGGTGACCAGGCGTTCATCGACTGTACCAACCTTATCAATATCACAATCCCCAGCGACGTGAGCAGTATTGGGCAGGAAGCGTTTTCTGACTGTATCAATTTGAAGGGGCTCTTCTTCAATGGGAACGCCCCAAACTATGCCGGGTTGTGGGCCTTTTACAATGCCACTAATGTGACCGCCTATTACCTGCCGGATACCGCGGGCTGGCAGGAATTTACGGCAGCGACCGGGGTTCCAGCCGTCTTATGGAACCCGCAGGTGCAGACCGGCGACGGCAGCTTCGGTGTGGGAACCAATGGCTTCGGTTTCAACATTGCGGGCACGACCAATATTCCCATCGTGGTGGAAGCCGCCATCAATCTGGCCGGGCCCTGGACAATGCTCCAAAACTGCACTCTTACCAACAGCTCGATTTACTTCAGTGATCCGCAATGGACCAATTATCCCAGCCGCTTCTACCGCTTTCGTTCGCCGTAAAACAGTGTCGCGTCACGACACGTTGGCCAAAGCGTCAGCCATGCCAACTAATTAATGTCGCTAATCATACGAGACAAGTTGATTGGTATGATAGACTGCAATCCCAGTGACCTGGACTTGAAGATTCACCACCGGACAAGGGGCTGAATTGCCTGGACGCGGCGCCGGGTTCCTTGGATTTGAAGCCGAGTTACTCAGCGCCATTTATTCTGGATGAGACATGAAGCCAAATGACAGGGACAGTAATCCAACTGAAAAAGACTGCAGTCTGACGTACAAACACACAACGCCGGCACAGAGGGATTCAAAGCAAACAGGCTGGGATTCAAATGAAAAAAACTGAGACACAAAGCGGAGCGACTGAGACACGGAGCGGAAAGGCTGAAGGCTAAACGCTAATTTGAACCGCAGAGGCGCAGAGACGCAGAGGTTTGACACAGAGTGCACGAAGACGATCTTTTAACCGCGGATGACACGGATGGGCACGGATTTTAGCCTTCCTTGACATAGTCATCTGAACAAACCTCCCTGGGAACGCAAAACTTGGAGCATAAGGAGCTTCGATTATTCTTGCTATAAGCTGGGGAAACCAGTAAACATACCCTCCTCATAATTCGTGGTTTGCGGGCGGTGAAAACCTGATTCTGATGACAGGCGGTATCAGCCCGGTGCAACCAAGGCCAGACGAACCATGAAAAATAAACTCAATTCAATGTCGTTGGCCGCACTGTCGGCTCTTCTGCTGTTCAGTCTGCCACTGGTTGCCCACGCACAAACCACTCTCATCAACGGAGCCAATCAGACTGGAACCATTTTTACCAATACAACGGATTCCTACATTTTCACGGCCAATAAGGGAGATAGTATAAATTTGCGGCTGGGAACGAGCGGCTTCCCAGGCATTCTCCAGTTATATGGACCGGACAGCCTGTTGCTTGGCACTGTGAATGACAGCACGGATGACCTCATCGCGTACACGGCGACCAATAGCGGCACCTTCATCGTGCAGGTCAGCAGTGACAATCTTAGTGGGCACCCCAGGACCGGCCCTTATGTGTTGAATTTGTCCCAGATACCCGAGGCTTTTATTGTGCCCGACGGCGATGGAGGCGGACCGCTGATCAACGGAGCCAACGCGACCGGAACCATCACTTTAGGCCGACAGGACCTGTGGACGTTCACGGCCAACGCGGGCGACAGCATCAATTTGCGGCTGGGAACGACGGGTTTCAATGGCCGGCTAGAACTGTATGGGCCAGACGGGGCGTTTTTGCAATATTACCAGGACAGCACGGATGACCTCATTGCCTATACGGCCACCAACAGTGGCACCTTCACCGTGCTGGTCAGCAGTTACGATCTAAATGGGAATGATACCGGCACTTATGTGTTGAATTTGTCGCAGATACCCGAGCCTTTCATCGTGCCTGCCGGCTATGGAGGCGGACCGCTGACCA
>JAJPJM010000088.1 GCA_021324235.1 Verrucomicrobiota bacterium
ATTGGGTGCGGCTGGAACAGGTGCTGCCCGCCACTTATCCGGAAAATTGGCAACCGACGGCGGATGCCATCGGTTTGCAGGGACCGCGGGAATCGTTGCTCTATGTGGTGGCGCCATGGGTGTCTTTTTCCGGCAGTTCCACGAACACGCTATTGCCCTTGCAACAGGGACAAAGCGTGACGCTGACCAACTGGCCGCCCGGCCGGTTTTTTGCCGACTGGTATGATCCGGCGACGGGCACGAACGCGGGATCCACCCAGGCATCCGCGACCAACGGCAGCCTCATTCTTGCGCTGCCGAATTTTTCCGAGGATCTCGCGGGCATTGTGTATCCACCGCCGACATTGGCGGCGCTGGGGACGAACATCGCGGGCTCCTTTCAGATGCGGCTCAACTCGGAAACGGGCGGACGGTACGTCATCGAACAATCCACCAACCTCGCGGACTGGTCGGCTCTCTTTACCGTCACGAACGATTCCGGTTCGCGGGTCCTGGTGGTTCCGGGCGGAGGCGCCGGGCCGCGAGTGTTCTATCGGGCGAGGCAAAGCCCATAGCCGCAGATTTTTTGAATGCCCGGTGGATGGAATATCCGTCTGCGCGTGTTCCCGGCGAATTAGCCACAGAGTTATTGACAAGCCACACCCGTTGGAAGTACTCCATTGGCGCATGGGTTCACTGAAAAAGCGCCGCAAGGCCAAAATTAACAAGCACAAACGACGCAAGAAGCTGCGTTTGCATCGTCACAAGAAGCGCACCTGGCAGAAGTAGGCGATCGCCTGCCGCGACTTCATTCGTCCGTCCCCAGGCGGTTGCATTTGAAGCAATCGCCGGGACGGCCTTTGTTTGAGGCGTCGTCGTCTGTTTGCCAATGAAACATCGGTTCGACAAACATTACACGCGTGATGAGGCACGGGCGTTGTTGCCGCAAATCCGCAAGTGGCTGGAGCGGCTTACCCAGCTTCGTCACCTGTTGGACCGCCATGAGAAACGGCTGGGCGCCCTGATGAAACAGGGCCATGACGCGGGCGGCCAGACGGTCAATGACCAGGTTCGCACGCTGGCGGACGTGCAGGAAATTCTGGCCGAGTTTCAGCACCGCCAGATTTTTATCAAGGACCTGGAGCGCGGGCTGGTGGATTTTCCAGCCATCATCGGCGGCAAGGAGGTCTTTCTCTGTTGGGAGCAGGACGAGGAGGACGTCGAGTTCTGGCACGATCTGGAAAGCGGTTTTGGCGGGCGCGAACGGTTGTGAATGTTCAATTCAGGCGCGCCGGCGGAAATCAATTTCCGCTTTGCACCCGGCCGGTATGACACGGGTTGGCGCGGAACATCGGCCAGGAACTGTTCGCCAGCGGTGCCAGCGGGTGGGTGGAATTAATGGCGCATAGGTAGGCAACGTTGGCGACGTAAATGGTTCCATCCCTGCCGATGACCGGAGATGCCACCATGTGGCCATGACTGGGATTGGCGTCGGTGGCAACCCGCCACACCGGGTGGCCGTCCAGGTCAACGCCCATCAAATCCCGCCACGGTGTGGAAAAATAAGCCTCGCCATTCCCCGCTAGCGCCGGCGTTGCATCAATCAAAATGGGGGAACTCGCAAAATCCCAGCGCTTTTTTCCGTCACGGTTAACGGACACATCAGCTTGATTGACGGATAAATAAATATTGCCGTTCGCGTCCAGCACAGGCGAGGATTCCGTCGCACCCCCCGTGTGCAGATGCCAGCGTTCCGTGCCATCGGGTTGCAGGGCGTACAGATTGCCGTCCGTCGAAGTGAAATAAATGGTCCCGTCCGCGGCAATGGCCGGGGAGGAGATGATTTGACCGCCGGTGGCAAACTTCCAGCGCAGCGCGCCGTCGGGCTTCAGTGCATAAAACCATTTGTCGTGCGAACCGAAATAGATGGTGCCATCGCTGCCGATGGCCGGTGACGAA
Source organism: Verrucomicrobiota bacterium (assembly GCA_021324235.1). Taxonomy (GTDB): domain Bacteria; phylum Verrucomicrobiota; class Verrucomicrobiia; order Limisphaerales; family UBA11358; genus UBA11358. Next base: position 1,939 of record JAJPJM010000088.1, read on the forward strand.
TCAATGATGTCACCGGTCGGGAAAACCCATTTCGGCGAGCCGTCGGGATGAAGGGCGTACAAATGGGTGTCCCAGGATCCGAAATATATCGTCCCATCGGCGCCAAGGGCCGGCGATGAATCCGCCCACGCATCCGTTTGGAAGGTCCATTTGAGCATGCCTGCCGGGGTGACGGCGTAGAATTTCCGGTCCCGGGAACCAAAATAAATGGTGCCGTCTCCGCCAATGGCCGGCGAAGACCGGATTTCGCTCCCTGTTTGAAACAGCCACTTGAGTTGTCCCGCCGGGGTGACAGCGAGCAGTTTACCGGAGAAAGTCGCTTGATAGATCGTGCCGTCCGGGGCGATGGCCGGGGACGATGTGGTATAGGGGTCCGGCAGGTCGAACATCCAGACATTGGTCGGGCCGGATTGGGCCTGGCCGGCGAGTTGGGAGCCTGAAAAAAACAGGCCGGCGGCGAGGCCGGCCAGGTTCAGGACAGTGGAACGCTTCATCCGGGACAGTAAAGCCGCAACGGACGTGTCCGGCAAATTCAAATCCGCCGGCAAACTTGCAACTTGGGCACCGGCAAACTATGTTTCGCCCCTTATGGAAAAAGTCATTGTCATCGGTTCGGGTTGCGCGGGCTGGACGGCGGCGCTTTATACCGCGCGCGCCAATCTCCAGCCGCTTGTGCTCACCGGCAAACAACCCGGCGGTTTGTTGACCACGACCAGCATTGTTGAAAATTATCCCGGCTTTCCCGAAGGCGTGGACGGGTACGAGTTGATGACCCGGATGCAAAAACAGGCCGAACGCTTCGGCGCCCGGGCCAGCTTTGGGTCGGTCGAGGCCGCGGATTTTTCCCGGAAACCCTTCACGCTGACCGTGGACGGTGAAAAGGTGGAAACCCAGACGGTCATCATCGCCACCGGCGCCGGCCACCGGCATCTGGGCGTGCCCGGTGAGAACCTGCTGGAAACCAAGGGCGTGACCTATTGCGCGACGTGCGACGGCGCGCTGCCGTCTTTCCGCAACCAACCGCTCGTGGTGGTCGGCGGCGGCGATTCCGCCTGCGAAGAGGCGATCTATCTGACGCGCTTCGGCTCAGCCGTTCATTTGATTCACCGCCGCGACCAGTTGCGCGCGTCCAAAATCATGGCCGAACGCGCCTTGTCCAATCCCAAGATCAAGCCGGTTTGGGATTCCGCCATAACCGAAGTTCTCGACGTGAAACAGGACAAGGTCACCAGTGTGAGATTGAAAAACCTCAAGACCGGGGCGGAATCGGTCCTGAATTGCGCGGGGGTGTTTATCGCCATCGGCCACGTGCCGAACACGGGAATTTTCAAGGGCCAGATCGAAACGGATGCCAACGGCTTCATTGTTCCCAAACGGGGGACGATGACGAATGTGCCCGGCGTGTTTGTGGCGGGTGATTGCGCGGACCACGTCTATCGGCAGGCGGTGACGGCGGCGGGTTCGGGTTGTGCCGCGGCGATCGACGCGGAACGATTTTTGGCGGCGCAGAATCAGTAACGCCGGCCTGGGCTCAACCCGGAATCCGCCCGGTATAGGCCTTGATCATTTCGTCCATTTGCCGGCCGGTGGCGGCGTCCACTTCCCGCCGCTTTTTATCGGCGTCAAACCACGCCGCCGCGCGCCGGATGCCTTCACGAAAGGGAATCATGGCTTGAAAGCCGGGTACGAAGGTTTTGATTTTGCGGTTGTCAAAAACCACGCTCCAGGTTTTATCGCCCAATAGACTGCCGGCGTAGGCCGGCGCCATCCGGGCAATGAAGTCCGACGGAATGTGCACCAGCTTTGCCTCCACGCCCAACGCTTCGGCGATGGTTTGATAAATCTGGTTCCAGGTCAGCACCTCGTCCGAGGTAATGTGAAACGCATGCCCGATGGCCTGCGGGTTGCCGAGCAGGCCCGTGAATCCCCGCCCGAAATCCTCCGCGTGCGTCATGACCCACAAGGACGAACCGTCGCCGTGGACAATGATGGGTTTGCCTCGTTTCAGCCGGTCGGCCAGCGTGTAACCGCCGAAACCACCGACGGCGACCGGAAAATAGTGGTTGTAAGTGTAAGACGGGCGGACAATGGTCACCGGAAAACCTTCCTCCCGATACGCCCGCATCAAGCGTTCCTCGCAGGCAATCTTGTTGCTGGAATAATCCGAGAACGGATTGTACAGCGGGGTGGCTTCCGTGATCAGGTAATGGGTTGGTGGCTTCTGATAAACGGAGGCGGAACTGATGAAAATGAACTGTCGGGTCCGGTTGCGGAACAGGGCGAGGTCGCGCTCCACGTGCTCCGGCGTAAAACCAATCCAATCCACCACCGCGTCAAATTCCAGGTTCCGTAAGGCCGCGCGGGCGGCTTTCGGGTCATTGACATCGGCGGTCAGGCTGCGGCTGCCCGGCGGGTTTTTCGATTGCCGTCCGCGATTGAGCAAATACAAATCGTGCCCCTGGGCCAGTACCTGCTGGCTGACTGCGGTGCTGATTTTACCGGTGCCGCCGATAAAAAGAATCTTCCGGGCCGGCGCTTGAGGGCTTGTCTTGGGCATAAACTCTAAAAGGTCGAATGTCCGAGTGGATTGTAGCCGGCGCCTCGTTCCTGTCGAGCCTGGCGCAGGCAGGCCGTATCCGGTTTTCAGCCATCGCGGAGCGTCGTTCAAAATTTGATTGAGGCAATCCTGGAGAGCCTGTTTTCGGGTTCGAGGCCGGCAAGAAACTTCAGTTTTATGACAAAATTGGTGAATCCTAGGGCCGCCAGCCGGACGATACTTCTTTTGACGGAAACCGTTCGATGCGCAAACGCGATTGTGGCTCCAGCGGTATCCGGGCTTGACAAGCGATATGAATGGCTAAATGAATGGGGTTCAGCCGAAGGTAGACCGTGCCATGAGCGATGTTTCATTCACTTTGTTGGTATTCGGAGTCTTGTTCCTGCTCCTGTTGTGTTTTTCCATCTATGTCCAGCGCCCGCGGTTCGGCGGTTCTTCCCCCAAGAACATCGAGGTGGTGGTATACCGTCCTTTCTCCTCCGAGGTTGCCTATCAGACGAACATCCCGGATCGCGCCGCCTGTGAGAAGGTGTTGCGGGAACTGCGCCACGCCCGGTTCACCTTTTTCGGCTTCAAACCGACCGGCGTGCTGAACATTCAATATGACGACGGCAAGGTGGATCGCCTGAAATTTACCCAATGTAACGACGGGACCCACTCTCTAACGTTTCGGGTGTTTTACGAGATCCCAAGCAAGCAGTTTTGCCGCGCCTTGCAGGACGCGGGGGTTGATGTTTCAAGGTTTGAAGGCCGGGAAACTTGAGCACCCAACCCGCGTGGGTGCCCGCATTTTGAGTCGGCCGATCCATTCCTGCTTGCGACCGCGCTTGCCGCGAGGGTGGAATGAGGATTAATCTCGGGAGATGCCGTTGACCTCACTTGAACAAATCATTCCTGAACTCCGGGACGCCATCGGCCCGGTGATTCTCATTTCCGGCGTGGGCCTGCTGTTGCTCACGATGACCAACCGGTTGGGCCGCGCGATTGACCGCGCCCGGCAATTGAAGCACGAACTGCCCGGGCGTACGGGTCATGAACGCGAACAGACCCTGGCGCAGGTGGCCATCATTTACCGCCGCGCCCGGGTGATTCGTTTGTGCATTCTGCTGGCCGCCCTGAGCGTGCTGCTGGCGTCGGCGCTCATTATCATGCTGTTTGTCACCGCGCTGCTGCAATGGCAGCAGGCCGCGCTCGTGGGCCTTATTTTCATAGGCTCAATGGTTTCGCTGTTTGGCTCCATGATCGCTTTCATCTGGGACATCAATCTCTCCCTGCACGCCCTCAAGCTCGAATTGGAGACCACCGTGACCAGGTCCGAATGAACGGGCTTTGTAGGAGCTGAAGTTTTTCATTTGATTTTCCCTCATCCGTGCAAAAAACGGTTCGCGTTTGGCAATTCTGTTCCAGAATTCTGCATTGACGCTAAGGCGCTTGCCGTTAAATTGTCCCATCGGTTTTACTAAACGTTTTATAGAAGAAGGATAAAAAATATGGCAGTGAAAGTTGCAATCAATGGGTTCGGGCGCATCGGTCGCTTGGTCTTCCGCGCGCTCGTCGAACAGGGCATGGTGGGCCGGGACATCGAGGTCGTCGCCGTCGGCGATATCGTTCCGGCGGACAATCTGGCGTATCTGCTCAAGTATGATTCCATCCAGGGACGTTTCAAGGGCGAGGTCAGCTCGGAAAAGTCCGCCGCTGACAAGCCGGAAGACGACGTGCTGGTCGTCAACGGCAAGAAAATCAAGGTGGTGAGCGCCAAATCGCCCGCCGAGCTGCCGTGGAAGGCACTGGGCGTGGACTTGGTGATCGAATCCACCGGCCTGTTTACCGACGTCGAGAAGGCCAAAGGCCACATCACCGCCGGCGCTAAAAAGGTCGTCATTTCCGCCCCGGCCAAGGGCGATTGCCTTACGGTGGTCATGGGCGTGAATGAAGCCAAATACGACCCGAAGCAACATCATGTCATTTCCAACGCGAGCTGCACGACGAACTGTCTGGCCCCGGTGGTTTATGTGCTGCTCAAGGAAGGGTTCGGCGTGGAAGAAGGTCTGATGACCACGATCCACAGCTTTACCGCCACGCAAAAAACCGTGGACGGCCCGAGCAAAAAAGACTGGAAGGGCGGTCGCAGCGCGTCCATCAATCTCATTCCTTCCACCACCGGCGCGGCCAAGGCCGTGGGCTTGGTGTTGCCGGAAGTGAAGGGCAAGCTGACCGGCATGGCGTTCCGCGTGCCGACGCCGACGGTTTCCGCGGTTGACCTGACCGTGCGCACGGTCAAGGAAACCAGTTACGCGGAGATCTCCGCCGCGATGAAGAAAGCCAGCGAGACCTACCTGAAAGGCATTCTCGGCTACACCGAAGATGAAGTGGTGAGCTCGGATTTCATTCATTGCCAGCTATCGTCGATCTTCGACCAGGGCTCGGGCATGGAATTGAACAAACGGTTCTTCAAGCTGGTGAGCTGGTATGACAACGAATGGGGTTACAGCTGCCGCGTGGGTGATTTGCTCAAATACATGCTCGGCAAAGGGCTGTAAGCTCAGCAACGAAATTCCAAAGGCGATCCGGCAACGGGTCGCCTTTTTTTTTGGCGTACTTCCAAAAAAAGTGCCCGGGCGGTGACGGGGCCGTGTGCTTGCCGGGTGCGATGTTCGGATTCACTTGCGGCAGTAATTGTTTTTACTTCCCCGGCCATTTATGCGAATGTCCAACCTCGAAACTTCCTGGTAATCAGTGTCACAAGGCCATGAAAGACTCGACAACTTTGTCCGGTTGGTTCGATCTGAGGTCTTTGGGAAAAGGCCTGGCTTCCTTGATTGAGAGATTTGATATTCAAAACCGCCGTCTTCGCCTGATTTTGGGTGCGCTGATTATTTTTGCGCTGATCTTCATCGTTTACCGGCCAATCCTGCCGGGCAGCTTTTTGATGGATGATTCGCGGTTGATCGGAAGCGACAATCCACTCGTGAATGGAGAACTCACCCCGCGCTCCCTCTGGTTCCAAACCGATTTCACGTTGACGACGCTCGTCTGGCGGTGGGAGGGCCTGTGGTTCGGGGACAACCCGGCCGGCTATCATGTCGTGAACATGGTTCTTCAGGGCATCAGCGCGTTCCTGTTGTGGCGCCTGCTGGCACGGTTGAAAATTCCGGGCGCATGGCTGGCGGCGGCGATTTTTGCGGTCCATCCGGTCTGCGTGAATTCGGTCGCGCGGGTGGCGGAACTGAAGAATACGCTTTCCCTTCCGTTCTTCCTGCTGAGTTTCTGGGCCTATCTTCAATACGAGGCCCTGGCCTTGTATCCCGTTGACCGGAAGCAAAAGGAAAATCATCGCGCCACGTTGTGGCTCACCGTGTCGCTGATTGCCTTCGTGCTGTCGTTACTCAGCAAAACCACGGCGGTCATGCTGCCCGTGGTGCTGTTGCTCTGCGCCGCCTGGCAACGCGGGCGGACGACTTTACGGGACTGGCTGCATACGGTTCCATACTTCATCCTGGCGCTGGCCTTTGGGCTGATGACGGTCTGGTTTCAAAAGCATCAGGCCCTGGCCGATGCCGGGCAAACACTGCCGCCGGCCAATTTTGGACAACGGCTGGCTGAAGCCGGCCAGAATTTCTGGTTCTACCTCGGCAAGGCATTTCTGCCGGTACATTTGAGCACATTCTATGTGCGAGGGGGAATGGGTGCGACCACGCCGGCGGCATTTCTGCCGGCGTTGCTGGTGGGTGCCGTGTTTCTTTTCTGTTGGCGGTACCGCCGCCGCTGGGGGCGGCATGCCTTGTTCGGGCTGGGGTGCTTTGCGGTCGTTTTGTTTCCGGCGCTGGGTTTCTTTGACGCGCAATTTCTGGAGATGCTGCGAATCTCGGATCACCTGCAATACATGGCATTGATCGCCCTGATGGCGCTGGCCGCGGCCGTCATGGCTTCCCGGCTCCCCCCAAGGGCTTTTTTTGGCACGGCCGTCGCCCTGCTTCTGGTCCTGTCGGTTTTGACCTTCCAACGGGCGCAGGTTTTCGCGATGGACGAAACCCTGTTGCGTGACACCCTCGCCAAGGATCCGGCCGCCTGGCCCGCCCACAATGATCTCGGCATCATCCTGGCGAAACGAGGCGATATGTCCGGGGCCACCAACCACTTTATGCTCTCGCTGCAATACCATCCGGACGATTCCGGTGCGCACGAGAACCTCGCGCACGCCTTCGTTTTGCAGGGGAAATTCGCCGAGGCGGATGCGCAATATCTGGCCGCCTTGAAGATCAAACCTTATGCGGCGCAAACGCACAAGGCCTATGCCCAGGTCCTGGAAATTCAGGGGAGAAACCGGGAAGCAATCTATCACCTGCAAGTGGCCATCCTGTTCAAACCGGATGCCGAAACGCGCCTGGAATTGGCGTCGCTGTATTACGCGAGCGGCGATCCACATCGGGCGGTGGCACAGTTCCATCAAGTGCTGCGTCTCCAGCCGGACCAGGTGGAAGCCTTGAATAACCTGGCCTGGATCCTCGCCACCTGTCCCGATGACACGGTTCGGGACGGGAAGGAAGCAGTTCGCTGCGCGGAGCAAGCCTGCCGTCTGACCGCGTACAAGCGGGTCGAAATGGTGACGGTATTGGCTGCAGCCTATGCCGAGGCTGGAAACTTTTCACAAGCCGTTTCCACGGCTGATATGGCAGTGAGAATGGCAACGGCTGCGGGGAACACCCGGTTTGCAACGATAAATCAGCAACTCTTGTTGTTTTATCGCACCAATAAACCCTGGCGTGAGAGCCCGGCAGGCCGGGAAAACCAGTGACCTCGGGCTGGAGATTTATTGATGGCCGGTCTGCGGAGTTGTCTGAATGACC
>JAJPJM010000173.1 GCA_021324235.1 Verrucomicrobiota bacterium
ATAGCCGACGGCGGTGTAATATTCACCTTGCGGCGGGGGAAAGCCGCCACCGGGCGGGAAGCCGAGCGGTGCGCCGTCCTTGTACAGAAAATATTCCTGCTCGAAACCGAACCACGCGCCGGGATCATCGGGAATCGTCGCGCGAGCGTTGCTCGGATGCGGCGTCTTCTTGTCGGGCATGAACACCTCGCACATGACAATCGCGCCGTTCTGCTTGGTGGTGTCGGGATAGACGGCCACGGGTTTGAGCATGCAATCCGAGGTGCGGCCCTCGGCCTGACGTGTCGAACTGCCGTCGAAATTCCACCAGGGAAGCTCTTCAAGTTTTGGAAACTTCGCAAATTCCTTGATGGTGGTTTTGCCACGAAGGTTGGCGACGGGTTCATAACCGTCGAGCCAGAGGTATTCTAATTTATATTTTGCCATGGGGTCGAATATGGAATGTTATTTTGTTCGGTTTTGGTACGTCAAATCTTCAAGTTTCTTACCAACTTGGAGATGGTTCGCATGGATTAGCAGGTCAAATACCATTTCGCAAGAACCCTCGCAGCCAACTTTCCAAAATGCCCGCAATCGCCCGTATTCGCGCGACTTTTTCGCGTGCAGCGATTTTTTAACCCGGGAAATCAAAAACGAAATCGGCTGTATTTATTTGCCCACCCTGCGCTGATTTCTCCGCCGCCTCCGGTTGGTGTTGTCCTGCGACTTTGTTGGTTTAGTATTTTCCACATTCATCAATCAGCCTTTCCACTGTCCAAGCATCTTTGGTTAGCATGGCGGCTTGGGCGGGTGTTTTGCCATGTGCCGAATGAACCCGGCAATAGTTGAAATGGGCCACGAACAGGGCCACAGCGTAACGGAGGTTTGCCAGCGTTTTGGAATAGCCAAGGGTGGAGCGGGTAAACCGGCGTGTGAACTGGCGAACCGAGAGGTTCATCCGTTCGCAATGGCAGGTCGTGGCAAATTTCATGTCTGGATTCCCTAGCCGCGCCTTACGCTTTATTTCTTTAACGATGGGCGAAAATCGGTAAGGGGCAATCCTTTCAAACCCATAGACCTTGATTTCCGTGGCGTAATCCACCGAGTCGCCAAATACTTCCTCGATGCCACCAGCCGTCCGGCGAGTATAGCCTTTGAAAGCGTCTGTTGTTAATTGGAATCGGCCCATCATTCTGGATTTTAGGTCACGCAGGAAATCTTCTGTAGCCTCAAAATCCCGTTTATCGGTTTTCCAGTTGATGATTAACTTGCTGTCGCGGTCAATGGACAGGAACGTGAAGAAATCGCCGCGTGCAACATCGTCCAACGTCGTCCGTCGTTGCTTACAGCCTACAAACGTGTGAATCTCATCCGTCTGGACAAAATCGGCTTTCAAATAACGCACCCTAGCATCCAGCAACGCCGTACACTTGCGGCCAATCGTTTGGAGGACCGCCAGAACGGTATCACGGTGGCAATTCGCCAGCCGAGCGGTGGCCCGAATTCCCATGCCCTCACAAAGCAGGTTGATGATCTGGACGATTTTCTCCGGTTCAATTCTCAGGCCGTCCAGTGGTTGTTCATCGCTGAACGTCCGGCTGCATCGTCCACAGCGGTAACGCTGAACGATGCGCCTTTTGTTTTTGAATCTTCCAAACTTCATGGCTTTTCCATGACAGCAATAACACGTCGTCACTTGACCCTTCCCAGGCCAAGACATAAATTTTGCGAGTATCGCAAGATACGCAACTTTAGGTCTAGGCCTTTGGTTGCGCCCTGCTGGTGTTAGAAGCACCAGTAGGGCTTTGTTTTTACTTGCTAGAGAAGCCAATCGGTGAGATTATTTCTCATCCTTGGCAACCCGGTTGCCTGTCGGCGGAAGTGATGAACCGTGCAAAAGTAAATCACTTCCGCCGTTTTGTTTTCTTGGCGACTGGTTTCGGCGTCACCAACCCCCGCGCAGTATTCCCATACTCAGGCAATCTATCTGGCGCGGTGGAAATTATTTAAGACATTTAGCCGTCATTTCCGGCTTCTTTTTCTTGATTCGGCTAATGGGAAATTAAGTTCGCGGCATTTCCGCCGAAGCGCGGAAAACCCGTCAGCGGGAGTTTCGACTACTGGCCCACCCGCCAGATACTCAGCCGTTTCACGGATTGTCCATTTCTGATCGTAAAGGTTTAAGCGCGATTTCGCCAAAAGCAGCAGACCGCGTTCGCGGTCTTTGGGAACCAAGCCGCCACGTTTATCCTTAAAAAATAAAACGGCTTGAGCTAATTCGATGATTGTTTCCGCGTCATTCTCCCTTAACGCCTTGACGAAAATCTCACAAATACCCTTTTCGACGTGTTTAACGAGGTGCTGGGCGGCGGTTGCCCATGTCACATTGCGTTTCCGCCTACCGTCAAAAAACACCATGGGTCGCATCCCAATTTGTTTATCTTTTTTGGCCATTTTTAGATCCTCGATTGATGCGTAATAACTGCGGACTCGTTGCTCCAATTTTGTCTTCCACAAGATTGGCGGGTGGTTCATGTTTGGTACGGTCACGCACAAGAACCCAAAGATCACAATGGACGCTGACGACATAGAGGAAATTGATAATCTTATAGAAAAGCGCAATAATGCGATTCTTGCATTTGCCGACAAAGTTGTGGCCATTTCCTCCGGCTTGCTCACCCTGACGGTATCGTTCAGGCGTGAAATCACAAACAACTCTCAAGAAAAGTGGCTGCTTCCTTTTTCTTGGTACGGACTCTCCATTGCTATTGTTTTTGGCATCATCGTCCACCTTCGGGCGATACACATATATGGCAAAACTGTTAGAGACATAATCAGAAACATTAACCCGCCTCAGTATGGCGACCAATGTTTCCAAGTCTTCTTTGTAATCACGGTCTTTGGGTTCTTGTGCGGTATTGACATGATCACCGCCTTTGGGGTCTTCAATTTTTAGAAGCATTTCTCAACAACCTCCTTCCAACCAACAAAGTCTTGGGACAACACCCCTCCGGTTTCTGAATTGGTGAACGTAAACGGCCGGAAGCGGCTTTCCAAGCCGGACAAAATGCACGATATTTGAATCCGAAAGGGAAAGATGACAGTTTATGGCCGTCGCAATGCCGGGAGAATAAACCAACGGAACTTCCCGGGCGCGGATGGCAAAATCCTATGCTGCAAGTCAAAGACACCCTGCGCTCGACCGTGAACCTCACCTTCGACGGCCGGGTGTTTAAAGCGTATCATGGTCCGGACGCGGCGGTGCGCTTCGCCAATGAGGTGCGGATTCTCCGTCACCTTGAGGCCCGTCACTGTGGGTTCGTGCCCCGGCTGCTCGAAGCCGATCCGAAGCAACTCCGCATCGTCACCACCAGTTGTGGCAGCCGGGTGGAGCATATCGACGCGGAACGCGCGAAGGAACTTTTTGCCGAACTGGAACCGTTTGGCGTGCGCCATGACGATCCCGACATGCGGAATGTGACCTACCGTCAGTCGGACGGGCGCTTTTGTATTGTGGATTTTGAACTGGCCACCATCCTACCGGGTTTTGAGCCAACGCCGCCGGCATGAACCGCAACCTCATACGCCCGACCGCCACTCCTGTTTCCCTGAAATGGTCCGGACGAACGGATCGTGGCAAGGTCCGCCCCAACAACGAGGACGCCTTTCTGGGACTCCGGTTCGATGCGCGGGAAATTCATCGTCTGGGAAAAACCGGCGCAGCCTCGATGGAAGACATGGACTTTGCCTTTGCCGTGAGCGACGGCATGGGCGGAGCGAAGGCGGGCGAGCAGGCCAGCCAGATTGCGATTGAAAAGATCACCACCCTGTTGCCGCGGTCGTTCCAACAAGCTGCCACCGGACTGGACATCGGGTTCGAGGACGTGTTGATGGAATTGTTTGATCAAATCCACAGCGCCTTGCAATACCTGGGCGCCAGCGATGAAGAATGCTCAGGGATGGAAACCACATTGAGCCTGTGCTGGTTCACCCCGGGATGGATGTATTTCGGCCACATCGGCGACAGCCGGATTTATCATCTGCCGGCGCGGAAGAGCCGGATCCAGCAGCTCAGCCACGATGACACGCACGTCGGCTGGTTGTTTCGGAACGGCAAGATCAGCGAGCGGGAAGCCCGGACCCATCCCCGGCGCAATGCATTGCAAAAGGCCCTGGGCGCCGGCAACCAGTTCGTGGACCCGCAGGTGGGCGCGGTGGCTTATCGGGCCGGGGACACTTTTCTGCTGTGCACCGATGGACTGGTGGAGGGCTTGTACGACCGGCAGTTCGTCGAGTTGTTGCGCCCGGATGAACCGGCCAAAATCGATGCCGACCCGGCGCATCGGCTGGTGGAGGAATCCCTGAACCAGGATGGCCGCGACAACACCACCGCGCTGGTGGTCCAGGTGATTTAAATCCGAATTGCCGCCTTTCCGGATCGTCCGCCCGACCAGACAAAAAAACTGCGCCGGCGGTGGTTTCATCCACCAACCGGCGCAGTGTGGAGACTTCCGTCAATTATGAGTGATAACCCTCTTCACCATGTTCATTGATGTCGAGACCGGCGATTTCGACTTCCTCAGTCGGCCGCAGGCCCACCAGCATCTTGGTGATGTAGGCGATCACAATCGTGCCCACAATAAAGAGCACCAGTGATACGACCACCGTCTTCAACTGCTCAATCAGTTGCGGCTGAAAGATTTTGTCGGTGACGTACGCCTTCAGGTTGGTCGCCAGGTTCGGATTGGCGGCGTTACGGGCAAACATGCCGGTCATGATCGCGCCGCACATACCACCGATGCCGTGAACGCTCCAGGCATCCAGCGCGTCATCCATGCCCAGCCAGCCCTTGATTTTGTAACAGAAGAACCACGGGATGGTTCCGGCCGCAATGCCAATCCAGATGGCACCCGACGGCAGGACGTAACCGCAAGCCGGGGTGATGAGCACCAGGCCCGCCACCGCGCCGGAGCAGAACCCGAGCACGCTGGGTTTGCCTTTGACAATCCATTCCCACATCGGCCAGACGAACGAGCCGATGGCCGTGGCGATGGTTGTGGTCGTGAACGCATTGGCCGCGATGATGTCCGCCGCGACGGCGCTGCCGGAGTTGAAACCGTACCATCCGACCCACAGCATGGACGCGCCGATATAAGTCAGCACGATACTGTGCGGGGTAAAGTTTTCCTTACCAAACCCCAGGCGCTTGCCGAGGATGATGCACAGCACCAAGCCCGACCACCCGGAGGACATATGCACGACCGTGCCGCCGGCAAAGTCCAAGCCGTGAATCGTCGCATTGGCGTTCCAACAACCGTTCATGTAACCGTTGACGCCCCAGACCATGTGACCTTGCGTGTTATACACGAGCAATATCCACAACGTCATGAAAACGAGGATGGCGGAGAATTTCATGCGTTCCGCAATGGAACCGATGATGAGCGCCGGAGTGATGATGGCGAACATCAATTGGAACATGGAATACACGTTTTCCGATACCCAATAAGAGTACCCCGGATTCGGCGCGGAGGTGACGCCCTTGAACATCCAGCAAATGCCGGGGTTGCCGACGATGCCCTTGATCCAGTCATGTTTCATGCCCAACGGGCCATCCACCGTGCCATCGCCGCCGAAGATCATCCCGTAACTGCAGATAATCCACAGGATGGTCGTCAGACCCGTGATCAGGAAGCATTGCGCGAGCACGGACAGGACGTTCTTTTTGCGGACCAGACCGCCATAGAACAGGGCCAAGCCAGGCAGGGTCATGAACAACACCAATGCCGTGCTGGTCAGCAACCAGGCGTTATGTCCGGCGCCCGGGTAGGTATAGGTGCTGCCGGTGCTGTTGGCCAGGCTGCTCATGATTGGTGAAGTCACCGCAATGTTGCCGTTGGTGTCCTTCAACGAAGCGGTTGGGTCGCCGTTTGAAATGTAGGCTTCGAGCGATTCGACACGCTGTTCGATGGAAGCCGCCGGTAAGGGCGGCGGAGTCGCCGGCGCCGCATTGGTGGCCGCGGCCGCCGCCGCCGGGGCATTCGTATCGTCCGCGCGCAGGGAAGCGACGCCGAACGCAGTGGTGGCAATTAAAGCGAGGGTCAGTAAATATCGTTTCATGGTTTTTATTCGAGTGAGGTTCAAGTTGTTCGCTGATTAGACGGCGGCATCGCCCTTCTCTTCCGTGCGAATGCGCACGGCTTGTTCAATGCTGGCCACGAAGACCTTGCCGTCGCCGATCTTCCCGGTCTTGGCCGCCTTGACAATCGCCCCGACCGCGGCGTCGGTCTGGTTGTCGGCCACCACGAGTTCGATTTTTATCTTGGGCAGAAAATCCACGGTGTATTCGCTGCCGCGATAGATTTCGGTGTGGCCCTTCTGGCGGCCAAACCCTTTGACCTCGCTTACGGTCATGCCTTCGATGCCGATTTCGCCGAGGGCGTCCTTGACTTCTTCGAGTTTGAACGGTTTGATGATCGCTTCAATTTTCTTCATATTTTTTTCATAGTATGTTTTGAGTTGCGCCTGTCCCAGCCAACCCGTGCGCCCGTTTGTCCGCGCCACCTGGCTCCCGCCCGCAATTCACGAGCGGTGTATAGTATGCGTCTGTGCTCGGCTGTGATTGGCTCACGCGCGTTTAGCAACGGCGATGCCAGCGGGAAATAGTTTCCGGACGAAAACCGGATAACCGCCGGTTTTACAAGGGATTCCAATCGGATATTTTAATTTCCACCGCCTTCACCACCGCGGTTATTTCTGTTTCCTTTTGCGCACGGAACAAAATTATCGCCAGCCCCGGAATTGTGAATAACCCGGCTAATAATTTGCCGCGGTGACGGAAAGACATTCAGCCGATTTATGTAAAAGGTGGAAATGTTTCCTCGGCTGTCGGGCTGTGATTGGTCCCGGCTCATCGCAAGGGAGAGGAATGCAAGAAGTGGTCGGAGCGACAGGATTTGAACCTGCGACAGCCAGCTCCCAAAGCTGGTGCTCTACCAAGCTGAGCTACGCTCCGACGCGCCCCCAGCATCGCACGAAACCCCCGCGCCGCAAAGCTTTTCCGCCGGCTTTCGGCTGGACGCTGCCCGTTCGCGTGTTACACTGCCTTTGTTATGTCAACCGAAGCACCCGCCGCGCAGAAAAAAGTCAATCTCCGCCGGCCCGATATCCTCGAGGCCGTGCAGGCCCAGGTGCTCTCGCACTACCGCAGCGAACTCGTTGAACGCGTCCGCGCCGGCGGCTGCGTGCTGTCCGCCGACAGCCTCACTGTCAAGCTCGCCAAGGAGTTCGGCTTCTGTTACGGCGTCGAACGCGCGATCGACCTCGCCTACGCCGCGCGGAAGTATTTCCCGCCGGAAAAACCCATTTATCTGCTCGGCGAAATCATCCATAACCCGGAGGTCAACGACCAGATCCGCAACATGGGCATCCAGATCATCTCGCCCAAGCCGACCGAGGAGGAGATGACGCGCCTGAATCCCGGAGACGTGGTGATGATTCCCGCGTTTGGCACCGAGGTCGGCACGCGCAAACGGCTCGAAGAGAAAGGCTGCGTGCTGGTGGACACCACCTGCGGCGACGTGATGAGCGTCTGGAAACGCGTCCGGCAATATTCCAAGGACAGCGTTACGAGCATCATCCACGGCAAGGCGTGGCACGAGGAAACCAAGGCCACCAGCTCCCAGGCCCGCGCCTATGGCAGCGGACATTATCTCGTCGTTTTCAACCTCGCGGAAACCGATTACGTCTGCGATTACATTGTTCAAGGCGGTGACAAGCAGGAATTTCTGGATAAGTTCAAGGGCGCGTATTCACAGGGGTTCGACCCCGAACTGCATTTGCAGGCAGTCGGGGTGGCGAACCAGACGACCATGTTGCGCGGCGAAACCGAGGAGGTGCAACGCCGCTTCAAGGCCGCGATGGAGAAAAAATACGGCCCCGAAAACGTCGCCGAACATTTCCGGTTTTTCGACACGATTTGCGGCGCGACGCAGGACCGCCAGGATGCGCTCCAAAAACTGTTGCGTGAGCCGATGAATTTGCTGCTCGTGATCGGCGGTTACAATTCCTCCAACACGTCGCACCTCGCCGAAATGGGCGAGGCCAAACTGCCGACCTACTTCATCAAAAACGCCGCCAAGATGGAATCGGACCAGCTCATCCGCCATTACGACCAGCACGCCAAAAAGGAAACGGAAACCCGTGACTGGCTGCCGTCCGGCAAAATCACCGTCGGCATCACCGCCGGCGCGTCGTGCCCAAACAACTTGATTGAAGACGTGATTCACCGGCTGTTCGAGTTGCGAGGCATTTCCGTCCGAAAATTGCTGGCCACCTGACGGGCCGGTGACCGGTGCCAGCCGGCGGGAAAAAACCGCTCGCCACTCAAATGCCTTTCATGTCACCTGTCACCCGTCACTGGTCACAACCTTGAACCATGCCCCGCACGCGCCAGGAACTGGAACAAATCGAACGGCAAATCCTTGCGCCCTACGCCCAGCTCAGCGGCGACACCCGCGGACGTGATTACCCGGAACCGCCGCCCCAATGGCGCACGCATTACCAGCGCGACCGCGACCGCGTCATCCATTCGCGCGCCTTCCGCCGGCTTGAATACAAGACGCAGGTTTTTCTCAACGGCACCGGCGATCACCTTCGCACCCGGCTCACCCATACCATTGAAGTTGCCGCCGTTTCGCGCAACATTGCCAGCGCGCTCAAATTAAACGAGGACCTGGCTGAAAGCATCGCGCTCGCCCATGATCTTGGCCATTCCCCTTTTGGCCATAAGGGCGAGACGGTTTTAAACCGTCTGATGCGAAAACACGGCGGCTTTGAGCATAACCGCCAAAGCCTGCGCATCGTCGAGGAATTGGAACAAAAATATCCGGATTTCCCCGGCCTCAATCTCACCTGGGAAGTCCGTGAAGGTTTGGTGAAACACTATACCGCCTACGACCATCCCGGCCGCCGGAAAGGATTCGACGCCAAAAATTCCTCGCTGGAGGCGCAGATCGCCAATCTCGCCGACGAAATCACCTACTACAGCCACGACCTGGACGACGGGCTTGATTCCGGATTATTGTCGGAAGACAACCTGCGCCGCGACGTCCGCCTCTGGGCCCAGGCCGCGCGGCTGGTGAAAAAGGAACACGGCGATTTGCCCGACGAATGCCGCCGTTACTTCATCATTCGCACCATCATTGACCTGCAAATTCACGACGTCGTTAACACCAGCGAGCAGCTCATTGCCGCCGCCGGCGTGCAGTCGGCGGACGAAGTCCGGCTTTTCCCGAAGGCGCTCGTGCAGCACAGTCCGGCACGCCGCCTGTTAAATCTGGAACTGCGCGATTACCTGTACAAGAATCTCTATTACCATCCCTCGCTCCGCTGGTTGAATCGGCGCTCCTTGAAAATGCTTGAACAGCTGTTCCGCTATTACCTGGCGCATCCGAAGGAAATCGGCGCCAGTGCGCGCCGGCGGATTCAAAAGGCCGGCCTGCATCGCGCCGTATGCGATTACCTCGCCGGCATGACCGACCGATATGTGGTGCTCGAATACAATCGAGCTTTTGGAAAAACACCTGAAACGTGAGACGTCATTGCGAGGTGTGACCGTTTATTTACCCCATGCGGTTTACGCAGCCATCTACATTCCAAGGCCATTCGTAAATCGTATATCGTCAATCGTAAATCTTTAGAGTCGTACGACCGTTTCATCATCCGCAAGCCCGGCCAGCAGTTGGGACACGGTCTTCCCCTGCCCCGGCAAAACCAGTTCCGGCGCAATCTCACTCAATGGCTGAAGGACAAACCGCCGTTGATGCGCCCGCGGGTGCGGCAAAACCAGCTCCGGCGTGGCACGCGTTTCGGCACCGAACGCAATCAAATCCAGATCCAGCGGACGCGGTTCGTTTAAGGCCATTTTAGGCTGCCGGCCGGATTCCTTTTCGAGCGACCGTAATTTTTCCAGCAACGATTCCGGAGTTTCCCCGGTTCGCGGTACCAACCCCGCCACCGCATTAACGAATCGGGGTGAATCCGGCGGACAATTCACCGGTGACGTCTGCCAGAGCGATGATTTGAGAATCGGTTGGTCGGACAAGTTCTGCAACCGCGCCATCGCGTCGAGGATGATTTTGCGGGAATCACCGAGGTTGGAACCCAGCGCGACAATGGCGAGCTTTGAGTTTTGAGTTTTGGGTTTTGAATTCACAGAGTGGTTTGCCGGCCAACTCAAAATTCAAAATCAGGAATTAACAACTACTTCAAACCGAGCACGTCCTGCATGTCGTAAAGGCCGGGCTTCTGCTTCGCCACCCAGATCGCCGCGCGCAACGCGCCGTTGGCAAACGTGTCGCGGCTGGAAGCCTTGTGCGTCAACTCGATGCGTTCGCCGTTCGCGGCAAAAACCACCGTGTGGTCGCCCACCACGTCGCCGCCGCGCAGGGAATGAATGCCGATCTCCCCCGGCGCGCGCTCGCCGATGCCCAGCCGGCCGTGCCGCGCCACCTTGTCCAGATGCTGCTTGCGCACCTCGGCCAGGATCTGCGCCAGCGCTTTGGCCGTGCCGCTCGGCGCGTCGATTTTCATCCGATGATGCATTTCGGTGATTTCCAGATCGAAGTCCGGCCCTAAAATCTCCGCCGCCTTGCGCGTCAGCCAGAACAACGTGTTGACCCCGGTCGAAAAATTCGCGGTCCAAACCATCGGGATTTTCGTTTTGAACTTCAATATTTCGTTCCGCTCGGCGTTGGTATGTCCCGTGGTGCCGATGACCAGCGCTTTCTTGTGCCGCGCGCACACCCCCGCGATGTCGGCCGTCGCCGTGTGCGAACTGAAATCCACCACCACGTCGCCCTGCGCCGCCGCGGCGGGAAGGTCGTCCCCCATGTCAATTTGCGCGCCGATTTGCACTTCGCGAAAGTTCTTCGCACAGGCAACCAGCGTCTGGCCCATGCGGCCTTTGGCCCCGGTGATAATGATTCTAGTCATAGCAGAGAGCTGTTGGGAGTTTGCAGATGGCAGATGGGGGAATCAGATTCGACATATCTTGCTTGGTTGTTTTTCCTGGCTCCCAT
Organism: Verrucomicrobiota bacterium; assembly: GCA_021324235.1. Classification (GTDB taxonomy): domain Bacteria; phylum Verrucomicrobiota; class Verrucomicrobiia; order Limisphaerales; family UBA11358; genus UBA11358. The sequence goes on from JAJPJM010000173.1 coordinate 11,058, forward strand.
CTCCCGTCTGCCATCTCCTATTTTAGGACGCCGCACGCTTTCAGGGTGGCGCGCAGTTTCGCGCGGTTCGATGCACTCATCGGCACCAGCGGCAAACGATATTCCTCATCGATCAAGCCCATCATCACCAGCGCGGCCTTGACGGGAACCGGGTTGGTTTCGATGAACAAATCCTTGAACAGCGGGTAAAGCTTCGCGTGCAATTGCGACGCCTTGCGGATTTGGCCGCGCCGGAACGCGGCCACCATCTGCGCGACCGCGCGCGGAACGATGTTGGACACCACGCTGATGACGCCGTCGGCGCCCACGGCCATGAACGGCAGGGTGAGCGAATCGTCGCCCGACATAATATCAAATTTCGGACCGAGCGCCGCGCGCAACGCCGACACGCGATCGCAACTGCCGCCGGCTTCCTTGATACCGATGACGTTTTTGCATTCGCGGGCCAGGCGCCGGACGGTCTCGACGCCGATTTCAACGCCACAACGCCCCGGAATGCTGTACAGCACGATGGGCAGGCGGGTCTCGCGCGCAATTTCGCGGAAATGCTGGAACAAACCTTCCTGCGTCGGCTTGTTGTAATACGGCGCGACCTGCAACGAACCGTCGGCGCCGATTTTCTCGGCTTCGCGCGTCAGGTAAACCGCCTCGCTCGTCGAATTGCCGCCGGTGCCCGCGAGCACCTTGATTTTGCCCGCACAACATTTCACCGTGAGCGCGATGATTTCGAGATGCTCCTCGTAATCCACCGTCGGCGATTCGCCGGTGGTGCCCACGGGCACCACGCCGTCCACGCCGGCCTTGATTTGCAATCGGATCAGGCGTTCCAGGGCGGGCACGTCGAGCTGGCCGTTTTTGAACGGCGTCACGATGGCGGTGTAGGTTCCGGTGAACATAACTTTAATCCAGCACCAGCATCGGCAAAACGGGCGCATTTGGCGAGCGGGAAATTTTTAAACCACCGTCGGGTGATGGGCCATGCAGCGCGGCATTCGCGCTCTTGCTCTTAAACATTCGTTTGCTTAATTTCTGCCCGCCTTGAAGAAAACCGGCACAGTCATTCCGCGCAAGACGATCTATCGTCTCTCGATTTATCTCCGCTGCCTGGCGCGACTGCGGGAAAACGGCATCGGCACCGTCTCCAGCGAGGCGCTCGCCAAGGCCGCCGGCGTCAAATCCACGCAACTGCGCAAGGACCTCGCCTATTTCGGCACCTTCGGCACGCGCGGCCTCGGTTATGATGTGGCGGAGCTGTCAAAAAAAATTGCCGATGAACTCGGCACTTCGCGCCTGCAGCCGGTCATTCTGGTCGGCGCCGGGCATCTGGGGCTGGCGCTGCTTTCGTATCGCGGCTTCGGCAAGGAAGGATTCGAAATCGTGGCCGCCTTTGACGCCGACCCGCGCCGTCATCGCGACAAAAAAGTCGGCCAGCCGATTTTGGGGATGAACCGGGTCGCGGAATTTGTCCGTCAGCATGGCATTAAAATGTCCATCCTGACCGTGCCCGCCGCGGCGGCCCAGGAAGTCGCCAACCAGCTCGTGGCGGCCGGCATCATGGGGATTTTGAACTTCGCGCCGATCGCCCTTTCCGTGCCGGAAGAAGTCATGGTCAGCAATGTCAACCTGGCCATCGAACTGGAAAACCTGAGTTATTTTATTCAGGAATGACGGACCCCTGACCGCCACCGTTGCCCTGCCCCGTCGCCGAACGCGGTCAAACCACCAGCACGGTTTTTTTCGATTTGCGGGTTTTCTTCGCCGGCTTCGAACCGGCGACTGGTACCGCGGGAACTGCTTCCGTTTCGGGCGCCAAATAAAGATACCGGCCGCAACTCTCGCAAAGTTGAATGTCCTCCCCGTGCTTGAGCGACATGATCGCGCCGATGGGCACGCGCATGTGGCAACCGGTGCAAACCTGATCGCGAACCATGGTGATGCCCTTTTTGCCTTTCACGACGATGCGATCATAATGGGCGAGAATTTGCGACGGGATTTTGGCGCGTAATTCCGTCATGGTGGCCTCGGCGTTCTTGTCTTTGCTCTCGCCAAATTCGAGGGACTGAAGTTTGATCAAGTTTTGTAGTAATTCATTCACTGCATTCATAAAACCATCCAGGTATAGTCATGACATAATCGGTGAAAATCAGCAAGCCGAATCCAGCCGGCCGATGGCGGTCAGGATGCCATGGAGCAAGGCGTGAGGGTTTGGCGGGCAGCCGGGGATGTAAACGTCCACCGGAATCACCTGGTCCACGCCGCCGCGGCTGGCGTAGTTCACGCCAAAGATACCGCCGCTGCAACCACACGCGCCCACCGCCACCACCAGGCGTGGGTCGGACATGGCATCGTAGGTTTTTTTTAAGGCCAATTCCATGTTCCGCGTCACCGGACCGGTCACCAGCAGCAGGTCCGCATGCCGGGGCGACGCAACAAAATGAATGCCGAAGCGTTCGATGTCGTAGACCGGACTGTTCAGGCCGGTAATTTCAATTTCACAGCCGTTGCACGAACCGGCATCCACCTCGCGGATGTGAAGTGAACGGCCCAGCACCCGGTGAATGCGCGTTTTTAACTCGCTGCCGAGTCTAGCAAACGATTCCCGGTCCCCGGGACCGGGCGTGCCCCGCGTGTGGCCCGGTTGTTTGGCGGCGTCGGACACCAGCATCTTTTCGTGTGTCCCGTCGGATCGGAGTTGATACCGGGCAATCGTTTTCAAGGTTTCCCGATGTCCGGTGGCGAGTTCGCATTGTGAGGTCATCCGGATGGCCGTGTCCACCTCGGCGCACAGGCCGCAAAAGATGCAGCGCCCCAGGTCCAATGAGGCGGTGCGCATGCCGTTTTCGTCGGCGCAGGCAATGGCGCCGGTCGGACAGATGGCCGCCGACGGCCGGGCGTCGTTCCAGTTGGCGAAATCGATCTCCGGCTTGCCACGCGCCTGGCTGGAAACTTCTGCAGGCGTTGCCGGATAGCGGGTCGTTACCACGCCCGTAGCCAGACTTTTTCTCAGGATTTCAAACATAATCAGCGGTCCGTGCCCGAATAGGACAGGTTGAAACTTTTGTTCACCACCGGGAAATCGGGGATAATGTTGCCCAGGATCGCGTGGCTCAAGGCCGGCCAATTCTGAAGCGACGGGTCCTTGACCTTGCAGCGCGCGAGCCGGTTGCCCGGGGCAGTGCGGATCCAGTGAAAGATTTCGCCACGCCAGCCTTCGACATAACCAAGCGCGGTGCGGCCGGCCGGCAGCTCGCCGAGGTCAACGCGCAACGGACCGGCCGGGAGGTCCGCAACGAACCGTCGAATGAGGGCGAGGGACTCGCGCACCTCATCAACCCGCACCTGCATGCGGTGCTCCACATCGCCCGCCTGATAGACCGGAACCTGGACGTTCACCCGGTCATAGGCCGCGTGGGGGAAATCGCGCCGCAGGTCGTGGTTGAAACCGGACGCGCGGCCGGCGATGCCCACCACGCCGAGGTCCCGGGCGATTTCCGGGGTCAGGATGCCGGTGCCTTCCAGCCGGTCACGGGTGGAAGAGGAAGCTTCTATCAACCCGATGAGCGAATCGAATTCCGGTCCCAGTCCGGCCACCAGGTTTTCCAAGGCCTTGATTTGCGCGCCATCCCAATCGAAACGCACGCCGCCCGGGCAGGCCATGCCGCGTAGCAGACGGTTGCCGGTAAGTTGCTCATTGACGCGCAACACGCTTTCCTTGAGCCGCATGGCATGCATGTTGGCGACCGCGAACGCCACGTCGGTGGCAATCGCGCCAATGTCGCCAATGTGATTGTAAAGCCGTTCGAGTTCGAGGCACACGGAACGCAATACCCGCGCTCGTACCGGCACCTCGATACCCGCGACGCGTTCGAGCGCATGGCAGAAGGCGGTGGCGTGGGCAAAACTGGAATCGCCCGAAATGCTCTCCGCCAGCCGCACGCCATGGGTCACCGGCAAATTTTCAAATAATTTCTCCGTGCCCTTGTGCGTGTAAAAAAGCCGGATCTGCAGGTAAAGCACCGGCTCGCCGGCAACGCTGAACCGGAAATGGCCCGGCTCGATGATGCCGGCGTGCACCGGCCCCACCGGTACCTGGAAAACTCCTTCGCCTTCGACCTCGCGGAGCTTGTGCCGCTCACCGGTAAACGGTGGCAGTTCGGTCCGCAAATCGAAATCCTTGCGCAAGGGATGGACGTCCGGCCAGTCGTCGTGCAGCGCACATCGGCGGGGATTGGGATGGCCGATGAGTTTCACGCCGAACAGGTCCTGGATTTCGCGTTCCTGCCAGCTGACGGCCGGCACGGCATTGGCGAGCGAGGTAAACTCCGGTTTCTCCGCCGGCACCGGCACGCGCAGGATGAAAAACGCGTGGACCGCGTCGAGCGCAAACAGGTAATAAAGGTGGAACACCTTTTCCGATTCACAGACGTCGTCGGCAAAAACACCGGCCAGTCGTGCGTCCCAGTTTTTGTAAAGATCCGCGCAGAAGCCGGCGACCAGGTCCATTTTGGCGTCGAAATAAACTTCGTTGGGCCGTTCGGCGCGGACCGCGTCGAGCCGGTCGCCAAAACGTTCCTGCATTTCAGCCATGATCTTGGCCACATCGGGCAAAAGGTTCATGGAGCACCTCCTATGATTTGGGTTGTCTGGCGCATCAGTTCATAGAGCGGGCCGGGCAGCCAGAAGCCCAGTCCAACCACCGCCACCGCCACCATCATCATCGCGCCCAGTTTCCACGGACACTCGGCCACGCGCGGGCCGGGCTGCGCCGGCGCGCCCAGGCTCAGCTTCGACAGATGCACCAGGAAGCCGGCGAAAATTGTCACCACTCCCGCCACGAACAGGAATGCGGTCCAGCCGTGGTCGGCCGCCAGGGCCGCGCTGAGGATCTTGAATTCGCTCTGGAAAATGCTGAACGGCGGCGTACCGGTGACCGCCAGCGCCGCCACCAGAAACAATCCGCCCGTCCAGGGCAGCGTGCGGATGGCACCGTGGACCTTCCGGAAATGCGGCGTGGCGTAATGTTGCTGCACGTTGCCGGCGCAAAAAAACAGCAACGGCTTGGTAACGCCGTGGAACACCATGTGCAGCGCCGCGCCCAGCGCGCCAATCTTGCCGCCGAAACCCAGCCCCGCCGCCATGATGCCGGCGTGGTCAATGCTGGAATAGGCCAGCAACCGTCGGAAATTCCGTTGCACGAGAATGAAAGGCACCGCCACCAGGATGGACGCGACGCCGAAACCCATCAACAACTTGCCGGGGAAATCGTGGCCGAGACATTTCTCCGCCAGCACGTCGTAACGCATGATGGCATAAATGGCGCAGTTGATGAATGCGGCGCCGAGCAGGGTGGCGGCCGGCACCGGCGCCTCGGCATAGGCGTCCGGTTTCCAGGTGTGCATCGGCGCCAGCCCGGCCTTGGTGCCGTAACCGACCAACGCCAGGATGAACGCCAGACGCATCGCCTGCGGGTTGAGCTTGTCCGCCACCCCCACGAGCACCGACCAGTTCATGCCACCGCGCGTTTCCGGCCCCAGCAGGCCGACGGCGGCGGAATAGGTCAAAACCGTGCCCAACAGCGCCAGCGAAATACCGACGCTGCCGATGATGATGTATTTCCAGCCCGCTTCGAATGAGGTCTTCTGGTTGTAAAACGTGACCAGCAGCACCGACGCCAGGGTGCTGCTCTCGATGGCCACCCACATCACGCCCAGATTGTCGGCCAGCGGCACCAGCAGCATGGCACCCACGAACAGAGGCGTGAGCACATAATAACGCCTCAGTTGTGCCCGGGCAATTTTGCCATCGCGCTCGTCCCGGCGAAAATAACCCACGGCGTAAATCGCGCAGACCAGCGAGACAAAGCCGATCAGCGCCAGCACCAGCGCGCTCAATGCATCGGCGCGCAGAAAGCCGCCGAGGGCCATCACCGTGCCCTGCCCCGCCACGTCAATGGCCACCTTGAAGGCCAGTCCCGCCACAATGGCAAAAGCGCCGAGATTCAGCCATTCCCACCACGCCCGCGAACGGGTCGCGAGACAGAGCAGGCCGGCCGCCAGCGGCACGAGCAGTAAAAGTATCAGTTCCATCTCTTGAGCCTTTGGCATTTGGCCTTCATCCTTCGCACTACGGTTTTCCTCCAATAATTCCCGCCGCCTGGTGAATCAACCGGAGCAGCGGCACCGGAACCCACACACTGAACACCAGCAAGCCCCCCACAAGCAGTCCCATGGCCGGCACGCCGTCCCACACCGCGGCGTCGGCGACGCGGGCGACCTTGGGTGTGCCCGGCAGGATGCGCGTGAGTTGTTTGAGAACGCCGCAAAACGCCGCCACCAGCGCGGTCATGATTAGAAAACTGATGACCGTATGTCCCGCCGCAAACCCGCCGCTGAGCACCGTCAGTTCACTGTAAAACAAACCAAACGGCGGCAGGCCCGTCGCCGCCACCGCCGCCAGCCCGAGAAACAACACCGTCACCGGCAACACCTTGATCACCCCGGGACCAATGACCCGCAGTTTCATGGTATGAAACGTCTGATGAATGTTCCCCGCCGCGAAGAACAACACCGGTTTGGTCAACGCATGATAACCCATGTGCAGCAACGCGCCGAAAATGGTCACCGGCGTGTTCAGGCCGACGGCGGCACAAATAAGGCCGACGTGTTCGAGGCTGGAGTAGGCCAGCATCCGTTTGAGGTTGCTTTGCACGAGAATGAACGGCGCGGCCAGGAACATGGAGAACAGGCCGAAACCGAGCAGCAACGTGCGGCTGTAGCCGGTGCCGAGGCACTGTGTGGTGAGAATATGAAAGCGCAGCAACGCGTAGATTGCGACCTTCAGCGACACGCCGGACAGCATGGCGCTGGTGGGTGACGGCGCTTCGCTGTGCGCATCGGGCAGCCACGTGTGCATCGGCGCCAGTCCGGCCTTGGTACCGTAACCGACGAGCACGAAAATAAACGCGAGCTTGATCATCCGGTGGTCAAGCTGTCCCGCCACGGCCATGAAATGCGACCAGTTAAAACTCGGCAACTGCTCCGGTCCGTTCTGGTTGACGGCCGCCGCGTAAGTAAACACGGTCCCGAACAGCGCCAGGGCCAGGCCCAGACTGCCGAGGATGACATATTTCCAGGCCGCTTCGAGGGAGGTCCGGCGGTTGTAAAGCGCCACCAGGATCACGGACGACAACGCGGTGGCTTCGAGGGCAAACCACATCACGCCCAGGTTGTTGGCCAGCACCACCAGGAACATGCCCGCGGCAAATACCGGCGTGAGCACGAAAAATTCCTTCACCCGGCCCGCCGTCACCACCCCGGCGGCGAGGTCGCGCCGGAAATAGCGTCCGGCATAGAGGGTCGAACCCAGTGACACCGCCGAGATGAGCAACACCATCCAGGCGCTCAAGGCGTCGGCATAAAAAAATTCATTCCACTCCGTGACCACCTGGTGCGCCAGCACTTCGTTCAGCAAGCAAACGCCCAGCGCCAGCGTGATGGCGAACGCGAGCGGGTTCAGCCAGCCCATCAGGCGCTGCGACCGCACGAGCAGGCAAAGCAGCGCGGTCGCGAGCGGGATGAGGAGAATGGGGGTCAACATAAAAAATGGCTCCCGTCTTCGCTGAGGCTACGACGCGGCAAGGAAGGCTGAATCCAGAAACCGGTGTTCGCGTGGTTCGCGTATTTGACAGATTCAGTATCCGTGTTCATCAATGTCCATCCGTGGTTAAAAACTCTGCACTCGCTGTGTTTTTTTTCGGCATTGGATGTTGGGCGTTCGATGTTGAATGTTCGATGTTTTCCATTTGTTCATCCTTTCAACTGGGTCAGTTTGCTGGTGTCCATCGAGGCGAACGATTCGCGGATGCGATAGACCAGGATGCCCAGCACCATGACGGCAACCATCACATCGAAGAAAATGCCCAGCTCGACCACCAGCGGCATGCCGTAGGAGGTCAGCGCCACGGCGGCCAGCATGACGCCGTTCTCAATGGTCAACAACGCCAGGACTTGGCTGATGGCTTTGCGACGATTGATCATGAGAAAAAAACCGGTGAGCAGCAGGGCGATGGCGATGGCGAGGGTGTTGTTCCCGAGTTTGTCCAGGGTCGTGAATGGTCGCGCCACAATGTAACCCAGCAGGGTCAGGCCGCCACAGATGAGCATGGACGTGGGCGCGTTAATCAGCGGCTCAATCTCCTCCACGATCTTGATCCGGCGCACGAGCCGGTTGAGCAGCCAGGGCAGGAAGATGACTTTGCCGACGAGCGTCAGCACGGCAACGATATAGACATGCGTGGCGTTGTAATACCAGGCGATCACGGCGGCGATCACGGTCAGCATGAGCGATTGGAGGGCGTAGAGCCGGATGTTGGTGAGCAACATTTTCTGCACCACCAGGAGCAGTTGCAGCACGAGCATCAACGCCGCGAACAGCATGATGATCTGCGAGCCGATGGGAGTTGGAGCGGAAGGATTCATGATCATTTAAACAGGAACGTGGACAACAGCGCCATGGCGGCAAGCACGAAGGCCGCGCTCAACAAATCCGGCACCCGGAACAAACGTAACTTGGCATTCACCGTCTCGACCAGCACCACCGCGGCGGATAACAGCAGAATTTTCCCGAGGAAAATCAACAGTCCCAGTCCGAGCATCGCCGCCGAACCGTCCGTCGCCAGACCGACCGGCAGGAAGATGTTTACCAGGATCGCCATCAGCACCAGTTGCTTGATGGACGCACCCCATTCCATCAATGCCAGATAACGGCCGGAATATTCCAGCAACATCGCCTCATGGATCATGGTCAGTTCCAGATGCGTGGCCGGATTGTCAATGGGCACCCGGCCGGTCTCGGCCAGCAAAACCACAAATAACGCCGCGAAGGCCATGAGATGAGTGGGATTGAACAGGTTCCAGCCCGGTTGTTGCGCAGCCGTGACGATATAACTGAAATCGGTGGAGCCGACCGTGATGGCCACGGTGAAAAGCGCCAGCATCAACGCCGGTTCGGCAATGGCAGCGATCGTCATCTCACGACTGCTGCCCATGCCGCCGAACGCGCTGCCCGGGTCGAGCCCGCCCAACGCCAGGAAAAAACGTCCGAGCGCCAGCAATCCGACGACCGCCAGTACGCCGCCGAACAGGCTCAACGGCGCCTGCGTGGTCACCATCGGCACCATCAGTCCCACCAGCAGCGCGGTGATGAAGACAACATAGGGCGCGGCCGAGAACACCCACGACGCATGTTCGGAGATGACCATGTCCTTGCGCAAAAATTTCAGGAGATCGAAATAAGGCTGCCAGACGCGCGGGCCGCGGCGGTTTTGCAGCCGGGCCTTCCAGTTGCGGATGCAACCGGTAATCAGCGGCGCCAGCGCGAGCAGCAGCGCCGTTTGCGACAGAATGGAAATGGGATCAAGGTTCATAACGCGAACAGGAGCAGCAGAAGCAGCGTGATGAAAATGTAAATGAGATAGGCCTGGATGCTGCCGGCCTGCAACGCGCGCATCCGGCGCGACGCCCAGAGCACCCACCGGTTGAGCGGCCGGTAAATCCGCGTTTCAAAAACCTCCTCGACGTGGGCCTCGAATCGGATGGTATTCGTGAAGTAAGGTGAAAAATCGTATTCCCGCTGCACTTCGCGGCGCGGCCGGAACAGTGCCTTGAAAATCATCCGGATCGGCTTGGAAAAACCGGTGGCGGTGTATTCCATGCGCGGAGTCAAACCCTGAAGACCGCAATCCCACGTCGGCCCGATGCGAACGTTCGTTCCCCGCGCAAAGACCAGCCGCAGCAGGAACGGCAGGGACAGGAAACAAAGGCCCAGCACCGCGATGCCCAGTGTTGAGACCGTGCCGCCGTTCGGGTTGACGCCGGATAATACCAGCCCGTTGGCCACGGTCAGTTGCCCGCTGATTTGCAGCCCGGTCAGCGATTGCGTCAACGGATCAAGGAGCTTGAGAAACTGAGTCGGGAAAAGTCCGAGAAACACGCACGCCGCCACGAGCAGGCCCTGGCCCAGCAACATGGTGGACGGAGCCTCGTTCGCCTGGGCAGCATGTTCGCTGCGCGGTTGCGCCAGAAACGTGATGCCGAACGCCTTCACAAAACACGCCGCCGCCAGCGCACCGGTCAAAGCCAGCAGCGCCCCGCCGATCGGAAACATGAGCCGCAGCAGACTGTCAGTGGTGCCATATCCCTGCAGCAACGACTGGTAGGTGAGCCATTCGCTGACAAACCCGTTCAAGGGCGGCAGGGCGGAAATGGCCACGGCACCCACGAGGAAAAAGAAAGCCGTCTGCGGCATCCGTTTCGCCAGTCCACCCATGTGTTCCATGTCACGGGTGTGGGTGGCGTGCAACACGGCACCCGCGCCGAGAAACAACAACGCCTTGAATATGGCGTGATTGATCGTGTGGTAAAGGCCGGCGATGAGCGCCAGTGAAGCCAGCACCGGGTGGCCGGTGTGCAGGAACATCAACGCCGCGCCGAAGCCCATCAGGATGATGCCGATGTTTTCAATGCTGTGATACGCCAGCAGCCGCTTGAGATCATGTTGCATCAGGGCATAAAGCACGCCCAGCACCGCGGAAATGGTCCCGATGGACAACACCGTCACGCCCCACCACATCGGCGGTCCCGCCGTGCCTGGAAGAAAATCAAAGAACACGCGCGCCATGCCATAGATGCCGGTTTTGATGAGCACACCGGACAGGAACGCGGAAACGTTGCTGGGCGCCACCGGGTGCGCCGCGGGCAGCCAGGTATGCAATGGCACAATGCCGGACTTGATGCCGAAACCTGCCAGGAAGAGTAGAAAAGCAGCGTCGCGCGAACCGGACGACATCCTGTCGCCGAGCGCGTGAAAATTATCGAAGGAATAGGCGGCAGAACCATAATCGCCCGTGGCGTGGCCGTACGCCTGGAACAACATCAGAAAACCGAGCATGATGCAGCCGGTGCCGATGTGCGACATCACAAAAAACAGCACCCCGGCGCGACGCGTCTCGGCCTGTTCATGCTCAAAGCTGACCAGGCAATAGGCGGTGAGCTCCATGATTTCCCAGACCATGAGAAAGAAAAAGGCGTTGTCCGCCAGGAATACCAGCGTGGTGGCCAGCAACATAACGTTGTAAAAGGCCCCGAGCAGGCCGACGCTTTTCCGCCCGTAAAATCCGCGCATGTAACCGAGCGAATAAATTGAAATCGCCAGTGCGACCGCCGAAACCACCACCAGGAAGAACGCCGAAAGCGCATCGACGCGGATGGAAAACGACAGGTAGGGAATCAGCGTCGGCAACAGTTGCATCCGTACCGTGCCGAACGCCGGACTGTATGCCAGGCACAGCACGCCGGCCAGCAACCCGCACGCCGATGCCAGCGTCGCCAGACCGAACGTCAGCAGATTCGCCGGCCGCTCATGGCGCAGACAGCATAACCCTGCCACCGCACCAATCGCATAGGTGGCAAAAGTCACTGTCAATAAATTGCCGGGAGTAAATTCCATGAAGAATGCGCCTTATGCCGTATTTATGGTCGTGGTGGAAACGCGCAACCTGTCGCTGACTTGTTTAACCGCCGGCAAAATTTCATCGCGGCCCGCTTGTCGAACGATGAGCGCCTTGAAATCGGGGTTGCGCAAGGCGAACGTCAGGCGGGACAACAAGTACAGATGCGCCTTGATCGTGGGGCTGATGAGCGTAAACAACGTTTGCACCGGCTGGCCATCCAACGCCCCGAAATCCACCGGCGCTTCCAGGAAACACAGCGTCACCATCGGTTGCGGAATATGAAGGACAATCGGATTCCGTACATGCGGAATGGCAATACCGTCTCCGATGGCCGTGGACTCCAACGCTTCGCGGGCCAGCAACACTTGCAGTAGAAATTCACGGTCCACCTTGTCCGGCAACCGCAATACCTCCACCACACTGCGAAGAACGGCCGGCTTGTCCTTGCCGGCCAGTCGATAGAAAATGCCCCCCACCTCCATGGCGTCGGACAATTCGGGAAGCGGCGTCAGGCCGTTTACCGGTTCTTCAAAAATCCGTGGCGAAACGTTGATGCGATTGGCCGTGGCCCACTCGAGCAGTTCAGCGCGATTGAACCGATATTGTCCACTGAGGCGGTAGCCAGGCAGTTTTCGCTCATCAATCCAGCGATAAACCGTCTTTTCAGATATATCCAGTAATCCGGCTACATCTTTGACTGTCAATTGCATCTGTTCGCAATGTCCAGCCTGCAAAACGCACTTTGGACATCTTTGGACATGTTGCAACGAATGCCCATGGATGTCAAGCGACATCATTAAACCGTAGCAGCCGACGTGAGTCGACTCTAACTATTGTAGGAGTCGAGGTAACGAGACTCGTTTGAACCAGAGACTCCTTACGTCGTCCCCTACTCAATACACCAGCACCAGCACGCTGTCCTTGGATTCAATAAGGAACACAGGAAATCAGGAAAAATCAGTTCCTGCGTTCTTGCCTTCCTTATTCAATATACAAGCGCCGTCGTTGACGAAATAATGGACGTTTCATAATCTCCGCTCATGGTAAAGAAACCCGCTGGCAAATCTTCCGGTGGGGCGAGAGTCCCCGCGAGCCGTCAGAAAAAAGAATATTGATATGACGAACCCTCAACGGATGGAAACGCTCAAGCAATTGAAAGAGGAAATGCAGCAATCCTCGTTTCGAACCTCCATTCAAACACGGCGTGATTGCCTCTCAAAAATCGTCCCGTTGCTTAATTTTGCAGAAGTTTATTACGAAAATGCGATGCCGATTGCTGATATTCTTGGGCGTCCCGACTTTAGCGATAAAATGTATGAGCAGGCCTTCGCCCGGATGGATTTTCTCGTTGGACAAGCCATTTCTGACCTCGAACATAATTTAACACCGCAGGAACTACCTGGCTCTCAAAAAATGAATTCGAACGCCTCCATTAATCCACAAGAAACAACTACAGCCGAACTTGTTGAAATCGTTAGGGAGGAAGCGGAATCATGGCAACAGCCGGACGAGGTTATTTGGAGTGAATTGATGGCGCGTTTTTGTTGGATCGGCTGTCCTAAGGAAGATTTAGTTTTAATCGGCGGTCTGGACTCATTACTTCGGCCCTTAAATAAGGGCTATACCAAACTCCCTCCAAGAACAATATATCCTGCGGGTGCAGCCATTCCACCTCCGCCCCCATATTATCAAAAGAAAGTCAGTTTGTCTGAGGTGCTTAATCAATCGCCAGTGCAAACTGTAAAGACACCAACTGCTAAAGATTTTGAAACAATTCCCTCACCAAAACCGCCAAGTGAAATCTCAAACACGAATTTACAGAAAACTGATAAGATTTTGCCGCCAAATCGGAATTCATTTTCTTTGGAAAAACTCCGCGGTGAATTGACCAGTTCACAGCAAAGATATCTCGATTTGTTTTGGGAACATTATCTAGATTGTGGTCAGTGGCCTAAAACTGTCGATTTCCATCGGGATCACGATATAAACGATGTCCAAGAGAGTTTGAGAGCGTCACCCCTGAATGGAAGCATTGTTATGGAACAGAATGGCGGAGGGGATGAGCATTACGAATTAAAGCTTGTTGGGGTCCTGTTAACAAAGAATGGAAAGCGCTATGAAGAAATGCGTATTCACTTGTTGGAATTCTTGAGTAAAAAATATTACCACACAAGAAAAGAAGAACGAAGGAATCGATATTCTGACGAAGAAATTGCGGTAGAAATCAAGTTGAGTGAAGAAGACATGAAGATGTTGGGTAAGGTGGGGGAATTTGATTGCATTTATCGAACCTACGGCAGTTCATCTGTTAACGGTCATTGGTCCATTGAATTTCCAAGAAAAGAAATTCAGTCTATACCTCGTAAAGGTCCGTTCGCGGATTATCACGAAAAAATTGTGTCTCAGCAATACTATCCCGAATGGAAGGTTTTTGTCGAAGATCGGAACGCTGCTCAACGAGGAGGAATTCCTGTCAAGGGCAACATCTTTGAGCATTTAAGTACGCCTATCCTTTCTGATTCGCCTTCTCCTTCAGAGCAAAACGATGCTTCACCACTAACGCCAGTGCCGGATGTTTCTTTTGTGAAAGATGAGAAGTTACGAAACTTTGCAGCGGCTGCTGCCCAGGAGGCGAGTCGTTGCTTTGGTGCAAAAGCATTCACCGCGACTGCGGTGATGGCTGGTAGCGCAATTGAAGCAGTATTGCTCGATCTGTTATTGCAACACACACAAAGGCTAACTGTTTCAAAAGATAACCCGATTGAAAAATGGCAACTTGGTGAATTAATTAAAAAAGCGTCGAAAATGAATCTATTGGGAGCAGCGACGAGTAGTCTTACTCAATTTGTTCAACAACATCGGAATTTAATTCACCCTGGCAAATCTCTTCGAGAAAAAAGAATTCTCGATAAAAGTGATGCATATATTATTTGGGGCGTTTTTATGAAGATTTGCATTGAATTAAACTCGCCAAGCGCCGCAGACGCGACATCCTTGGAGAATCGCAATTCATAAAGTCATCGTCGCCCTGACGATGAAGGAAATCCTCGATGAGCACATTGCGAAGAAATTGGTGTGACCCGTTTCACCTGTGAATTTTGGCCGTGAAATCGAAGACGTCGTTGAAAACCTTTGCAAGAAGAGTTTCTTCGCAGATTTCACGATTAGAAATCCCAAATACCGCAAGCTCAATGGCGAGGAGAAGGAGGCGGCAGATTTACTTGTGGTATTCAATAACACTTTGCTCGCTATACAAATTAAGAGCAAACAAATTGATTCGTCATCACAGCCGTGCAGAATCGAGTTGGCTCGTGTCTCAAAATCGGTTGACAAAGCAATCCATCAATTTCGCGCGTTGACCGAGGCGTTGAACAGTCCGCAATTCAAGTCGTTCCGCAACGCTCGCGGTGTTGAGATCGCATTTGAAAAGAACCAGGTCACCGAAGTTATATTGGTTGTGGTTTTTGTGCCGATTTGGTCAGAGAAAAGCAAACCAGTCCAGATTCGATTCGACACGACTTGCTATCCAGAGGGCCCAATTCCGATACACCTTTTCACGTTAAGACAGTTCTCGTTGCTGCTTTTATTATTGGATACGCTGCCAGACTTTATTTTTTATCTTACGGCCAGATGGATGCTTCATGGTGAAAAACTCATACCGCCGGGCAGTGACCCGGCCGATGAGTGGGCGCTGACCACGTTCGAAAGAAAAAGGCTAATCGAAATTTGTGAGAAGAAGATTTTCACTGACGTTACGGATTTAAATAAACGGCATCAACCTTCTCTTGCCGGGTTGGAAAGACGGGAAAAGCCAAGCTATTTCATAGATCAACTAATTGAACAATTGTATGCAGCTATCGGGTCAGGTGAGGCGGTTGACAAACGTTTCAATCTGCTCGCAGAACCAAACTCGCTAAAGGCTTACCAGATGACGATTCCATACCTAGCGAAGCTTAATCGCAAGGATCGTGGTCAAATGGTCGAATTCCTTGTAAACCGTGTAAAGCAATGCCAAGAACAAGAAATTGCATTTCGCGGTTTCATATTTAGCGAAGAAAGTGACGAAGCATATTTAGTTTTGGCAGCAAAGTTCGAACGCGAAGAGCGTCGCATCGCACTGGCAAATGTTGCAATGGGCATGGGACATAAACTAAAAGCGAAAACAGTCATTGGTATTGCAGTCAGTAACGACTGGCCAGATTTGCCAACGTGTGATGTTGCCGTCGTTGACGTTTCCAAACTCAAGCCGAGCGCAGAACTCATTGAGATGACAGAAATGGCATTTAACAAACGCCCCTATTCGCGATTGCGGCGATCATAAAAATTATGGCCCTAATCAAATGCCACGAATGCAGCGGTCAAATCAGCGACCATGCGCGGACGTGTCCGCATTGCGGCGCACCGGTCATTGCCACCATCAAACGGCGGCAAAAGGCCTTCCTGATTGGCTTGGGCATCCGCCTGGTGCTGGCTGTTATAGTGGGCGTCACCGTTTGGCTTCTGTTGCATCACCTCTTTAATCAGGCGTTTGCACCGCTCAAAGCAATTCAGCAACAACAGCCGCATTGAGACCCAGCGCCGTAGGACTTTGAAATCCGTGTCATCCGTGGTTAAAAGCTCGTCTTCGTGCAATCCGTGTCAAACCTCTGAGCCTTGGCGTGTTCCGTCTTCGCGCTGCTCCCGCCTACACGCCGTTTCGGCGCGGCAAGTCGACGCGACGAGTGGCGGCAGCCGGAAAACAAGGCTGAATGCTAAAGCCTAAAATTCGGTATCCGCCTGACAGAGCACGTCCGGGTGGCTTTGTAAGCCAAATCATGGCACAAGGAATCTGAAAAACTGCTGGGGTTGAGCTGGATTGTTCGTGTACCCGAATACTCCGAACTGATCGAACTGGTTGGTCAGAACCGGTGTCCAAAGTCCAAAAGGCGTGGCGACGTTCGTGGTTGAATACAAGATGAAACCGGCATTGGCGTTGGTATTGCCGCCAACTTCGTTGAACGTGAAATTCGTGCCTGAAATCCTGGGAAGGCATTCCCTCACCTCATAAACAAGTCCATTGGCCGTGAGGCCGAAGGTGCCGGTCCTATTCCCGTTAAGATCGTAACTGTCGACCAGCACCGTGAAGGTTCCACAGTTGGTCGCAGTATAGGTAATGCGCGCATTTGCGCTCTCCTGGTAATATTGCAACAACGCCCCGTTCGGCCCATAGAGTCCGAGATTTCCCGAAAAATTCGTGGTCTTTAAGCCCAGATTAATCACATCACCCGTGCAAGCCGTAAATGCCCACAGGTCCTGTCGGCCCAAAGTAATGGTCCCGGCATAACTTGGGCTGCCAGTCATGGGTCCGCCCTGGTCGCCGGCAGGCACAATAAAAGGCTCGGGAATCTCGGACAGATTCAACACGTACGTGCCGGTTCTGTTCCCGTTAAGATCGTAACTGTC